>NZ_CP126625.1:3111560-3422716 GCF_030219325.1 Geothrix sp. | reverse complement strand
AGGCCGCATGCACCCGGCCCATGCCGCCCCGGCCCAGCTCCGGGCCGAGGAGGTAGCGGTCCACCGCCACGCAGTCCGCAGACCTGGCCCAGGGCGGCATCGTCCCGGGTTCAGGGGAGGGATCACTTTCGAGGAGCGTCATGGGGTGCAGTGGATGTCTCTATTTCTAGCGGAACGGCGGAGCAGTGGATACCCGCGGGTGGCAAAATTCGGGTCTCCTTCGATTCCTACCAAAGCAGGTATTGCGTCCCCATCTCTGGACGCGCGGCTCCTCCCGGGCTTCAATGGAGCCATGCCTACCCGCGGCCCCTATGAGACCTCGCCCATGCCGACGCACCCGCGCACGCTGGCGGAGCGTCTGCGGTGGCTGCGCAAGCAGTCCGGCCTCACCCAGGTGGAGGTGAGCCAGGCCCTGGGCTGTGAGCAGGCCATGATCAGCAGCTGGGAAGTGGGCCGTACCCGGCCCAGCGCCGTCACCCTGGGGGCCCTGGCCAAGCACTATGGCGTGAGCCTGGCCGGCCTGGACACTGGGCTCGGGTTCCTGGAAGAAGCCACGCGACGGCCCCTGCCCGAAGCCGAGCCGGAGGGCTCCGTGGTGGAGACCACCCTGGCCCTCCCCCCGGTGGCACCCGGCCAGGTCATGCTCCTCGACGAGCGCACCGGCACCCAGACCTCCACCGACGCCGCCGAAGCCATGGCCGCCCTCCTCCGCGCCCTCAAGAAGGGGCGGAAGGCGTGGGTGGTGGTGCGATAGAGCAGATCCGTCCTCAACCGGGGAAGGTCGAAGCAGCCTTCAGCCCCGTCCATTCCGGCAGGCCCAGGGCCAGGTTGAGGTTCTGCACGGCCTGGGCCGCCATGCCCTTGCCCAGGTTGTCGAGGGCGACCATGACGGCGGCGTGGCCGTTCCGGGCGGCGACGCCAAGATCGGCGAAGGCGCTGCCGGTGGTGGCGGCCACGCGGGGGCTGCCCTCCACCATGCGGATGAAGAAACGGTCCCGGTAGAAGGCTGCATAGTGCGCCCTGAGGGTGTCCTCAACTACGCCAGCGGGCAGCGGGAACTGGGCCGTGGCGAAGATCCCACGCACCATGGGGGCACTCTGGGGCACGAAGCTGAGGGGCGCCTGCCAGCCCGCGACGGCGAGGGTGCGCAGCACCTCGGCCTCGTGCTGGTGGCCGAGCATCTTGTAGGCGCGGAAGTCGTTGGCACGGGTGGGGTGGTGGGTGGTGTCGCTGGGCGCGGCGCCCGACCCTGAGGAACCCGTGGCGGCGGTGACGGCCACGAAGGCCGGCTTCCACTCGGCCAGGGGCAGCAGGGCCAACTGCAGGGCCGTGGCGAAGCAGCCGGGGTTGGCGATGCGCCGGGCACCCCTCATGCGCTCGGGCTGCCAGTCCACCAGGCCGTAGACCCAGGCGGGGTCCAGGCGGAAGTCCGCGGAGAGGTCGATGATGGTGAGCTTGTCCGTGAGCCCCAGGCGATCCCACTCGCTTTGGAAGTCGGGCCACTGCTTGGCAAACTCGCCGTGGGGCAGGGCCGCGAACAGCACGGGGGTCTCGCTCTGGGCCAGGGCCGCCCAGTCCGGCGCTGCTTCGAAGGTGCCGTCGACCAGGCCGCGCAGGTTCGGGTGTTGGGCATGGAAGGGCTTGCCGGCGTGGCTGCGCGCCGTCCCGCGAATGGAGGTTACCGCCGGGTGATTGGAAAGCCACCGCAGCAGCTCTCCGCCGCCATAGCCCGACGCGCCGAGGATGAGGACATCCACGGAACTCATACCTTGGCCGCGAGCTTGGGCTCGAGGAGGTCGAGCACGAAGCGGCCGAGGGCATCCGCATCGGCCCGGGCGTTGCGGGCGGGGAGGCCCAGGGTGGCGACGAAGCGCTCGCCCACGCGGTTGTCCGTGGCGGGACCGGCCACGAGATCCGTCTTGATGCCGTAGGCGGAGGTCAGGTTGTGCACGGCCCCGGCCGCGCCCACGGGGTCGTTGGCGCAGACGATGAACACGCCGCTCAAGGCCATGAGCTCGGCATCCTGCAGGATGGCCTGCACGCCGTACTCGCCCATGATGCCGTCGCCGGTCTCGGCCACGATGACATCCACGCCATGGGAGGCCAGCTCCGAGAAGATGATGTGCGAGACGCCGGCGGCGCTGCCCGCATCGGTGCACACGATGCCCGCATCCGTGAAATCGAGGGCCACTTCCGCGCCGTAGTCGCGCATGGCCAGGGCGTCGCGCATGAGCGAGACGCCCGTGAGCTTGCAGGCTCCCACCCGGTAGCCCGCGCGGCTGAGCTGGCGGATGGTGGCGCAGGCGGCGGCGGTCTTGCCCGCGTTCATGCAGGTGCCCGCCACGTACACCACCGGGCAGTGGGCAGAGAGGCCCGTACCCTTGAGGGCGCCCATGCGGATGTGGGCGGGCTGGCCGGCGCGGGACTGGAACTCGGGGAACACCAGCACCTGGCCCAGCACCTCCAGCTCGAAGGGCTTGCCCACGTCGGGGTTGTGCGACAGGCATCGGCCGAGGACGCCGCCCATGTTCAGCAGGTTCACGGTGTCGCCGGGCTTCAGGGCCTTGGGCATGACGCCCTCGTAGCCCTGCAGGGCGTTGCGGTGGCCCAGGGCGCCCACGAGGATGTCGCCGTCATGCAGGGTGCTCATGCGGCCGTGGGGATCCTCCAGCTGGTTGTAGGTGCTCTTCTCGCCCCGCACCTTGCAGGCGATGACGGAGCCTTCTTCGAGCAGGATTTCGCTGCCGAGGGTCAGGGTGCGGCCCAGCCGCAGGTTGCGGGTGACCGAGGCGAGCTTGTCGACGTGGATGCGCATGAGGTTGTTCCTTGAAAAGGATTCACCGCGGTGATCAGTTGCCTTTTGCCTTGAGTGTCAAAGTCTGCTGAACGCCGAAGACCTTCGCGAAGCCCGCGGCTTCGGCGCCGGTCCAGAGCTTGTTGGCCTCGCCGTAGGTGGCGATGCGCGGGTCCATCAGCGAGTAGGGCGACTGCACGCCCTCCACCACGAAGGCGCGGGGGTGCAGGGTGAGGCGCACCTCGCCGCAGACGCGGTCCTGGCTGGACTGCAGGAAGGCCTCCAGGTCGCGGGCCAGGGGATCGAAGAAGTGGCCCTCGTGCAGCAGGCTGCCGTAGAGGTTGCCCAGGGACTCCTTCCAGAAGAGCTGCTTGCCGCTCAGCACCAGCTTCTCCAGCTCCCGGTGGGCGCCGATGAGCAGATGCGCCGCCGGGGCCTCGAAGCCCACGCGACCCTTGATGCCCAGGATGGTGTCGCCCAGGTGCACGCCGCGGCCGATGCCGTAGGGGCGCCCGATGGCGTTGAGCTGGGCGACGAGGGTGACGGGATCCATGGCATTGCCGTCCAGGGCCACGGGTACGCCCTCATCGAAGCTGAGGGTCAGGGTCTTGGGTGCCAGGGCGCCGATGATGCCGCCGGGGAAGGCCGCTTCGGGCAGGGTGGTCCAGGCGTCGAGGGTCTCGCGGCCCCCCACGCTGGTGCCCCACATGCCCTCGTTGATGGAGTAGTCCCTGGTCTTCTCCGGGAACACCAGGCCGCGCTCGGCGCAGTAGGCCATCTCCTCGGCCCGGGACAGGCCCAGGTCGCGGATGGGGGTGAGGATCGCCAGCTCGGGTGCCAGGGCACGGAAGGCCACGTCGAAGCGCACCTGGTCGTTGCCGGCGCCGGTGGAACCGTGGGCGATGGCGGCGGCACCCATGGCCTTGGCCAGCTCGGCCACGGCCCGGGCCTGGCAGACCCGCTCGGCGGAGACGGACAGCGGGTACATCTGGCCGCGCAGCACGTTGCCGTAGATCAGGTAGCGCAGGTAGCCGTCGAAGAGCCCGGCGCGGGCGTCCACGGTGGTGTGGCTGAGGGCGCCCAGCTTCGGGGAGGTGGCCTCGATGCGCGCCAATTCCTCCGGCGAGAAGCCGCCGGTGTTCACCGTGACCGTGGCCACGTCGTAGCCCTGCTCTTTCAGGTAGAACACGCAGAAGGACGTGTCGAGGCCGCCGGAGAAGGCGAGGACGGCGAGCTTGCTCATGGGAGGCCCTTCCAGATGAAAGCCAAAGGACTTGTCGCAAAGGCGCAAAGGGCGCAAAGAAGAGCAGGGGTTGCCAAGGTGGCTTTTCTTCGCGCCTTTGCGTCTTTGCGTTGATCTTTCATCAGTTCGCCCATAGCGCCGCCTCCGCTTCCACATGGACCTCGCGCTTGGCTTCGATCCAGGTTCGCGCAGCGGAAAGGTCGGCGGCGAGGTCGTCGAGGCCCAGGTTGCCGGCGCCGCCGAGGTGGGTGGCGGTGAGGGCGGCGCGGTCCGGAGCGAAGGTGCCGTCCTGCAGCTGCTGGGCGACCTTGCGGTAGGCCTCGCGGAAGGGCAGGCCGCCCTGCACGTAGACGTAGGCCTGGTGGGCGGCGTAGAGCTCGTCCGTGCTGGCGGCGGCGGTGGCCGCCCCGTTCACGCTGAGGGCGGGGATGAGCCGCACCAGCACGCCGAAGAGCTCATCCGCCTGGCGCAGGCCCAGGATGACGGGGCGCTTGAGCAGCTGCAGGTCGCGGTGGTAGCTGGAGGGCAGGCCGGAGGCGATCTGCTCCACCAGGCCCGCCGTGCCCCGCAGTTCGCGGCAGCGGCCCCTGGCCAGTTCCACCACGTCGGGGTTCTTCTTCTGGGGCATGATGCTCGAGCCCGTGGTGAAGGCGTCCGGCAGCTTGAGGAACCCGAACTCCTCGGTGCTGTAGAAGGACACATCCCACAGGAACTTCTCGATGACGCCGCCGGTGGACGCGGCCCACTGGAGCATGGCCGTCTCGTGGCGGCCCCGGCTGTTCTGCACGTCGATGGGGCTGCGCTGCACCTTGGAGAAGCCCAGCAGCCTGGCCGTCAGTTCACGGTCGATGGGCAGGGGCACGCCGAAGCCGGCGGCCGATCCCAGCGGGCAGCGGTCGAGCCGCTGGTAGACCGACTGCAGGGCCTCCAGTTCCTCCAGCAGTCCCTCGGCGAAGGCCGCGGCCCACATGCCGAAGGTGCTGGGCATGGCGCGGCGCAGGTGGGTGTAGCCCGGCAGGGGCACGTCCTGGTTCGCCCGCGCGAAGGCCAGGAAGGCCTCGGCCAGGTCGGACACTCGGAGGCCCAGGCGCAGCAGGGCGTCCCGCAGGTAGAGCCGGAAGGCCAGGATGACCTGGTCGTTGCGCGAACGGCCCAGGTGGATGCGCTGGCCCACGGGGCCGAGGCTGCGGGTGAGGTCGGCCTCGATGGCAGTGTGGCCGTCCTCCAGGTGTGGCGGAATGGGGAAGGCGTTCTGCCGGGCGAGGTTCGAGATGCGCTTCAGGCCCCGCACCAGGGCGCCGGCATCGGCGGTTTCCAGCAGCCCGGTGGCCGCCAGCATCTTCGCGTGGGCCGCGCTGCCCAGGCAGTCCCAGGGCAGCAGGGTCAGGTCGGTGTCCGGATCCTCGCCCACGGTGAAGCGGTGGATGGCCACGTCCAGGGGGAGGTCCTTGGCCCAGAGGGTTGTTCCGTCAGGCTTCATTTGGCACCTGCAGCTTGAAGAAGGTGGAGACCAGCTGAGCGTAGAAGGCCACGCCCGCTTCGAGCTCGGGCAGGGTGAGGTACTCGTTGGGGGTGTGGCTGCGGAAGGTGTCGCCGGGCCCGGCCTTCACCGCCCGGATGCTCCCCAGGAAGGCCCAGTCCGACGTGGTGCCGGAGCCCACGGGGCCGGCCTTGCCGGCGGCCGCGAGGGCCGCCCGGACGATGGGATGGCCCGGATCCGTGCCCTTGGGCAGGTAGCGCTTGGAGTGGATGGCGACTTCGCTTTCCAGCTGCCGCTGGAAGCCGGCCGCGAGGGCATCGTGGTCCTGCTCGGGGCTGGTGCGCAGGTCCACGAAGAACTCGCAGGCATCCGGCACCTGGTTGCGCCGCAGGCCGCCCTGGATCTGCGTGACCTGGGCCTTCTGCGAGCCCAGCAGCGGGTGGGCGGGGAAGTCCATGGCGGCGATCTTGGCGATGTCCCGGGCCGCCTTGTGGATGGCGTTCTCGGCACCCAGCATCTGGGCGTTGGCCACGTGACCGCTCTGGCCCCGGGCGGTGCACTTGAGGATCAGGAGGCCCCGCTGGGCCGCGCAGATGCGCAGGCCCGTGGGTTCGCCCACCACGGCGCCATCGAAGGGGCCGAGCTGGCCCAGGATGGTGGCGATGCCCTGGCCGCCGGTCTCCTCTTCGGCGGTGAGGGCCACCACCACTTCCCCGTCGAGGTCCAGTTTCGCCAGCTCGAAGGCGGCCAGCAGGAGGGCCGCCACGCAGCCCTTGGCGTCGTTGGCGCCGAGTCCCTGGAGGCGGGCGCCGTGCCAGACGGGCGCAAAGGGATCCCCCTCCCAGCCCGCGCAGGGGGGCACCGTGTCGAGGTGCGAGTTGAGCAGGAGCCGGGAGCCGCCCTTCTTCCCGAGGCTGAACCAGAGGTTGTGCCCCTGGCGTTGGACCTCGAAGCCCCGGGTGGCGAGGAGATCCTGCACCAGGTCCGCCAGCGGGCCTTCCTCACCCGACACGCTGGGCGTGCCGACCAGGCGCGTGAGCAGCTCGGCGGGGCCCATCAATGCGCCCCAGCGGGCGTGGCCGCCACCGCGGGGGCCACGATCATCGTCCCGCTGCCCTCGTTGGTGAAGATCTCCGCCAGTAGGGCATCCGGGGCCAGGCCACTCACCAGGTGGGCACTGGGCACGCCGCCCAGGAGCGCAGCCTTCACGGCGGTGATCTTGGGCCGCATGCCCCCGGTGATCACCCCCTTGGCCTCCAGACCGGACAGTTCCTCCAGGGTGGCGTGGGGAATGAGCGACGAGGACTTGGCGACGTCCTTCAACAGACCCGGAACCGACAGCAGGAAGAACAGCTTCTCGGCGCCCAGCGCGGTGGCCAGGCTCGCGGCGATGGTGTCCGCGTTGGTGTTGTAAATGGCGCCGTCTTCCCCCCCGGAAAGCGGCGCCACCACCGGCACGAACCCCCCCTCGAGCAGGTGGCTGAGAACATGTGGATCGATGGCGTCGATGTCGCCCACCAGGCCGTAGTCCACCAGCTGGGGCTCGGTGGCCCCATCGGGGATCACGGCCACGGGCGGACGCCGGTGGGCCTTCACGAGGCCCGCATCGAGACCGGTGAGGCCCACGGCCGGCACGCCCGCGGCCTGCAGCTCCGAGAGCAGGTCCATGTGCACCTGGCCGGCGAAGACCATCTTGGCGGCGTCCAGCACCTCGGGGCTCGTCACACGCCGGCCCGCCACCTTCTCCACGGGGATGTTCATGGAGGCGCAGACGGCGTCCAGCTCGGCGCCGCCCCCATGCACCACCACGACCTTGATGGAGAAGGACCAGAGCAGGGCGATCTGCTCGCAGAGGGCCTTGCGGATCTTGGGTTCGGCGATGACCTCGCCGCCCACCTTCACCACGAAGGTCTTGCCGCGGAACAGCCGCACGTACTGGGAGGCTTCCTTGAGGGCGGCGTAGGGATTGGGGGAGAGGGGCATCAGGACCTCGGGGCGGGAGCTTAGGACTGGGAGAGCAGGTGGTGGATGGTGGCCCGCTGCACGTGGAAGCGGTTCTCGGCCTCGTCGACGACGCGGCTCCAGGGCCCGTCGAGGACGCTGTCATGGACTTCGAGGTTGCGGCGCACGGGCAGGCAGTGGGTGAAGATGGCTTCCTTCGCGGCCTTCTGCATGTGGGCGGCGGTGGGCATCCAAGAGCCGAGGTCCGCCATGGGCGCGGCAGCCAGGCCCGAGCTGGTGGAAGGTCCCCAGGCCTTGGCGTAGACGGCGGCGCTGCCTTCCAGGGCCGCGTCCTGGTCGGTCGTGTAGACGATCTTCCCGCCGGTGGCGGCGGCGTAGGCTTCGGCTTCGGCCCGCACTTCGGGTGCCAGCTCGTAGCCCTTCGGATGGGCCACGCGGATCTCCGCCCCGCAAGCCGCGGCCGTCAGCAGGAAGGAGTTGGGCACGGCCTTGGGCAGGGGCTTGATGTGCGGGGCCCAGGTGAGGGTCACGGGCACCTTCGTGCTGCCGTGGGCCTCCTGGATGGTGAGCAGGTCGGCGAGGCCCTGGTGCGGATGCTCGCGGGCGCTCTCCATGCTCAGCACCGGCACCGTGGAGAAGCGCCGGAAGGCGTTGATGACGGGATCGACTTCATCCTCCGCATCCCCGTTGCCGTGGCTGAAGGTGCGCACGGCCAGCAGGTCGGCGTAGCGGCCCAGCACGGGCACGCCCTCGCGCACGTGCTCGGCGCGGTCCTCGTTCATGATGGCGCCGTCGCGGTCCTCCAGCTTCCAGGTGCCCGCGCCCACTTCCAGCACGATGGCGTGGCCGCCGTGGCGCAGCATGGCCGCCTCGAAGCTGGCCCGCGTGCGCAGGCTGGGGTTGAAGAACACCATGCCCAGGATGCGGTCGGCAAAGATGGCGCCGGGGCGGTTGCGCTTCCACTCGGCGGCCGTGGCGAGGATCTCCTTGACTCCCGCGGGGCCCAGGTCCGAGATGCGGGTGAAGTGCTTCATGGCTGCTCCGGCTGGAAGGCATGGATGGCGGTGACGAGGGCGCTCAGGGCTTCGCCGCTGACGTTGAGGGGCGGCATCAGCCGCAGCACCGTGGCATCGCCCGAGCCGCCCACCAGGATGTGGTGGGCCAGGAGGTGCTTCTTGAGGGCGGCGGCATGGGCGCTGCGTAGGCCCAGCAGCAGGCCCTCGCCCACGACTTCCGTCACCACGGAGCCCACGAGCTCCTTCCGCAGCCTGGCCGCGGCAGCCATGGCATTGGGCATCAGGCCTTCGTGGGCGATGACCTCCACCGTGGCCAACAGGGCCGCGCAGGCCAGGGGGCCGCCGCCGAAGGTGCTCCCCAGATCTCCGCCCTTGAGCTTGGAGGCCACGGCAGCGGTCATGAGCAGGGCGCCCATGGGCACGCCCGAGGCCAGGCCCTTGGCCGACGTGATGAGGTCGGGCCGCACGCCATAGAACTGGGCGGCGAAGGGCGTTCCCATCCGCCCCATGCCGGTCTGGATCTCGTCGAAAATCAGCAGCGTGCCCGAGGCGTCGCACTTGGCGCGCAGGGCCCGGAACCATTCGCGGGAGGCAGTCTTGATGCCGGCCATGCTCTGGATGGGTTCGAGGATCACGCCGGCGATGCCGGAGAAGTCGGCGGCGGCCAGCGCGGCGAGGTCGCCGAAGGGCAGCCGCACCGTGGGCACCAGCTGGTCGGCGAAGGGCTCGGTGATCTTGGGATCGTCGGTGACGGACAGGGCCAGCAGGGTGCGGCCGTGCCAGCCGCCTTCGAAGGCGCCGAGCTGCTTGCGACCCGTGAGGAGCAGGGCCAGCTTCAGGGCGTTTTCGTTGGCCTCAGCGCCGCTGTTGCAGAAGAAGACCGAGTCCATGCCCGCGAAAGCCGTGATCTGGGTCGCGGCCTGATCCCGCACGGGAAGGGCGGCGGCGGCGGAGTAAAAGAGCAGTGAGGCGGCCTGGTTGGCCACGGCCTTCACCACCTTGGGGTGGCTGTGGCCCGTGGCGCACACACAGTGGCCACCGTAGAAGTCCCACCAGCCCCGGCCCTGGTCGTCGAAGACCCGGTCGCCCTCTCCTCGCACGAGCGGGAAGGGATAGGGGGCGTAAGTGGGGAGCAGGGCGGGGATGGGAAGGGTCGCGGTCATGCAGGCATCCTGTGCATATGCGCGCATGGAGGGTGCATAACCAAGCGGCAGATTGCATATTATGCGCGCTTGAAAAAGGGGTTCAAGCAGAAATTTGTGTGAATTTGGTGTGCTTTTGAAAAATCTTGTCTTGTTGAGATATGCAATTTCATGCATCATCCATGCATGGACTTGGATTCCCTCATCCTCCAGCTGCTGGACGGTGCCCCCATCACCGACCAGGGGGACCTTCAGGCCCGGTTGAAAGGCCAGGGCCACGAGCTGACGCAGTCCACCCTGTCCCGGCGGCTGAAGCGGCTGGGCGTGCAGAAGGTCCAGGGCCGCTATCGCCGTGTGGAGCCGGGCAGCCAGGTCCTTCCCGACGTGAGCATCACCGAGGCGCCGCCCAACCTGCTGGTGCTGCGCACGGCCCCCGGCTTCGCCCAGGCCCTGGGCCTCAGCCTCGACGGCGACCCCGTGCCGGGCCTGATGGGCACCCTCGCCGGGGACGATACCGTGTTCGTGGCCGTGCTGCCCGAGCGCTTGGCCGAGGTGAAGGCCCACCTGGCGCGGGTGTTGGCGGCACGCTGAGCGCGTCCTGCCCTACACTCGAAGGATCCTGTGGAGCCTTCATGGATCGGTTCGGAAGTTCGAAGCTGCGCATCGGCTGGGTGCTGGCCTGCCTGTTCGCCACGGGGCTGGTGGTCATGGCGGTGCGGGGCCAGCAGGGAGATGGGGGCTCGCAGATCCTGCTCTTCGGCACGGCCATTCCCCTGGGCGCCGACTCGCTGCGCTCCTACGCGGTGGGCAACCTGCAGGGCGTGATGTACTGGGTGGTGTCCCTGGTGGTGCTGCTGGGGGCCTTCGGCCCCGTGAGTCAGTGGACGGCCGCGGCTGCCCGCGGCGAGCGCTTCAAGGGCTTCTTCGTGGGCACGGGACTGGGCTTTGCCCATGGCCTCTTTCTTTCCCAGGTGGCGCTGATCCCCGTGTGGGCCCTGAGCTGGCGGCTCATCGGTGAGGCGTGGCCGCCGGAACTGCTCCGTGCGGATCTGCATGGGCTTCTGCTGGGCCTCCAGATGCTGCTGTGGGCCGTGCTGCTCTCACGCCTGCTGAAGTCCAGCGCGGGACTGGCCCTGCTCTTCACGCTGCTGCTCCGGGAGCTGGGGCCGCGCCTCAGCTTCTTCCTCGATTTCGGCCAGGACCTGGGCTGGAGCGCCGGCCAGGTGAAGGTGCTGGAGGTCATCGTCCGCCTGCTGCCCATGGCCCAGCTGCCTTCGGATCCCTTCTCGCCGCTGGCCCTGCCCCTGTCCATCGGCGGGCCGCTGGTGCTGGGCGCCCTGGCCATGCTGCTTCCAGCGGGTGGAAAGAAATAGCATCGTGCGCCCGCTGATCGCCGTTCTCCTCCCCGCGATCCTCGCGGCGCAGGGCGCCCAGGATCCCGCAGAGCTGCGGCAGAAGCTGGCGGCGATCCAGGGCCGGCTGGGCCAGGTGGACCAGCAGCTGGCCTCGCTGAAGAAGCGCCGCAAGGGCGTGCTGGTGGAGATCCAGGGCATCTCGCTGCAGCGGGACCGGGCCAAGGCCCAGGTGGAAGGGGCCCGCCTGCGCCGGGACCAGGCCCAGAACGAGGTGCAGGTCATCGGCCGCGAGCGGACGCGGATCCAGGGCGAGGTCCAGCGGCTCCAGGGGAGCCTCCGCAAGCAGGTGCGCTGGATGCAGGCCCTGGGCCCCTGGGGTGACGTCGCGCTCTACGTCACCTTCAAGGATCTGGAGGCCTGGCTGGTGCGGGGCCGCATGCTGGCCTGGGCGCGCCTGCAGGAGCGGAAGCAGCTGGGCCAGATCCAGCGGCTGCAGGGGGACTTGGCCTCCAAGGAGAAGGCCCTGAAGGAGGTCCTGGGGCGCCTGGCCACCGAGGAACGGGAGGCCGCCCAGCTCCAGGCCGCCCTGCGGCTCCAGGAGGAGAAGCTCAACAGCTTCCTCGATGGCCTGCAGAAGGACGAGGTGGCGCAGAAACAGGCCCAGGCGGAGCTGGCGGAGGAGGCCGTCCAGCTGGAGCGGCTGCTGGCGGGCCTGCTCAGCAAGCCCAAGGGCGAGGCCTTCGAGCCCGCCGTGGCCTTCGCCAACCTGCGCGGCGAGCTGCCCCAGCCCGTGGAAGGTACGCTGGCCCTGGGCTTCGGGGAGCACCTGCACCCGCGCTTCAAGACCAAGACCATGCAGAGCGGCCTGCTCATCAGCGCCCCCGGCGGCACCAACGTGGCGGCCGTGGCCGATGGCAAGGTGGCCTTCGCGGACTACTACCAGAGCTACGGCCCCATGGTGATCCTCGACCACGGCGGCGGCTGGTTCACGCTCTACACCCACCTGGTGGGCCTGGGCGTCACCAAGGGCCAGGTGCTCAAGGCCGGTGAATCCGTGGGCGCCGTGGGCGACACGGTGGACGGCCCGCGCCTGGGCTTCGAGATCCGCCACCAGGCCCAGCCGCAGGATCCGCAGAAGTGGATGAAGAAGCGGTATCGCTAGGATGAGAAAGCGGATCCCCGGCTTTGCCGAGGATCCGCGCGGGGGACCGGGGGTGTTCGCCCAGCGTGGCGGAGCGTGGAACCCCCGGAGGACATTCAGCGAACCATGCTGCTGGCGTTGAACAGAGGCACGTAGATGGCGAGGAGGAGGCCCAGGACGACGACGCCCATGAAGAGGATGAGCACGGGGCCGATGAGGCTGGTGACGGCGGTGGTGGCCTTCTCCACTTCGGAATCGAAGAAGTTCGCCACGTGGTCGAGCATCTCGGGCAGGGCGCTGCTCTGCTCGCCCACGCGGATCATCTCCACGGCCAGGGGATCCAGGACCTTGGCCTGCTCCAGGGACAGGTGGAGGCTGCTGCCGGCCCGGACCTTGTCCGTGATCAGGAGCAGCCCGGCCTTCATGCGCTCGCTGGGGCTGGTGCGCTGCACCACCTCCAGGGCCTGCACGACGGGCAGGCCGCCGGACAGCAGCACGCCCAGGGTCCGGCAGAAGACGCTGGAATGGTACATGCGGTACAGGGTGCCCACCTTGGGGAGCATCAGCAGCAGCCGCTCGGCCAGCTTGCGTCCGGCCTCGGAGGCCACCATCCAGCGGCCGAGGACGACCAGGCCGATGAGGATGAGGCCCTGCAACCAGAGGGTGGAGCTGACGAACTTGCCGGCGCCCAGCAGGATCCGGGTGAAGAAGGGCATCTCGATGTCGCCGCCGGCGTAGAACTCGGCGAAGCGGGGCAGCACCACGTTGAAGATCACGCCCAGGGCCAGGATCAGGACCAGCACCAGGAAGGTCGGATAGAAGAGGGCCTCGATGATGCGGCGGCGGCTGGTCTGCGCGAACTTCTGGAAGGACAGCCAGCGGGCCAGCACCTCCGGCAGGGTGCCGCTGCGCTCGCCCGCGACCACGTTGCTGCGGTAGATGGGCGGGAAGGAACCCGCCTGCTCCAGGGCGTCGGAGAAGGACATGCCCTCCCGCACCAGCTCCACCACCTGGGTGAGGCTGCGGCGCAGCTGGACATCCTTGCCATGGCCGACCAGCAGCTCCAATGACTGCAGGAGGGGGATGCCCGCCCTCAGCAGGGCCAGCAGCTCCTGGTTGAAGAGCACGAGGGACTCGGTCTTGAGCTGGTTCCGGCTGCGGAAGGCCGTGTCCGTCCGGGTGATCGCGAGGGGGAAGCCACCTTCGGCGAGGACGCGGGCCCGGAGGCTCTCGGCGCTGTCCGCCTCGAACTCGCGCACCAGCACTTCCCCGTTGGCATGAGTGAGTCGGACCGTGAATCGCATAGACCTTCGAGGATACCGGATAACCCGGAACGGGGTCGCCGCGGTAGCCTTCCTTGGAGCGTGTCGAAGTAATCGATAGGGGCTGCATTGACGGCAAAGGGCTTCCAGGCAAGGAAGTGGGCGCAGGGCGGTGCGGGTTCACCGTTCAAGCCCGGTGACGCAGCATGGGAGCCCTTTGCCATCAACCCTTCGGGCTGGGGTGGCAGCTCTCGGGATGCAGCGTCAGGCTCCTCGTCCTTGGAACCACCAGATTTCAGCATGTCTCGCGTATCGGCAAAGCCGATACCGAGAGGGCCTTCGTCACCTTCCTCGCCTCGCTCGGCTGACGCCCCAGTGCAGCCCCCACCCATTACTTGGACACGCTCCTAATCCGGAGGCATCGTGCCGCGCCCTTCCTTCGCCCTGATTCCCACGCTCACGCTGTCGCTGGTCGCCCAGGCACCCCCGGCGGCCCCCCTGCGGGTGGGTGAGGCGCCACCAGTGGATCTGGACCTGACCACGGCCGACTCCACCGCCCTGCTGCCTCGGGACAACCGGGACGCCACCCAGGTGGAGGCCGCCCGGCAGCGCTGGCTCCCCCTGGTGGCGGCGCTCCGGGAGGCCCCGGCCGTGCGGCTCCGCCTGCCCCTGGGGGAGGCGCGCATCCCACTCCTGCTGGCGGCCGCCCAGGCCCTCAAGGCCCAGGCTCCGGGCCAGCGGCTCTACGTGGCCTTCGATCCCAAAGCGGTACCCGTCCTCGACGAGACGGCCTGGGGCGCGGTGGATGGCGGGGCCCTGCTGCCTTCGGACCTGAACGTCGATTCCACGCTCTGGCGCACCCAGCTGGCCCAGGCCCAGGAGACCTTCCCCGGCCGTGCCTGGACCCTCTGGCTGCCGAAGGACCCCGGCGCCCAGGCCGCGACGCTGATGGGTGACGGGGGCCGGCTGGTGGTGCCGGCCGGAGGCTCCTCCGCGCAGCTCGCCGCGCTCATCCCCCAGGGGTTCGTGGAGGTCGAGGGCGGGGTGGGCGACCTCACCCTGCGCAACCGGGCTGGGGAGGCCAAGCGCTGGACCTTCGCGGATGGCAGCTGGACCGCGGTGCCCCTGCCGAAGGAGCGCCACGAGGTGGCGGTGACTGCGGCGGACGCCTACGACGTGGGCGCCCTGCTGGCGCAGGTCCGCGTCGCGCACCTGCGCTCACGGGCAGCCGTCCGCACCCTCCAGGCCAAGGCGGACCTGGACCTGCACATCCAGGGCTCGCGGGGCCCCGGCGGGGACATCGGCTTCACCTTCGGCTACTTCGAGCAGGCCGGGGACTGGCCCGAGCTGCTGCAGAAGGAGGTGCGGCTGAACGGGGTGAGGGCCAACCTCACGGGCGAGGTGCAGCTGCCCCTCATCGAAAGCCGCCAGTCCGTGTCCCTGCCCGTGGCCCTCAGCCTGGCGGAGCGGTACCGCTACCGGGACGGCGGGCCCGCGGGCCCCGGCCGGCGCCTGCTGCGCTTCGAGCCGGTGAGTCCGGATCCCCTGGCCTACGCGGGGGAGCTGGAGGTGGAGGAGGCCACCGGGAAGATCCTCGTGGAACGGCGCGAGCGGAACGACCTGCCGGGCACGGTGAAGAGCGAGCGCGAGATCCTCACCTACGGCACCGTGGCCCCCGGGGTCTGGCGCCCCGTGGCCGTGAAGACCTACGAGCGCTGGGTGAGCACCGATGGCGTGGTGCAGGTGCAGCGGCGCTTCACCTACCGCGACTTCGCCCTGAACAGTGACCACTTCCTGGCCGAGCGGGACGCCGCGCGCACCTCGAATGACACCATGCTCAAGGTTACGCCGGAGGGCGCCCGCTACTTCACGCGCCAGGAGGACGGCACCCGGAAGATCGACGAGAAGGCCAAGAGCAGCGGCCGGGCCCTGGCGGGGCTGGTGCTGGTGGATCCGGGCATGACGCCCCCGGTGATGCCCCTGGGCGGGTTCGTGTATTTCGACTACAACGCCTTCGGCAAGGGCGTGCAGCTGAACGCCCTCGTGGCGGGGGTCTTCGACACGATCAACCTCGCCATCCCCCGCGGCCTCGGCGGCTTCGATGTCAGCGCCAATGCCATGGGCCTGTTGTTGAAGGGCACGGACCGGCCTGTGATCGACGGGAAGCTGGCCAACAAGGATGGCGTGGGCCGGCGCTTCGGCATGGCGGGCGTGGAGCTGGGCCACGACCTGGGCCTGGGCTTCCGGCTGGAGGGCCGCGGCGACTTCCTCTACGACGACTACAGCGAGGGAGAGACCAAGTACCGCACACCGGGCTACGCCCTGCCGCCCTCGGGGCTCACGAAGGTGGGCACCCTGCAGGGTTCCTGGCTGTTCCGGGGCTTCCAGATCCGCGGTTTCCACGGGTGGGGGAAGCGGCCCGAGGGCACCTACGGCACGGCGGCGGATCCCCAGGTCGTACCTGAGGGAGGGGACTTCAAGCGCTATGGCGGCAGCCTCGGCCTGGACCGGGAGGTGAAGCCCGGGTTCTGGTTCCACGGCGAAGCCGGCTGGGTGGGGGGGCGCGCCTTCGACCGGTTCAACTCCCTGGACGTGGGCGGGCTGGGCTCCATGGTGCGCATCGCCGGCATCCGCTCCAACGCCATCGCCGCCGACCAGGTGGCCTACGCCAAGACCGCCCTCGCGATTCCCACCGGGCCGAACCTCCGGCTTTCCGTGAGCCTGGAGCATGGCCGGGCCCGGGGCCTCGATGACGGGAAGACATACGGGGTAACAGGCCTGGGCCTTGTCGGGGACCTTCCGGGGTTCTGGTGGTTCACGTCCGTGCGCGTGGACCTGGGCATCGGCCTGCAAAGCGATATCGCCGGCGTAAAGACGGTGAGCGGATATGTCGCGCTGCTGAGGTTGTTCTAGCCGATGGGTTCGCCCGGATCCCGGGAAGGGAGGTCTCGCGTATCGCCGGAGGTGATACCGAGAGGACGGTGAGCGGCTACGTCGCGCTGTTGCGGCTGTTCTGATCGGAGATGGCCTTCCGGGCCTTCTCGCGGTGCAGGACCTGGAAGCTGATGGGGCCCAGGTTGCGGCGCTTGTAGGTGTGCAGCTTCGCGTTCATGACCTTGAAGGCCTCGACCATGGTGGCGCAGAAGGCCACCTCGCCTGCCTTGTCCTTGAGGCCGCCCCGCTCGAACACACTGAGAGCCTGGCCGTGCAGTCCGACGAAGATGGCCTTGATGTGCTGGCGCTCCATCTCGCGCAGGACGCCCTCCATGGCCACCAGGCCGCTCACGTCCGCGCTGGGCACCTGTTCCATGCGCAGGATGATCACGCGGACATCATCGCCGATGGCCCGCATGGCGTTCAGGGCCCGCTCAGCCGCACCGAAGAAGAGGGGGCCGGAGAGGTCGTAGATCACCACGCCGTCCGGCAGGGGGCCGGGCAGGGCGCGGTGGTCCGGTTGGCTCAGGTGGCCTTCCGACACGCTGGCCATGCGCCGCATGAAGAGCAGCGATGCGAGCACGATGCCCACAGTCACGGCGATGACCATGTCGAACACGACGGTGAGGAAGTAGCAGGTGAGCAGCACGGCCACGTCGCTCTTGGGGGCCACCCGTACCGTGTGGAAGAAATGCTCGACCTCCGACATGTTCCAGGCCACGAGCAGCAGCAGGGCCGCCAGGCTGGCCATGGGCAGGAAGCTGATGAGGGGCGCCAGGAGCAGGATGGCCAGCAGGATGGTCAGGGCGTGGGCCATGGCGGCGACGGGGGTGCGCCCGCCGAACCGGAAGTTGGTGGCCGTGCGGGCGATGGCCCCGGTGGCCGGGATGCCGCCGAAGAAGGGGGCGATGACGTTGCCCACGCCCAGGGCCAGCAGCTCGGCGTCCGGGTCGTGGCGGGTGCGGGCCATGCCATCGGCCACCACGGCGGAGAGCAGGGACTCGATGGCCCCCAGCATGGCCACGGCGAAGGCGCTGGGCAGCAGCAGGCGGATGGTGCCGAGGCTCAGTCCCATGGTCTGGCCATCCACGCCGGGGGCGCTCCAGGGCCACAGGAAGGAGGGTGGCACCTGGGGGATGCCGGCCACTAGGTGCCCGTTCACCATGGTGTGGAAGCGGCTGCCGATGGTGTCCACCGTGAAACCCGGGATCCAGCGCCCCAGGACCCAGGCGGCCAGGGCTGCCAGGGGCAGGGCCAGGAGCGGCGCGGGGATCTTCCGTAGGAATTTCGGGAGGCGGGCCAAGCGTCGCTTGGGCAGCCGAGGGGTGAGCAGGATGGCCAGGGTGCCCAGGCCGATGAGCAGCTCCCAGGGGGAGACCGTGTGCCAGGCGCGGCCCATGGCGCCGAGGCGCTCGATGAAGTGGTCCGGGACGTGATCAAGCTTCAGCCCGAACAGGTCCTTGACCTGGAGGACGGCGATCACGGTGGCGATGCCCGAGGTGAAGCCGGTGGTCACGGGGAAGGGGATGAACTCGATGAGCTTGCCCATGCGCAGCAGGCCCATGCCGATGAGCATGAGCCCGGCCAGCAGGCCGGACATCAGCAGGCCCGAAAGCCCGAATTTCACGTAGAGGGGTGCCAGCACGACGATGAAGGCCGCCGTGGGCCCAGCCACCTGGATCCTGGAACCACCCAGCAGGGCCGTGATGAACCCGGCGATGATGGCGGTGTAGAGGCCCTGCTGGGGCGGTACGCCCACGGCGATGGCCAGGGCCATGGCCAGGGGCAGGGCCACGATGCCCACCAAGAAGCCCGCCGTCAGGTCCCGCTTGAACTGGCGTCCCGAGTAGCCCTCGGCGAGCACCGCCCGCAGGGCGGCCGCCGGCAGGGCCCGGAGGGGGACGGTGGTCGAGGGATCCTGGAAGCGCGTGCGGGCCATGACTACCCTCGAGGTGGCAACTCCGTCTGGATCTGCTCCAGAGTGCGGATCGTCTCCTGGTCATCCGGGCGCTCACCGGGCTGCTTCCGGCACAGCCTCTGGATGAGGTCCACGAGGTCCGGTGGGAGATCGGGGCGCAGGACGGCGAGGTCGGGAAGGGGCGTCTTCTGGTGCTGCTCGAGGATTTCGAAGGGGGTCTCGCCATCAAAGGGGGCATGTCCCGCCAGCAGCTCGAACAGCATGATTCCGAAGGCGTAGCGGTCGGCGGCGGGGCCCACCTGGGCCTTCAGCTGAGCCTCGGGGGCAGCGTATTTCGGGGTTCCCAGGAAGGCGTAGGTGGTGGTCAGGGTCGTGGAGTCGACGATGCGCGAGATGCCGAAATCCATCACCTTGACCTGGTCGCCGTCGAAGATCACGTTCCCGGGCTTCAGGTCGCGATGCACGATGCCCAGGCCATGGGCGTGAGCCATGGCACCCGCGATCTCCAGCGCGATGCGGATGGACTCGGACAGGGAAGGCGGCCCGTCCTCGCGAAGCTTCTGATCCAGCCTTCGTCCGGAAATGTATTCCATCGCCAGCCATGGCGTTCCGCTCTCGGGTCCCGGATCCAGCATCCGCACCAGGTTGGGGTGATCAAGCATTGCTCCCAGCTTGGCCTCCTGCCTGAAGCGGCGGAGGAACTCGGGGTCATCGTGGCGGTAGGGGTGCAGCAGTTTGAGGGCCACCGGCCGCCGGGTGGCGGTGTGGTAGGCCAGGTAGGTGCTGGCGAATCCACCGCGGCCGAGGAGGCGCTCGATCCGGTAGGGGCCGAGCTGTTCCGGCTCCTTGAACGAGGCCTCTGGGCGAGTCCGACCGCGCCGCCAGCGGAGGAATGCCGCGCCTCCGAGCACCGAGAGCAGGGCGAGGAGCCAACCGAGGCGGGGGGCTCCCCCCCCCGTTGGATTGGTTTCCGGAGCGCGGGTGGGTGGGGGGGCCGGGCGAAGGGGTGGGCTCTGGACGGGAGCCGGGACCGCCGTCTGGGGGGTGGATTGGCGTGACCGCTCCTGCTGGGCGGCCGGGCCCTGCAGCGGTGCGGAGGCGATGGGGGAAGGGGCCTCCTGGATCGGCTTCGAGGCCGGGGGCGGGGCCGGTTCCACCATCGGGGGTGGGGCGGGGGCGGGGACGGCCCGTCCTTTTGGGGTGGCGTCGGCGGGGGGCGGTTGGGCAGGGAGCTCCTTGGGGACCTGGAGCGCCGCGATCCGGCGGGCGAGGGCATGGGCGAGCACCTCGCGCTCTGTCTTTGGCTCCCCGTAGTGGGTGGCTCTGCCCAGAGCCGCCTGGGCCGGCTCGAGCTCCCCCGATTCCAGGAGGCACCGGGCGAGGTGGGTGTAGGGGGCGTAATTCTTCAGCAGGTTGTTGCCGTAGATGATGACCTGGGCGGCCGGCACGGGCCTGAGTTCGATGGCCCGGCGGTAGGCCGCCGCCGCGGTCGTCCACTGCCCCTGGCGTTCTGCATCGAGCCCATCCTGATAGGCGGCATAGAACGTGGGCTGGCTCTGGGCCATCAGAACGGGGGTCATCCACAACCCAAGGCACCTGCGCCCCACCTCAACCCCCCACGAAGAGGTAGCGGAGAAGACGTTCCAGGGGCTTGCGGTCGAACTGGGCGATGGCGGACAGGTCCAGCCGGTGCTCGCGGATCCGTTCGGTCCCCAGGGAAGTGGACCCCGTGTGGGTCAGGAGTTGATCCACCTCGAGCGCCTGCGAGACCCGCCGGTTGGACCAGCCGTACCGGTAGGCCACATCGAGGCCCAGGGCCCCCCGCTTGAGGCCACTGCCGATGGAGACCCGGTACATGATGCGCTGCAGGCCGGTCAGCGCGTCCACCACCGGCTGCGGTTCGCGACTGAGGCCACCCCGGATGGGAATCACGGATCCGCTGGGGGTGATGTGCAGGAATTCCGTTCCGAGGTGGAGGTCGGTGGCGTTCGGAGTCCGGCTTCCCTTGTCGAAATCGAAGAAGCTCTGCCCGTTCAGCCGGGTGGAATCCGACATGTACCGGGTGGTGGACCACAGGGTGTGCGACAGGTCTGCCGTGATGAGCCACTGGTCGGTGGGACGGTAGGCATAGCCCACGCCGGATCCCGAAGGCCAGTGCAGCCCCGTGGTCATGGGGGATCCGGTGAATCCACCCTGGGGGAGGTTGGTGGCCAGCTGGGTGGCAAAGGTGTAGTCGGCGTGGAACCCCGTGCGGTGGACGAGCCCGAAGCTCCAGGTGGGCCAGCGCCAGATGAGGCCGAGGTTGAGGTTCTCGCCGTCCACGGCATTGGTCTGGCGGAAGGTCACGGCCGCCGTGGTTGCCCCCGAGGTGTGGAGGCTCGCCGAGGTGATGTCCCAGCGGCCGCGCCACTGGTTGTAGGAGAAGCCCGCGAGGACCCGCTGCGACAGCTCGTAGGCGGCTGCGAACGAATAGAGGTCGATCTGCCCGGTCTGGGTGATGTCCTGGACCAGGTTGGACGGCAGTTGGGAGGAGGTGGTGACGGGGGATTCGGTCAGGGTGCGTTGGGTGTGGTCGGTGAGGGCGAAAGCCCGCTGGATGGACAGCTGGAGCACCAGGTTCCGGCTGCCGACCTGCAGGGGGGCGGTGGCGGAGATGAACAGCGGGTCGAAGCGGGTACTGCTGACGAGGGAATCGCTGACGGCCAGGACCCGGCCCCGGTTCGAGGTCTCGAAGTCTTCGTACCGCACGGAGCGCTGGGTGCCGCGAGCCACGAAGCTGACTTCGGGATGGAGAAGCTGTGCCAGGCCCGCGGGGTTGAATGAGACTGCGGTCGCATCGTCCGCCACGGCGATGAAGGCCCCCCCCAGGCCCATGGCGCGGGCTCCGGCGCCCTGCACGGTGAAGTTGGTGCGGGACTGTTCCGAGATCAGGGTGCCGATGGGCGTCTGCGCTGACAACACCATCCCGCCCCCTCCGAGGAGGAGGAGCCAAGGGATGAGACCCGGCGCGCTGCGGAGAAGTTGCACTCGTCAATCATGCCCGGGTTGGGGCCTCCCCGCAGCGGCTGTGACCGCCGTCGCAGTCAGGCCGCTCAGGAGGCCGTGAGGACGGTCCGGATCTGCCGCGAGAGGCTGTCCATGAAGGCGTACCGTTTGGCGTACATGGACCGTTTATTGGGCTTGATCTCCTCTGGCCCTCTCCGGGGGGCCTTCAAGGGCAGTTGGTACCAGCCATCAGGCTGGCGGATGCCCCCGGCTTCCAGCCAAAGGTCGTCGTAGTCGAAGAGGATCTTCTTGGCGGGGCCGAGAATCCTGGCCCGGGCCACATGGATGTCATTGCCCACCCCGAGCAGACTGGCCACGCGCAGGGACCGCGCGACCTCCTGGGCCACGAAGGCCATCAGTGCCTTGGGCCGAAGGCCATGCATGGCCTTGGTGGCGAGCTTGATGGTCTCCTCATCGCCGCCCTTCCGGCCCTGCAGGGCGCCGACATAGCAGGTCCAGCCCGTGGGGAGGCGCTCCAGGGAGCAGGCGAAAGAGCTGACGGAGCCCGGGATGCCGTCGATCTCCAGGAAGACGCCGATCTCCCCCTCTTTGCGGAACTGAGCGTCGGCGCGCATCCGGAGGTTCATGGCCCCCGTCTTCTCGAGGGGGATCCTGGCCAGCAGGAGCCCGTCCTGCCGGAGCATGGCCTCCTGGAAGACTCCGCCCTTCGCGTTCACGAAGAAGTAGGTTTCGCGGATCACCTTGAAGCGCCTGGACCAGCCCCACCGGCGGGACATGTAGGTTCCCATGGGCCGGAAGGCCAGCCTGGGATTGGCCGTCACGAAGGGCCGGATGACCGCTTCCTCCAGGAAGGAGAACCAGCCCTGGACGGCGGCCTCCCGGAGGACGGCCAGGGCCGCCCAGCGGAGGTGCCTTTTGAGGTGCTTCCCCTGCCCAGGTGGTGTCCCATAGGCCTGGGCGCTGTAAGCCCAGGCCTTCCGGGAGACCTGGATGTAGCCTTGGATCACGCGTAGAATCCGCGGTACTTCATGGCCTGGGCGACGCGGTCGAGGGCCAGGATGTAGGCGCCGATGCGGGGGTTGGTCTTGTACTTGTCCGTGGTGGCGAAGGTGGCCTGGAAGGCGTGGGTCATGTAGTCCACGAGCCGCTCGTTGACCTCGCGCTCGCGCCAGTAGAAGCCCTGGCGGTTCTGCACCCACTCGAAGTAGCTGACGGTGACGCCCCCGACGTTCGCCAGGATGTCCGGCACCACGAGGACCCCATGCTCGAGCAGGATGGGATCGGCCTCGGGGGTGGTCGGCCCGTTGGCACCTTCCACGATGACCTTGGCCCGCACGTGGGCCGCGTTCTCCTCGGTGATCTGGTTCTCGGAGGCGGCCGGCACCAGGATGTCCACGGCGTGGGTCAGGAGCGAGGCGGCCTCCATGGGCTCCGAACCCTTGAAGCCGGTGACGGTCTTCGCTTCGGCCACGTGCTTCAGCAGCGCGTGGATGTCGAGGCCGCGGTCGTTCTTGATGGCACCCTTGAGGTCGCTGACGGCCACGATGCGGGCGCCGGCCTCGTGCAGCAGGCGCGCGGCCTGGCTGCCCACGTTGCCGAAGCCCTGCACGGCCACGGTGGCGCCGGCCAGGGGCTTGCCCAGGCGCTGCATGGCCTCGCGGGCGGTGATGAGCACGCCGCGGCCGGTGGCCTCGTTGCGTCCCAGGCTCCCCCCCAGACCCAGGGGCTTGCCGGTCACGACGGCGTTCTCCGTCCGCCGGACGTGCATGTTGTAGGTATCGAGCACCCAGGCCATGGTCTGGGCGTCCGTGCCCATGTCCGGGGCGGGCACGTCGCGGTCAGGGCCGATGATGTCCATGATCTCGGCGATGTAGCGGCGGGTGAGCCGCTCTTTCTCGCCCACGCTGAGGCGGTTGGGATCGCACACGATGCCGCCCTTGCCGCCGCCGAAGGGCACGTCCACCACGGCGCACTTCCAGGTCATCCAGGCGGCCAGGGCCTTGATCTCCTCCAGGCTGACGTTCAGGTCGTAGCGGATGCCGCCCTTGGCGGGGCCGCGGGCCACGTTGTGCTGGACGCGGTAGCCCGTGAAGACCTCCCAGTGGCCATTGTCCATGAGCACGGGCAGGCTCACGATCATGGACCGGTTGGGGGCCATGAACACCTTGAAGAGGGCGTCATCCAGCCCGTAGAGCTGGGCGGCCACCCGCAGCCGGGCTTGCATCGCTTCGTAGGGATTGATCGGGGCGGCGGGCATGGAGGTCGTCTCCTAGGAGCGGACTTCGGAATCGGGATGGGTTTCGGCGGGCAGTTCGAGCTCGAGGCCGGTGCTCCACAGGCCTTCGAGGTTGTAGTGGCGGCGGGTCTCCTCGTCCATGACGTGGACCACGAGGTTGCCGTAGTCGAGCAGGACCCAGTTGCCGTTGGCCTCGCCCTCGCGGGAGATGGGACGCTCGTCGGCCAGTTTCAGGGCATCCTCGATGGCTTCCGCGATGGCGCGGTTCTGACGATCGCTGCCGCCGCTCATGAAGGCCATGGTGTCGGTGAAGCTGGCGATCTGGCTCACGTCCACGAGGCGGATGCGGAAGGCTTTCTTGGACCGGGCGGCGTCGACGACGGTCGCGAGCCGGGAATCAAGGGTCATGCGGGCTCCAGAGCAGGCTAACGATACAGGTTTTCGGTTCGGATGGTACCCAGAACTTGGGGGGGGAGCCCCCCGGGATCCTCGTCCGGCAAGGCTTGCAGCCGCGTCCGGAGCTTCGAGGAGGCCAGGTCCAGGTCAGTGGCGGGCAGGGCCACCAGCTCGCCGGGCCGCCCACTCCAGGTGGTGGAGGTGTGGAGCCCTGGCACCTCAGGCAGCAGGAAGGGGGCGCCGGGGCGCAGGGCCACGGCGGCCGAGGCCAGCTCGAAGATGCGCTCCGGCCGGCGCCAGGTGGGCAGGCCAGGCAGCTGGTCGCTGCCCATGAGGAGGATCCAGGACCGATCCGGCTCCCGCTCGGCGAGGGTCTCCAGGGTGTCCACGGTGTAGCTGGTGCCGCCGCGCTGGAGCTCCAGCGGTTCCACCCGGCACCGGGGGTCGAACCCCGCCAGGGCCTCTTCGAGCAGGCGCAGGCGCGCTTCGGCGCCGGGTCCTCCGGGATCGGGCTTGTGGGGGCTGAGGGCGGTGGGGACGAAGCGCAGTTCATCCAGGTCAAGGTGCTCCAGAGCCAGGCGCGCCAGCTTCAGATGGCCTTCATGAGGGGGATTGAACGCTCCCCCGAGGAGGCCGATGCGCACTACCAGACCTCGTCTTTGGGGGTGGCCTTCTTCTGGCCGGCCAGCACCTTCAGGGCATCGTCCACGGCGAAGGCCAGCTCGCGCAGCCCCTCGCCGGTGACGCCCGAGATGAAGATGGGTTCCTGGCCGCGGGCCTTGCAGAGGGACACAAAGGCATCGCGGCGGCTGTCGTCCTGGAGGGCGTCCAGCTTGGTGCCCACCAGCCAGCGGGGCTTGGCGGCCAGCACGGGGCTGAAGGCCTGCACCTCGCCCTCGATGATGCGGACGGCGTAGGCGGGCTCTTCCATGGGGTCGGAGAGATCCACCAGCTGCAGCAGCATGCGGGTGCGCTCCACGTGGCGGAGGAACTGGATGCCCAGGCCGGCACCACTGGCGGCGCCCTCGATGAGGCCGGGGATGTCGGCGATGACCCAGGAGTCCATGATGTCGCCGCCGAAGCGGTCCAGGCTCACCACGCCGAGCTGCGGCTCCAGGGTGGTGAAGGGGTAGTCGGCGATCTTGGGCCGGGCCGCGCTGAGGCGGCTCACCAGGGTGCTCTTGCCCGCATTGGGGAAGCCCACCAGGCCCACGTCGGCGATCATCTTGAGCTCGAGGTCGAGGTTGCGCTCCTCGCCGTCCTCACCGGGCTGGTGGTGGCGCGGGGTGCGGTTGGTGGAGCTCTTGAAATTCGTGTTGCCCAGGCCGCCACGGCCACCGCGGGCCACGCAGACCTCCTCGGCGTGGGAGAGCAGCTCCGCCAGCACCTCGCCGGTGTCGCCGTCCTTCACCACGGTGCCGAGGGGAACCTCCAGCCAGATGTCCTTGCCATCGCAGCCGTGGCGCATGCAGCCCTCACCCTGGCGCCCGCGCTCGGCGCTGAAGTCGCGCTTGCTGCGGTAAGGGTTGAGGGTGTTCAGGGCCCTGTTGGCGCGGAGGAACACGGAGCCGCCCTTGCCGCCGTCGCCGCCGTCGGGGCCGCCCTCGGGGGCGAACTTCTCGCGGCGGAAGCTCATGGCGCCTGCACCGCCGTGGCCGGCAGCAACGCGGAGCTGGACTTGGTCAAGGAACATGGTGGGTCTTCACTTCCTGGTGGGTGTGGAATGAGCACAGGCCGGGCTCCGCCCGGCCTGTGCGTGGGGGCTCCGGGGGTGTGCGCGCAGCGCGGGACCCCCGGACAACATCAACCCTCGATGGGATCGATGTGGATGAAGCGGCCGCTCTGGCCCTTGTCCTGGAAGCGCACCTTGCCGTCGATGAGGGCGAACAGGGTGTGGTCCTTGCCCATGCCGACGTTGATGCCGGCCTTGAACTTGGTGCCGCGCTGGCGGACGAGGATGGAGCCGCCGGTGACCTGCTCACCGCCGAACTCCTTGACGCCGAGGCGCTGGGAGTGGGAATCGCGACCGTTGCGGCTGGAACCTACGCCTTTTTTGTGAGCCATGGAATTACCTCTTCAGTTTGGATGTCGTGTGAATTGGAAGGCTGTTCTCTACCTGTTTTCGCCTGCGGCGAAAACAGCCGGACTAGGCCTTGATGCTCTTGATCCGCACTTCCGTGTAGTTCTGGCGATGGCCCTGGGTGCGCTGGTAGGTGGTGGTGCGCTTCTTCTTGAAGATGATCACCTTCTTGGCGCGGTCATGGGTGACGACGACGGCCTCGACGGTGGCGCCGGCCAGGGTGGGCTTGCCCACCTTCAGGTCGCCGTCGTTGTCGATGAGGAGCACCTGATCGAAGGTGACGGCCTGCTTGGGATCCTGCTCCAGCGTCTCGACGCGGATGACGTCGCCTTCGGAGACGCGGTACTGCTTCCCGCCGGTCTTGATGATTGCGAACATGAAAACCTCTTTGGTTGGGGCACATGGGCGGCAGTCCATCGGACGCGCTTGGGAGCCCATGGCCAGGGCAAGGCCCATCAGTATGCGGGGAAAGGCCTGTTCTCTCAAGGGAAATTCATGAACCTGGGGGCATTGGGTTCCAGGGAGTCCCCCCTGATGGGATGATCGGGATCCGGAGACTCCCATGGGCCGCGACTTCCAGACCTTCCTGAAGCAGCTCGAGGCCGCTGGCGAGCTGGCCCGGGTGGCCCCCGAGGTGGATCCCTATCTGGAAATGGGGGCGGTGGCCGACCGGGTCTCCAAGGAGCCCGGAGGTGGCAAGGCCCTGCTCTTCGAAAAGCCTACCGGCAAGGCCATGCCCGTGGCCATGAACGCCTTCGGCAGCCTCAAGCGCATGGAGGTGGCCCTGGGTGTGGACCAGGAGCCCCGCGGCCTGGATGCCATCGCGGACCGCATCGAGAAGCTGGTCCAGGAGGCCATGCCCAAGCCCGGCACGGGCTTCTTCGAGAAGCTGGCCAAGCTGCCGGTGCTGGCCGAAGTGAGCAACTGGATGCCCAAGAGCGTGCGCAGGGGCATCTGTCAGGAGATCGTGCTCAAGGGCGACCAGGTGAAGCTCAGCGACCTGCCGGTGCTCACCACCTGGCCCGAGGACGGCGGCCCCTTCATCACCCTGGGCATGAGCCACACCCGCAATAAGCAAACCGGGCACCGCAACGTGGGCCTATACCGCCTGCAGGTCTACGACGACCGCACCCTGGGCTTCCACACCCAACTGCACCACGACGGCGCCCGCAACCGCCATGGCTACGGCAAGGACGAGCGCATGCCCGTGGCCGTGAGCTTTGGCGGCGATCCGGCGCTGACCTACGCGGCCACGGCACCCCTGCCGCCCTTCCTCAGCGAGGTGATGTTCGCGGGCTTCCTGAGGGGCGAGGGCATTGAGATGGTGTCCTGCGTGACGAACGACCTAGAGGTCCCGGCCGATTCGGAGCTCGTCGTCGAAGGCTACGTGAACCCCGGCGAGCTGCGCCGCGAGGGCCCCTTCGGCGACCACACGGGCTACTACTCCCTGGCCGACGACTACCCCGTGCTGCACGTGGAAGCCATCACCATGCGGAAGAACCCAGTCTTTCCCGCCACCATCGTGGGCCGTCCGCCCCAGGAGGACGCCTATCTGGGCCTGGCCACCGAGCGCATCTTCCTGCCGCTCCTCCGCATGGTGCTGCCCGAGATCCGCGACATGCACCTGCCCGCGGCCGGCGCCTTCCACAACCTTGTGATCCTCTCCATGAAGAAGGAATACCCGGGTCATGCACAGAAGGTGATGAACGCCATCTGGGGCACGGGCCAGATCATGTTCACCAAGGGCATCGTGGTGGTGGATGAGGACATCGATCCGCACGACATGAATGAAGTCCTCTTCCGCCTCACCAGCAACGTGGATCCCAGGCGCGACATGCTGTTCACGGAAGGCCCGCTGGACGTGCTGGACCACGCCGCCGACCGCTTCGCCTTCGGCAGCAAGGTGGGCATTGATGCCACGCGCAAGAACCGCCCCTGGGATGGCTATGCCAGGGAATGGCCCCGCGATCTGGTGTTCCCCGACGAGCTCCTGGATCGGGTGGGCCGGCGCTGGAAGGAGTACGGATTCTAAGCTTCACGGGGCCGTCACAGGGGCTCCCCATACTGATCGTTTTCCGGAGGTTCCATGCGCAGGTCCTTCACGATCCCGGTCCTGGCCCTGGCCTTGTTGCTGCCCGGTGCTCCGTCCCTGTGGGCGCAGGCCCCGGCTCAGGCCGATCAGGCCAAGGCGTGGGCCACCTTCCTCGGAGCCCCTCCAGCCGTGGATTCGGACGGAGGCAAGGCCGATCTCGCCATCGTGTTGTGGCATCAGAGAACCCGGACGGCACCGGAGGTGCAGCGTGCCCTCTCGGAAGTGAAACTCGGACTGGGGGCCTATGCGCAGGCGATCGGAGTCCCCCTGGAGGAGGCCCGGTACCCGAAGACGGCCGCACTCATCGACAAGGTGGGGAAGGACATCAAGGTCGTCACCGATGGCCTCAAGAAGCACTTCATGAGGCCCCGTCCCTACCAGGCGGATCCCCGGGTCCGCCCCGCCATCGAACTGGAGACCAGTCCCTCCTATCCCAGTGGCCACGCGACCCGTGGCCTGGCCTACGCCATGGTGCTGGCCGACCTGGTCCCGGAGTGGCGGGAGGCCCTGCTGGCCCAGGGCCGTCTGGTGGGTGTCGATCGAGTGATCGGCGGGGTCCACTATCCCTCCGACATCGAAGCCGGGCAGCGACTGGCCGAGAAGCTCGGGGCTGCCTGGCTGGCCGATCCGCAGAACCGGACCCTGGTTGAGGCGGCCCGGGCGGCCGAATGGCCGGGGCTCGCCAAGCCCTGATCGGATTCCATGTGCCATGCCCCCGGGCGAGTCTCAAGGTGCAGGCTGGCGGGGGCTCAGAAGCGGACCGTGATCCCCGCCTGCAGGGCATCGGCCGTGAAACCGCTGGCCACCTGCGAGTGCAGCCACCGGGCCTCGGTGCCCACGGTGGCGTTCCACTGGTAGCCCACGCCGAAGGCCAGGCCAGCCTTGGTGGTGTCGCTGCTCACCTTGGAGGTGGGGTCCTTGTGCTCGAAGGACCAGCGGATGGCCGACAGGCCGGCGGTGAGATACAGCCCTTCGGGTTTTCCCGCGACGAAGTAGAGGTAGTCGCCGCCCAGACTGAGGTAGGAAGCCGTCTGCTTCACTGTCGCGAACGAAGCCTCCGGGTAGACGCTGTAGTCGAGGCGCGGGCGCACCATGTGGCCATCGCCCAAGTCGAAGGTCCCATGGACCCCGATCCCGGGTCCCGGCTTGCTGTCCACATAGGTTTTCAGGTCGCCCAGGGGGACGTTCACCAGGCCCTGCACGCCATACCTGGGTGCTTCGGCCAGGAGAGACCCGGTAGCCGCGACCAGGATGGCCAGGATGGGAAGCGACGAGGTTTTCATGATTCCTCCCGGGAGGTGGCGGACTCGACTGGAACCGCCTTGGGACCCGGGTCCATTTTCCCATGGAATGCGAGTGGCCGGCCAGGTTTGATGAAAGAAAACATGGGTAGAAATAAAGAACTAAATTGAGTTAGTCATTGTGGTCGAGAGATTATCGATAAAAAAAGGCGCCCGTCTGGGCGCCTTTTCGAAGGGAAGGTGGAGCCTACTCGCCGCCGTCCGTGCGGCGCTCCTTGAGGCGGCCGGCCTTGCCGAGCTTCTCGCGCAGGAAGTAGAGCTTGGCGCGGCGGACCTTGCCATGGCGGATGACTTCCAGCTTGTCGATGGTGGGGCTGTTGAGGGGGAAGATGCGCTCGAC
Source organism: Geothrix sp. (assembly GCF_030219325.1). NCBI lineage: Bacteria > Pseudomonadati > Acidobacteriota > Holophagae > Holophagales > Holophagaceae > Geothrix > Geothrix sp. Next base: position 3,393,018 of record NZ_CP126625.1, on the reverse strand, counting down.
GCCCACGCCGCTCGCGACCTTGCGGACGGTGAAGGAGGTGCGCATGCCGCCGCCCTTGATGCCGATGACGATGCCCTGGAAGAGCTGGATGCGCTCCTTTTCGCCTTCCTTCACCTTGACGTGCACCTTGACGGTGTCGCCGGGCTGGATGCGCGGGAGGTCGTGGCGAAGCAGGCTGGCTTCGAGCTGATCGATGATGTGGCTCATGTGGGCTCCTGGGCCAGCGGTCCCACACCGAGTTCGGCGGACATGGCTCGAAAGTCCCCAGACGGGGAGTCCACCAGTCTAGCGGAAACCGGCCGGAAGGGAAGCGCTCATTCGCGCCTCCACCCCTTCCACCCCTTGGGCTTCGGCCGGTCCCAGTCCGCGGGATGCTCCACCTGCCAGGCGCACCATTGGGCGGGGCGGTCCAGGCCGGGCAGGCGCTCCTGGAGGAAGGTGGCCCAGAGGTCGGGCCGAAGCCGCCGGGTGCGGGCCATGGCCTCCCGGAGGCGCCAGAGGCGGATGGCCCCGTGATCGCCGCCCTGGAGGACGCCGGGCACCTCCAGGCCTTCGAAGGCCGCGGGGCGGGTGTAGTGGGGGTGGTCCAGCAGGCCCGTGGCGAAGCTGTCCTGCTCCGCGGAAGCCTCGTTCCCCAACACCCCGGGCAGCCAGCGGCAGACGGCATCGATGAGGAAGAGGGCCGGCAGCTCGCCGCCGCTGAGGACGGCCTCGCCGATGCTGAACTCCTCGTCGATGCAGCGCTCGACGGCCCGCTGATCCAGCCCCTCGTAGCGGGTGCAGACCAGGATCAGCTGATCCAGCCGGGCCAGCTCCAGCACCCCGGCATGGGTGAGCGGCGGGGCCGCGGGGCTGAAGTGGATGACGCGGCTCGAGCCCTGCCGGGGCACGGAAGCCAGGGTGTCACGCAGCACCTCGGGGCGCAGCACCATGCCGGGGCCGCCGCCGAAGGGGGAGTCGTCCACGTGGCCAAAGGCATTGCCGGCGAAGGGGCGGTAGCTGTGGGTGTGCAGGCCGTGCCCCCGCTCCCGGAAGGCGCGTCCGGTGATGCCGAGGCGGGCCACCTCGAAGAATTCGGGGAAGAGGGTCAGGGCATCGAAACGCATCAATGCACCAGCGCGTGGAAGGCTTTCACGCAGGTTCGTGCGATCAGGCCGAAGCTGGAGGCGAAATAGAGGGTATTCCCCAGGGACGCGGCGGCGCCAATCCAGGCCCAGGCGGGGCGTTCCTCCAGCAGGGCCGCGCCCAGCAGGCAGAGGATGGCCGCCGGAAGCTGGTTGCCGAAGGGAAGCGGAACGGGGAGCGCCAGCAGGAAGCCCGTCCAGGCGATGCAGGCGCCCATCCAGCGGTGGCTCAGGGGCCGCTGCTGCGCACCCCGCCACCGGAACCGGCTGAGCTGCGCCTCGAACTTGGCGAGGGCGTTCTTGATGTGCCCCTTGTGGATGGGCTGGGCCTGGACGCGACGGGGGACCCAGGGATGGTGCGTGCCCCAGAACAGCTGCGCGCCCAAGCCAATGAGCCCGATGCCGCCCACCGGTGCCAGGCCGATGTTCAGCCCCGGGATGAGGTTCGGCAGCGAGAGCAGCAGCACCAGGAATCCATAGGTCTGTTCGCCAGCGGCATCCAGAAGCTCTCCCAGCGTGATCTCGCCTTCCGCGTCGAGGAGGGCGTGAAGGGTCTCGAAGAAGGGCTTGGGCGTGGGTTGCACCCGTCCAGCATGACGGAAAAAAAGTCCTCAGTCCTCAGTCCTCAGGGGTTTGCGCGAATGTCCTTCGCGCACCAGCTGTCCGCAGGCCCCGGCCACATCCTGGCCCCGGCTGCGGCGAACGCTGACCGGGAGATCCGCCTCGGACAGCAGGCGGCAGAGGGCGCTGATGCGGGTCTCGTCCGGAGGCTCGAAGCCCGAGCCCTCATGGGGATTGAAGGGGATGAGGTTCACCTTGGCGGGGAAGCGGCGGGCGAAGGCGACCAGGCGGCGGCCGTCTTCGGGGCCGTCGGTCAGGCCCTTCAGCAGCACGTACTCGAGGGTGATGCGCTCGCCGGGCTGCAGGGGGAAACGGCCCAGGGCCGCCGCCAGAGCCTCGAGATTCCAGACACGGTTCACCGGCATGATGGCCGAGCGGTGTGCGTCGGTGGTGCCATTCAGGCTGAGGGCCAGGCGCGGGCGGCGGGTGAAGGCGCCCAGCCGGTCGATGCCGCTCACCAGGCCCGAGGTGGACACGGTGATGCGGCGGGGCGGGATGGCAAGACCCTCCGGATCGGTCAGCGTGGCGAAGGCGGCCATGAGGTGGTCGAAGTTGTGCAGTGGCTCGCCCATGCCCATGAAGACCAGGTTGACCGGACGGTCCGCGGGGTGCCCGTGGTGGTTCAGCATGGCCACCACCTGGCCCACGATCTCGGCCGCCGTGAGGTTGCGGATGATGCCCATCTGGCCCGTGGCGCAGAAGGTGCATCCCATGGCGCAGCCCACCTGGCTGGAGAGGCAGAGCGTCACCCGGTCCTCGTAGGGCATGTGGACGCCCTCCACCTGCTTCCGGTCCCCCAGCTCGAACACATGCTTGGTGGATCCGTCCAGCGAGCTCTGGCTCTGGATGATGAGGGGCCAGGCCAGATCCACCTCGGCTTCGAGCCGGCTGCGAAGGGCCTTCGAAAGGTTCGTGAACTGCTCCCACTGCGTCCATCGCTGGCGCAGCAGGCCGGAGAAGACCTGCTTCCCCCGCCAGGCGGGTTCACCCAGGCCCGCCAGCAGCGAGCCCAGTTCGGCGCGGTCGAGGCCCGCGGCGTTGGGACGCGGGCCGGGTCCGGCTTCCGGCGCCGGGGCGTCCCAGAGCGCGGCCACCCTCAGTCCATCCGGATCTTGAAGGACTTCATCAGGTGCAGGTCGTCCTCTGAGAAGGGCTGAGGTGCTTCCGGGTCCTCGGAATCCGAGGCTTCCCGGGGGCCGATGTTCATGGGGGAGGCCTCCAGGATCAGCATCAGGCCGTAGCCCTTGGCCTGGATCTGGAAGGCGAGGTCCCGACAGTGGTCATCCTCGGACAGAGCCTTCACCAGGGAATCGCCCAGCTCGCTCACCAGGTGATGCAGATGGTCTGGCAAGTCCATGGCCCCTCCCTTCCATCAGGATAACAGTGGGGGTTCTACAGTCCGGTCGGGTCAGCCCAGACCGAACCAGACCCGTACCTGCCGGGCCCACTGGGACCGGCGGCCCTCCTTCGGCAGCGGCACCTCCGCGGCCTGCGATTCCCGGCGTTCCATCAGGTCCACCAGCCGATCCAGAAGTTCCGGCTCGCGCTTCAGGGAGGCCTCGAAGGCCTCCTTGGGCAGCTCGAGGACTTCGGCCTCCGTGGCGGCCACCACCGTGGCGTTGCGGGGAGCGCCCGTCAACAGGCTGGCCTCGCCGAACCACTGGCCCGGACCCAGATCCGCCAGGGGTTTCCAGAACAGTCCCGTGTAGGGGTCCTGGCGCTCCTCGGCGCGGACCACCTGGAGGGTGCCGCGGTGGACGGCGAAGAGGGAATTGCCGGGGTCGCCCGCGCGGATGACGCCCTCCCCGGGGGCCAGCAGGCGTCGCCGCAGGTGGGGGCGGAGATCCTCGATCCAGTGCTCGGGAAGGCCCAGCTCGCGGACGATGTCGCCCATCAGGGCGGTTCCGGGTACGGGCTCCGGGAAGGCCACCAGCGGGGTGGGGCCATGCGGACCCATCAGCCGGAATCCCTCCCGGGGGAGGACCGTGGCCGCCAGCCGCGTGGCCTGGAAGGTGGCCTGGCGGCCATGCCGGAAACCCAGGGCCCAGAAGCGCATCTCCAACACCGCCCCGCCCATGTCGGTGCTGTGGACCACCACCTCGGGGTAGTGCGGCGGGTGGTGGGGCAGGCCCGCCAGGGCCCGCGTCAGCCGGTCGATGGCCGCGTGCAGGTCGGGTCTCGGTTCGACGATGACCTTGGCCGTGCGCCGATGGAGCCCGGAGGGCACGTAGAGGTTGGTCACGACGGCCTGGGCGATGACTCGGTTGGGCAGGATGTCCATGTCGCCGTTCTCGGTGCGGAGCTGCACCGTGCGCCAGGTCATGGCCTCCACCTGCCCGATGAGCGTTTCGCGACCCGGCCCGCCCCGCAGGTTGCCGGTGATCTCCACCCAGTCCCCTTCGCGGAAGGCCGGGTCCAGGTGCAGGGAGATCCCCGCGAAGAGGTTGCCGAGCACCTCCTGGAGGCTGAGGCCCACCACGGCCGCGGCGATGGCGCCGGTGCCCAGCAGCTGGCCCAGGCTCACCTGCAGGACTTCGCGCAGCATGCCGCCCGCGGCCACCAGGTACAGCGCCACGACGATGAGGTCCCTGGCGAAGCCCGGGGTGGCGGTCTGGCGGTGGCTCAGCAGGGGGTCGAGCAGCAGGAACGAGACGAGCCGGACGGCCCCGTAGGCCAGGGCGGACCAGAGGATCACGTCGGCGGCCCGATGGACGGCGGGGTGCGGCGTCATGTGCGGCAGCACGAAGGCCGCCGCCACCAGCAGGAGAACCAGCAGGACCCAGGCCACCATGCGGCGCGGCGCGCTGACCCTCTCCCGCAGATCCCTGAACATGGGGAGAGGATACCCTTACTGCCCCCGAAACCGGGCCACGGCCCCCGCAGGATCGCCACTCCAGAACGGACGGATGGCGGCGAAACCGGCCAGGCGGGGGTGCTGGAGCGGGCGGGCATTCAGGGGGTCCACGCCACCCAGGGCGAGGATCCGCGGTCCCGAGCCGGGCAGGCCATCGAGAAAGCGGTGCAGGCGCTGCGGCCCCCAGGGGGCGGTCTTGCCGGGGGTGGCGAAGATGGGTGCGACCAGCAGCTGCTCCACGACGCTGCGGCCTGCCCACTGCTCCTCCCCGTGGAGGGGGCGGGAAAGGGGCACGAGGCCGGGTCCGACCTCCGGGTGGGCCTCGGGCGCGTGGAGTCCGCAGCCGACGGCCAGGGCCACATCCAGGCGGCCGCCGATCCAGAGTTCCACTCCCGGTGCGGTGTCCTGGCACCAGCGGGCCGCCTCCAGGAGCGCGCGGGCGGAAAGCCCCTTCTCCCGGATCAGGAAGGCATCCACGCCGCTGGTGAGCACACCCCGCCAGGCCTGGGGATCGAAGCCGATGCCCTGCGTGATGGCCAGGAGGATCATCCGAAGAGGCTTTCCAGGGCGATGGGGTCGAGTTTCGGCAGGGCCATGACCGCCACGTTCTCGGTCACGTGGGCCGCGCGGCCCATGCCGCAGAGGGCGGTGGTCACGCCCGGGCAGGAGCGGGTGAACTGCAGGGCGGCCTGGGCCGGCGTCTGCAGTCCGAGCGCCTCGGCGAACCCATCCGGCAGCTGGCGGAGGATCCTCGCCTGCATGATGGAGGCGGAGGTCTGCACGGACAGACCGGCGGCCCGCGCGGCACCCAGGGCGGTCATGGCCTTGCCGTCGAGCATCTGGGTCGGGGCGAGGTAGGCCTCGGGCATGGCGAGGTTGAGGGGCAGCTGGATCCAGCGGAAGTGGTGGTCCAGGCCCCCGGCCGATGAGGCGGCGGCCAGCAGCCGGGCCAGGCTCAGGTGTCCGTCCTGGCCGGGTGGAAGGCGGAATCCATTCCAGGTGGCCACGCCGTAGGCGCGGATCTTCCCGGACTGCACGAAGCCCTCGCAGGCCTCGAAGGCCTTTTCGACGGCGGCGTAGAAGGCGTCTGGGCCCAGGTGGGCCAGCTGCTGCTCGGGGTTGTGGAGATGGAACAGGTCCACCGTTTCGAGGCCCAGGGCCTGCCGGCTGATCTCCAGCTGGTGGGCCAGGTACCGGGGCGTCATGGCGTGGCAGCCGTCGACCAGGTCGTCAGGGGAGAGGATGCCGGGCGCTTCGAACACGCGATGGAACCAGGCACGGGGGCCCTCGTCCGGATCGGTGGTCTCAGGCATGGGGATGTAGCCGGCCTTGGTCGAGACGAAGAAATCGCCCCTGGGGATGCCCCGGAAAGCCGCGCCCAGGGCCCGTTCCGAGCGGCCGCCGCGATAGTTCGCGGCCGTGTCGAAGACGGTGCCTCCTGCGGCGAAGAAGGCTCCCGCGGCCTCGGTGTAGGCCGCGTCGGCGGTCTCCGTGGAGGGGCCGAGGTAGGTGCCGAGGCCGAGGCTGCTCAGTTCCATGGGGCGCCTCCAGGTTGGGGTGAAAGCTAAAGCGGCGGGCTTTGCCCGCCCCTTTAGCGGGGGCCCGGGGGTGTTCTCGTCAGCGAGGAACCCCCAGACAGCATCAACTATCCAACTCTTCCTTGACCCCGCTGGTGCCCATGGTGATCAGCCGATCAGCCGCGCGACGGGCCCATTCCGTGCCGGGATAGCTTTCCACCAGTTTCTGGTAGTAGCTCTTGGCTTCAGCGCGATAGCCCTTGATCTGAACTTCACTGAAGGACACGAAATCCTTGTTGTACTGTTCAACTTGCTCTCGGGTGAATTCCTTGAAATCCGCCTTCTCGCGCTTGGCGAGATAGTCCTTGTTGAACTGGACAACGTCCGTCTCTACGAGGAGGCGCTGGCGCATGGCCTCGCCCAGGTAGAAGTAGGCCCGTTCACGGTCCACGTAGTCGGGGTAGGTCTCCAGCAGGTTCTTGAGGCGGCGTTCGGCACCGGGGTAGAAATAGGTGTTCACGTAGAACACGCCGACGATCAGCTCATGCTCGGCGATGCGGCGCCAGCACTGGAGGATCTTCGCCCGGGTCTCGCCGGCATAGGGACTGCCCGGGGACTCTGCGATCAGCTGCTGGAAGCCGGTCAGGGCCTTGCGGGTCTCCGTCTGATCGCGCTCGGCGCTCTCGATGGAGGAGAAGTGGCACAGGGCCTGGTGGTACATGGCATAGTCCCGCAGCTCGTGCCGGGGGAAGTAGTTCAGGAAGCTGGCGTACTCGACCTCGGCCTCGGGGTAGCTGGGGCTGGGTTGGAAGAAGAAGCTGTCCCCCAGCATGAGCTTGGCCTTGGGGAACTCGGCCGAGCCCGGCAGGTACTGCTCCAGGTGGCGCAGGGTCGTGCGGGCCTCGTTGAATTTGCCCTGCTTCAGCTGCTTGTCGGCGGTGGCCAGCAGCTCTGTGGCCGTGACGCCCTTGTCGACGACGGCTTTCGGCTTCTTGCAGCCCAGGCCCAGGCCGGCCAGGACGGCCACCAGGGTGAGGGCGGTGAGGATGCGCTTCATGCGGACTCCGGAGACAGCACTTCAGACATGGCGGGACGGGACGATGGGTTCCAGGCCCGGTGCAACGATTCGAGCCAGGGTTCGGCCAGGGCCTGGGCCTGGGCCCGGAGCCGGTCGTGGAAGACTTCGTGGAAGAAGCCGGGCAGCCGGTGCCGTTCGAGGAGTTCGGGCCGGACGGCGGACCAGAGCGCCTCGGAAGCGTCCGGGTCCACCACCGTATCCGTACCGGATTCCAGCAGGAGCATGGGGCGATCCAGCTCGTGGCCCAGGGGCAGGATCTCGGCCCGGCCCTCGTCCAGGGCGGCGCCGAAGGCGGCCGTGGCCCAGCGGTGGCAGAGGGGGTCGGCCTCGTAGCGCTGGACGAGGACGGGGTCGGAGCAGACTCGGCTCTTGTCGCCGTGCAGCAGGACGGGGCGGTGGGGCATGAACCAGCGCAGGAGGCGCGCCATGATCACGAGCAGCCTCGAGTTGGATTTCACCGCCACGGCGGGGCTGGACAGGATCAGGCCGTCCAGTGTGTCTGCATGCCAGAGCAGTGTGAGCAGGGCGATGAGTCCGCCGAAGCTGTGCCCCAGGACCACCTGGGGACAGACGGGCAGGGGCGGCATCGGGACGCCGTCCACCACCCGGGCCGTCGCGCCCATGCGCTCGGCGTCGTGGCGGCGCTCCTGCCGGAGGAAGAGGGCGAAGTCGTCCACGAAGGCCCGGATGCCCACCGCGTCCCCCCGGATGCCCCCGGAACGCCCGAAGCCCCGGAAGTCCATGCTGGAGACGGACCAGCCGAGGCCGGACAGCCAGTGGGCCGTGTGCCGGTACCGTTCGCCGTGCTCACCATAGCCGTGGGCGATCACCACCCGGCCCTTGGGCTCGGGGTGCTCCCACCGGGCCCAGGCCAGGGGGATGCCCCCATGGCCGGCCAGGACCCCACGGACGGTGGGCTCCAGGTCGGCGGGGATCACGGGGATGAATCCAGACATCCAACCAGAATAGCGTGGGGACGGGACAACTCCGGTTGCCTTAAACTCAAAGGTTCCCCGGAGCCGGGGCCGGAGAGGCGGACGATGGATTTCGAGACCCTGGTGCGGGCCAAGAACGAGCTGGAACCCCGCGTCCAGCAGTTGGTCGCCCACCTGGACCCCGAACGCAAGGCCCTGGAGTTGGAACAGATCGAGGAACGGACCGCGGCGCCCGGCTTCTGGGACGACCCCGATGCTGCCAAGCCCCTCCTCCAGAAGCGGGGCACCATCACCAACGACATCGCCCTCGCCAAGCGCCTCTCCACCGGGATCGAGGACCTGGAGACCGGTCTGGAGTTGGCCCGGGAGGATTCGGGCATGCTCGCCGAGACCGAGGGGGTCGAGGCCGATCTCCGGAAGGCCGTCGAGGATGCCGAGCTGCGGATGATGCTCAGCGGGGAGCTGGACAACAACCACGCCATCGTGGCCATCGCCCCGGGCGCAGGCGGCACCGAGAGCCAGGACTGGGCGGCGATGCTGCTGCGCATGTACCTGCGCTTCTGCGAGTCCAAGGGCTGGGCCACGGAGATGATCGACTACCAGGATGGGGAGGAGGCCGGCATCAAGGGCGCCACTTTCATCGTGGACGCCCCCTTCTCCTATGGGTATCTCCGGGCCGAGGCCGGCGTGCACCGCCTGGTGCGCATCAGCCCCTTCGATTCCGCCAAGCGCCGCCACACCAGCTTCGCGGCCGTGTACGTGAGCCCCGAGCTGGATGACACCATCAACGTGGACATCCCCGAGAAGGACCTGAAGATCGACGTGTTCCGCGCCAGCGGCGCCGGCGGCCAGCACGTGAACCGCACCGAGTCCGCCGTGCGCTTCACCCACCTGCCCACGGGCATCGTGGTGTCCTGCCAGAACGAGCGCAGCCAGATCAAGAACCGGGCGACGGCCCTCAAGGTGCTGCAGGGCCGGTTGTACGAACTGGAACAGCGGAAGTTCCTGGACAAGGTGGCCGCCGCCAGCGGCGACAAGGCCGACGTGGCCTGGGGCAGCCAGATCCGCAGCTACGTGCTCCAGCCCTACCAGATGGTGAAGGACCACCGCACTGGCGCAGAGACCAGCCAGACCCAGAAGGTGCTGGACGGCGACATCGATGTGTTCATCCGCACCCAGCTGCTGGCCAAGAGTCTCAAGGCGGAGGGTTAGGGTCTGTTTTCAAAGTGGATGCGAGCCGCGACGCCGTACAGCCGCGCTCATGGCAAGGCGGAGGCCGAAGGGCGATGCGGGACATCGTTCGAGGCCGCCAACGCAGCCAGGGGTGCGGCTGGGCGACGTCCCGGAGGGCAAGGGGCGGCGCCCGGCGCGATGCTGCGTCAAGCTCCTTGCCGATAGTGCCGCTATCGCCTTCGTCGCTTTCCTTGCCTCGCTTGGGCGGCACCCCTTGCGCGGCCACACCCCACCTTGAAAACAGACCCTAGCTACTTCAGGGCCCGGAACAGGTTGCTGAAGTCGTCGCGCCAGAGCAGTGATGCCCCTGGCAGGCGTCTCACGTCCTCGTTGCCCTTGAAGGCGGGCCGGTCGAAGAAGGACCCGTCCTGCGTGATCAGCACCCAGGTGGAGCCGTAGCTGCCCTCCTCCTCGTCCGATTCGGTGTCCACGACCCGGGCGTGCTTGCCGAAGGCATCCACGGCCGCCCGCACCACGGGCTGGAGGGCGAGGTACTTGTTCGAGACATGCACCGCCAGCACCCCGTCGGGCTTCAGGTTCCGGAAGTACAGGGCGAAGGCCTCGCGGGTCAGGAGGTGTACCGGGATGGAATCGCTGGAGAAGGCGTCGATGGCCAGCAGGTCGTAGCCCTGGGGCGCCTCGCCTTCCAGGCTCAGGCGGGCGTCGCCCAGCACAACCTCCGTGCGGGCCCGGCTCTGGCCCAGGTAGGTGAAGTACCGCCGGGCGAAGGGCTCCACCAGCGGATTGATCTCGTAGAAGCGGAAGTGGTCGCCGGGGCGGCCGTAGGCCGCGAGGCTGCCGGCGCCCAGGCCCACCAGGCCCAGCTTCCGGGGGGCCTCAGGCAGGCTGGCGATGGCCAGCCCCACGCCGGAGTCCAGGCTGTAGTAGGTGGCGGGTCGGCCGGCCTTCCGGGGATCGAGGAACTGGCCGCCGTGCGTGATGGTGCCGTGGGCCAGGGTGCGCCAGGACTGGGCCGGATCATCGTAGACCGCCAGGGTGCCGTAGAAGTTCCGGCCCCGGGCCACCAGGACCTGCTCGGCGCTTTGGTCCAGGTGGAGCGCCTGGAGGCCGAGCCCCAGGGCCAGCAGACCGAAGGCTCCGGCGAGGACCGGCTGCCAGCGGTGCCGGGGACCGACCTCCCAGGCCAGGGACAGGCCGGCCACGGCGAGCGCGGCCGCCAGGCCCAGGGGCAGCTCCAGGTAGGTGGTGAAGACCCGGGGTGCCACCCACGCCACGAAGACCCCGCCCAGGGCCCCGCCGAGGCTCAGGCGGAGGTAGAACCCCGTCAGGAACCGGGGATGGGGCCGCCGCCGGGCCAGCTCGCCGTGGGCCATCATGCACGCGACGAAGAGGCCGGTGCTGAAGAGGACCACCTGGCCGCGCACGGAACCCAGCCACTGCGCGGCCCGGCTCAGGACCTCGAACCGGTAGTCCAGCCAGCGGAAGTCCGGATGGAGCGACAGCGCCATGAGGGGCAGCAGGACCGGGGTCAGGCCCAGGAAGAGGCCGCGTCGGTACCAGCGGGTCCCATCGAAGCAGAGGATGAAGCTCAGCAGGTAGAGCCCCAGGGGCAGTACCCACAGGAAGGGGATGGGGGCCACGTTGGTGCTGAGGTGGGTGGTGACGGCCATCAGCAGGGCGGAGGGCACCGCGGCGAAGGCGATCCAGAGCGCTTTCATCCCCGCCCCCGGTCGCTCCGCGGGGTTGGGATCGTACGGAAGGGCCGGGACTTCGCGGGCCACCCGGCGTGCCAGGGTGAGGACCAGCGTGCCGAACAGGATGAATCCCGCCGACCAGGCCCAGGACTGGGCCCGCAGGGGAAGGTAGGGCTCCACGAGCAGCGGGTAGGAGAAGAGAGCCACCATGGAGGCCAGGTTGGACAGGGCGAAGAGGCGGTAGGGGACCTGGCCCCGGCGGGCCACCCAGGCCTGCACCAGGGGCCCGGTGGTGGAGAGCAGCAGGTAGGGCAGGCCCACGGTCAGCGTCAGCAGGCCCAGGAGACGCCCCAGGGGCTCCGCGCCGCCAGAGGGCTGGAAGAAGGGATGCAACCGCAGGGGCAAGGTGAGCATGGCCGCCACCAGCAGACCGCCATGCAGCAGCAGCTGGCCCCGGTGGGAGAGGTGATGGGTCACCACGTGGGCATACAGGTAGCCCAGCAGCAGCAGGGTCTGGAAGAAGAGCAGGCAGGTGGTCCAGACGCCGGCGCTGCCCCCGAACCACGGCAGGACGAGCTTCCCCACCATCGGCTGCACTTGGAAGAGCAGGAAGGCACTCAGGAAGATCGTCAGGGCGGGCAGGCGGAGCGAGCCTTCCGCCGGGGGCCCGCCCGGAGTGTCCACGCTCACTCGGCCTTGGCGGCGAGGTCCTTGGCCTTCTGGATCTGCTCATCCTTGGGCAGGCGGAAGATCCAGCGTCCCGTGATGCGATCCCAGAGGTCGAAGCAGCAGAGCCAGTTCAGGAGGCCGGCCACCATCACGTAGGTGGCCCCGTACTCCTGGGTGAGGGTCCGCACGGGCTCCGTGCCGGCTCCACCGAAGGCCGCCGCAAAGGCGCCATAGAGGGGGCCGATGCCCAGGGTGCCCAGGGCGCCCAGGGTGGGCAGCCAGGAACCCTGCACGGGCACGAAGATGCCACCCTTCACGCCGGCCACGGCGCCGAACTGCATCTGGAGTGCGCCGAGCACGCAGAAGAGCACCCACACGCCGAAGAAGACCTTGGCCCGGCCCTTCTCGCCGATCAGCCAGTAGCCGCCCCCGGGCACCAGCCACTGGACGAGCAGGGGCTTCCAGGCGGCCTTGATGGCCTTCTGGCGGCGGAGGGGCATGGGCAGCTTCAGGGCGGGCGTGGGCTCGGACATGGCTTCAGGTTACCTCAGTCGCGGCCCGGGTTCAGATCCGCCCCATGGTCTTGCCGGCGCAGCGCAGGTCGTGGCAGGCGCGGATGACGCGGTCGGCCATGCTCTGCTCGGCCTTCTTCATGTAGGGGCGGGGATCGTAGGTCTTCTTGTTGCCCACCTCGCCGTCCACCTTGAGCACGCCATCGTAGTTCTTGAACATGTGGTCGGCGATGGCGCGGGTGAAGGCGTACTGGGTGTCCGTGTCGATGTTCATCTTGATGACGCCGTAGTCCAGCGTCTCGTGGATCTCATCGAGGCTGGAGCCCGAGCCGCCGTGGAACACCAGCAGGGAGTTCGCGCCGCCACAGGCCTTGGCGATGGCCGCCTGGCCGTCCCGCAGGATGGTGGGCTTCAGCACGACGTTGCCCGGCTTGTAGACGCCGTGCACGTTGCCGAAGGTGGCGGCCAGCATGTAGCGGCCGAGGGGCGCCAGGGCCGAGTGGGTGGCCACCATGTCCTCGGGCGTGGTGTAGAGCTTGTCCTTGCCCACGCCGCTGGTGTCATGACCGTCCTCCTCGCCGCCCACGACGCCGATCTCCACTTCGAGGATGAGCTCACTGGCGGCGCAGCGCTTCAGCAGCTCCGAGGAGCGGGCGATGTTGTCGGCCAGGCCCAGTTCCGACCCATCGAACATGTGGGCGTTGAACAGGTTCGGGCGGCCCACGGCCCGGCGGGCCTCGGTTTCCGCGATGAGGGGCAGCACGAAGCCTTCGAGGTACTTGGGGTGGCAGTGGTCCGTGTGCAGGGCCACGTTCACCTCGTAGTGCTGGGCCATGTAGTGCACGTAATCAGCAAGCGCGATGGCGCCCTTGGCCATGTCCTTCACGCCCAGGCCGCTGATGAACTCGGCACCCCCCGTGGACACCTGGACAATGCCATCGGCGCCGGCGGTCTTGAGGCCCAGCAGCACCGCATTGGCCGTCTCGGTCGAAGTGACGTTGAAGGCGGGGTAGGCGAACTTCTCCTGCTTCGCCTTCTCGAGCATCTTGGCGTATTGGGCGGGGTTGACGACGGGCATGGAAGCCTCCGGGTCTGTACCCTTCCAACCTACCAATGCAGGAGGGTCTTGCAAAAAGGAACTTTCGGAGGCTCTGGCCCGGGGCCTCGGGGAAAGCACCAAGGGGCCAGAGCGGGCCCCTTGGTGGTGGCTGGCGCCCGACCGGGCGCTGGCCCTCTGCGGCGTCATTCCGCCGAGAGCTTCACCTGCTTGAGGATGTGGGTGGGGCCGAAGGTGTCGTTGAAACCCCGGGCCGTGAGGGTGACCTTCCCGCTGCGGTGGATCGCCACCGTGGCCCAGGCGTAGGTGCGGTCGGTGGCCGGATTCAGGGTCACCTCGCCGGGCTTGGCATCGAAGGGCGATCCGCCGGATCCGACGATCACCTGCCAGGCGGCCCCCCTGGGCTGCATCAGGTTGAATTCATGCTCGTGACCGCAGAAGTAGGTGGCGTGGTACTGCTCGATGACATTCCAGAAGGCATCGCGAGAGGCAGGAAGCTTGTCGAGTCCTGAGATGCCGGGATTCGCCGGGGTGTTGGTCCCGAAGTAATAGGTGTAGGCGGGCTTGTGGCCGAAAGCGAAGAAGTGCCTGGCGCCCCGGGCTGCGGCCGCGCCGAAGTCGGTCGCCAGCCAGCCGGCGGGGGCGACGTTGTCCTTGCCCACGGGGTCGGTGTTGACCACGGCGAAGTGGACGTCGCCCACGTCGAAGCTGTAGGACAGCTGGCTCTGGTCGGTGGCCAGGCCGTCGTAGACGCCGTTGTTCTGGACATTGACGTTCGTGGCCTCGGTGCCCACGATGGCCTTGAACCGGGCGGTGTCGATGATCAGGTCGCCCATGTTGGCGCGCCAGGCGTTCTCGTTCTCGATCTGGGCCTTCTTGCCCAGCGGCTTCGACTGGACTTCGTGGTTGCCCGCCACCGGAACCACGTAGGTGCCGGCTTCCATCAGGGGGGCCACCATGCCGCGCCAGAAGGCGTACTGGCGGTAGAAGGCCATGAGATCCGAACCCACGACGTCCACGACGCTGTTGCTGGGGGCCGGACCCGCCAGCCCGTAGCCCATGATCATGTCGCCGTTGAAGAACAGCAGGCTGGATCTCTCATCCTCAATGGACCGCATGATCCGGGACCAGGCCTTGCTGTTCTGCAGCCAGATCTTGTCCTGGGCGGAGAGAGGACCGGTGGTGGGATCGAAGGCCACCGGATCCTGGCGGGAGTCCCCCACGGTCGAGAACTTCAACACCACGGGGTCACGGTCTTCGGATTCATTCCCGTGGGCGGCGGCGACGGCCACCGACGAGACGATCAGGGCGACCGCGAAGTGGCCGAGGACGCGACGAAGGTTCGAAGGCATGCAGGTTCTCCTGTGGCGAGCGTTGCAACTGTTGAAAAGGTGGAGCCTGGCCAATATCAGGAGTTTGCAGGCTAGGCCGGATCCAGGAATGGTTGTTCAAACACAAGACTAGTCGCTGCCAGGTGACTCCTCGTAAAGTCCTCGGTACATCCAGGCCAAGTCTCTGTGCCGGGGTCGCCTCTCATCGCGAGCCGGAGAGCCAAAAGAAAAGCCGCCGGAGGCGGCTTTTCTTGAGTTCGTTGGGTCTGACTAGTCGGTGGCGAAAGGTAACAGTGCGAAGGCCGCCCGAGGGCGGCCTTCAACGTTCGTCAGGGACGAAAGAAAGACTAGTCGGTGGCGAAAGGCAGCAGCGCGATGTTGCGGGCGCGCTTGATGGCTTCCACCAGCTCGCGCTGGTGGACGGCACAGACGCCGCTGGTGCGGCGGGGCAGGACCTTGCCGCGCTCGGGGGTGAAGGCCTGGAGGGTCTTCACGTCCTTGTAGTCGATCATGAGGGACTTCTCGACGCAGAACTTGCAGAACTTGGCGCGTCGTCCCCCAAAAGCCTTCTTCTTCTTGGGCTTGCCCTTCTTGGCATCGGCGCGGCGCTTCATCCCATCACCTCTTCAGCGGAACGTTCCTTGATCCCGGCCTGGGCCTTGCGCTTGGCTTCGCGCTCGATGCGCTGCTTGGTGCGGCCTGCGGCCTTCTCGGCCACGTCCATGCGCACGCTCAGGTACTTGATCACGGCGTCATTGTTGCGGAAGCGGCGCTCGAGCTCGTGGATGAGGTCGGGGCCGGCGTTCATTTCGAAGAGCGTGTAGTAGCCCTCGCTGAACTTCTGGACTTCGTAGGCCAGCTTCTTGCGGCCCCACTTGTCGGTCTTGAGCAGTTCGCCACCCTGCTCGGCAATGATCCCCTCGTACTGCTTGACGAGCTCATCGCTCTGCTCGTCCGTCAGCGTGGGGGAGGCGATGAAGATGGTCTCGTAGCGACGCATCTGTCCTCCTTGTGGATGTGAAGCCCCCTTTTGGATTCCAGGGAGCAAGAGAGGTGCCGACTCCCATCGGCGGAGCCGATGGGGAACACGGTCCGGGGGACCGTGTGTCAGGCGGATACGCCCTCCAGCGGAGGACGCGAAGGGACAGTTTCGCGCGAAAAGGCAGGAAGATCAACGGAAAGTCCGGGGTCAGCCGCTCCAGAACTCGGCCGGGTTCACCTGATTGGCCAGGGTGCCCAGGTCCCCGGCGCCGGCCAGCAGGTCCAGGAAGCGGGCGAAGGGCTTGTCCAGACCGTCGATGCGCTCCCATTCGGAGTCGGTCCAGTGGCCCAGCACCCAGTCCACCAGGGGGCGCTCGAAGGGGCCGATGCCCAGGCGGAGGCGGGCGATCTCCGTGGTGTCCAGGCATCCGAAGACCGAGCGCAGGCCATTGTGGCCGCCATCCGAGCCGTCCAGGCGGAACCGGCCTGTGCCCAGGGGCAGGTCCTTGTCGTCGTAGAGCAGCACCAGGCGGCGGGGGTAGATGCCGGCGGCGGCGGCCTGGAGGCAGGCCTCGCCCGACAGGTTCATGTAGGTGCTGGGGACCAGGGCCTGAAGCCCGTCGGTGAGCGGGTAGAGCGTGCCCGAGGGGAACCGCTTCGCGGGAATAGGAGCGAGACCCCGGTCTGCCAGCCAGCGCTGCAGGAGCAGACGACCGAGGTTGTGCCGGGTGTCTTGATATTCAGGCCCGGGATTGCCGAGGGGCACGAGGGTCCACATAGAAGCCTTTATACAACGCGGGCGCCGAGAGGCGCCCGCGCAGGACTGAATGACCGTTGGAACTACTTCTTGTCGTCCTTCTTGCCCTTCTTGGCCACTTCGGGCTCGGTGGCGGCAGCCGGGGTGGCGAGTTCCTCCTCGGCTGCCTTGCCGTGGACGGAGCAGACCACCTGGTGGGCATCGCCGGTGATGACGACGTTGGGGGCGAGGACCAGCTGCTCGAAGCGGACGCTGTCACCCACGTTGAGGTTAGTGATGTCGACATCGATGTGGGCCGGGATGAGGCTGGGCAGGCATTCGACCTCGATCTCGCGGTGGGCGAAGTCGAGCACGCCGCCCTGGCCCTTCACGCCGATGGAGGTGCCGAGCAGGCGCACGGGCACCTTGACGCGGACCTTGAGGGTCATGTCCACGCGCATGAAGTCGACGTGGCGGAGACGGCCGGTGATGGGGTCGCGCTGCAGGTCCTTGATGATGACGTGGCGCTTGATGTCCGTGCCCTCACGCTGGAGGAACATCACGGAGTTCATGCCGGTGTCGCTGGCCAGCACGCGGGCCACGGCCTTGGGGCTGATGGCGATGGCGACGGGGGGCTCGGTGAGACCGTAGACGACGGCGGGGATCATGCCGCTCTGCTTCAGCTCACGGATGGCGGCCTTGCCGAAGGTTTCGCGCTTGGGGACGATCAGGACTTCCTGGGACATTCATTCCTCCTACCTGGCAGCCAGACGCTGCCCTCTCGTTGGGGTGGGTCCGGGCGGACCGGTCGGACGCTCCCGATGGAGGGCCGAACCACCAATCCTGCCCGAAAACCCCAGGAAAACCAAGGATGTTCTTCGATCCGGGCGTTCCATCGGCTGTACCATCAGTCTGTTACACGCAGGCGCTAAGCTCCCGACCCAGAGGTCCAGCCGTGTTCCACCCCATCCCCCGCCCCGAGGAACTGCTCAACCGCGAGCTGAGCTGGCTGGATTTCAATGCCCGGGTGATGGAAGAGGCCGAGGATTCCACCGTGCCCCTGCTGGAGCGGGTGAAGTTCCTCAGCATCGTGTCCAGCAACTGGGACGAGTTCTTCATGGTGCGGGTGGCGGGCATTTGGCGGCAGATCGATGCCGGCATCACCCAGCCCGGACCGGATGGTCTGACGCCCCGCCAGCTGCTGGAGCGCGTCTCCTCCCGCATCCACGCCTACTCCGCCCGGCAGCACGAGCTCTTCCACGCCATCCTCGAGCCCCAGCTGGAGGCGGCGGGCATCCGCGTCCTCGACCCGGCCCACCTGGATGAGGCCCAGGGCGCCTTCGTCCTGGACTACTTCGAGCGCAGCCTGCTGCCCCTGATCACACCCCTGGCCGTGGACACGGGCCACCCCTTCCCCCGCCTGGGCAACCGGGCCCTGGTGCTGGTGGTGGAGCTGGAGCCGGACGAGGACCTGCTGGACGGGGACCTGCCCGCCTCCGAGCTCTCCTTCATCCACGTGCCCACGGGCCTGGCCTCGCGCTTCCTCCGGGTGCCTTCGAACCCCGGCTCCCACGCCTTCGTCATGCTCGAGGACGTGGTTCGGCACCACCTGTCGCGGCTCTTCCTCGGCTACACCGTGAAGAGCTGCCACGCCATCCGCGTCACCCGCGATTCGGACCTGCCGGTGGAGGAAGATCCCTCCGAGGACCTGCTGAAGACCGTGGAGGAGGGACTCCGCGACCGGCGTCGCGGCGCGGTGGTCCGCCTCCAGTACGAGCACGGCCTGTCCACGCCGGTGCTGGATCTGCTCATCGAGGAGATGGAGCTGAGCCCCGAGGACCTCTACCCCTGCTCGGGCCTCACGGCCTTCTCGGACCTGATGCAGCTCTACGGGCAGCTGGACCTGCCCCACCTCAAGGACATGCCCCTGCCGCCCCTGCCCGTGCCCCAGCTGGACCAGGCCGGCAACATCTTCGATGCCATCTCCAAGAACGACATCCTGCTGAACCATCCCTACCAGAGCTTCGACGACAGCGTCGTGCGGTTCGTGCGGGAGGCAGCAGAGGATCCGAAGGTCCTTGCCATCAAGATGACCCTCTACCGCGTGACGGCCAACAGCCCGGTGGCGGCGGCCCTGGAGCGCGCCGCCGAGCGGGGCAAGCAGGTGGCGGCCATCGTGGAGCTGCGGGCCCGCTTCGACGAGGCCGCCAACATCGCCTGGGCCCGGCGCCTGGAGAAGACGGGCGTCCACGTGGTCTACGGCCTGCCCAACCACAAGATCCACTGCAAGGCCTGCCTCGTGGTGCGGCAGGAGGCCGGCGGCATCAAGCGCTACTGCCACCTGGGCACCGGCAACTACAACGAGCGCACCAGCCGGCTCTATTCGGACATCGGGCTGCTCACGGCTCGGCCCGAGTTCGGCGAGGATCTGTCGAACCTCTTCAACATGCTCACGGGCTACACACGGCCGCCCCGGTTCCATCGGATCCTGCTGGCGCCCCAGCACCTGAAGAAGGCCCTGAAGGCGCGCATCCAGCGGGAGATCGACCACGCCCGCGCCGGCCGGACCGCCCGCATGGTCCTCAAGATGAACGCCCTGGTGGACCCCCAGCTCATCCAGATGCTCTACGAGGCCAGCCGCGAGGGCGTGAAGGTGGACCTGATCGTGCGCGGCACCTGCTGCCTGCGCCCCGGCGTGCCGGGGCTGTCGGAGAACATCCGTGCCCTGTCCATCCTGGACCGCTTCCTGGAGCACGCGCGGATCTACCATTTCGCCAACGACGGCGAGCCCGAGACCCTGCTCTCCAGCGCCGACCTCATGCCCCGGAACCTGGACCGCCGCGTGGAGCTGGCCTTCCCCCTGGTGAACCCGCTGCTCGCGGCCCAGGTCATGGAGATGGTCGAGCTGCAGCTGCACGACACGCTCAAGGGGCGCGTGCTCGGGCCCCAGGGCGAGGTGCTGCACCGCGGCCTGGATCCCCAGGATCCGCCGCTGCGGAGCCAGCTGCGGATCTACGAGCACACCCTTCTCGCCAGCGGCGTGGGGGCCCTCACCCAGAAGCTGGGACCGCTGGATCCGGACATCTGAGCGGGCCGGTACAAGCAGAGGGCGGGCCCGTGGGCCCGCCCTCTGCTTTATTGCAACCCCTGGAGGTTCACGGCATCTCGAGCAGGTCCACCTTCTTCAGGTCGCCCGCAGGCGTGTACTTGAGCCGGTCCTCGCCCTTCCACTTGGTGAACTCGCCGGCACCGAAGGCGGCCTCGACGGGGCCGATCTTCCCGTGCCCCTTCCAGAAGCCCATCTGGATCTCGGTCTTGAAGTAGTAGGTCTTCCCGGCCTCGACCGTGAAGGCGAACTCGTCCTTCTTCTCGTCGGCGTGCATCTTGTGCTCACCAGGCGCGACCTTGACGATGAAGTAGGTACCGTTGTTCAGGTCGCCGATCTCGACGCCGTCCAGGAAGATGCTGTGATGCAGGGCGGACCCGGCGAACTTCTTCTCGCGATAGCAGACCAGGCGGGCGACCGCGGCGGCCTCGGCCGGCTTGGGGGCCTCAGCGGGCTTGGCCTCGGTGGGGGGCACGGCCACGGGTGGCGGGGTGGCCTCAGGCGCCTGGGCCGGCTTCTCACCGGCCGGGGCAGGCGCAGGGGCAGGAGCGGGAGCGGGAATAGGCGCGGGAGCAGGCGCAGGCGCGGGTTCCGGCGTGGGGGTGGGCTTGGGCTCCTGGGCGAAGCAGGAACCGGCCAGGAGCAACCCGGCCAGGTGCGTGCGCAGGGAACGGGATGAGAACAGGGAGGACATGGCGTCGACCTTTCTGACAGCGGGCGCCTGGCGGCGCCGGGGGGAGTGTCACGGGGGCCCTGATTGCAGATCCACGGGTCGGCTGCTCGGGGCCTCCGCATTCTGCCACCAGCGTTGGGGTGAAACCACCGCAAGAAGACGCGGCAATGGAGCGCAGGTGTGGGCCGATGGTCAGACCGGGCGTTCCCCGACTTCGCGCGGCCAGGCGCGCAATCCAGACGGGCCGGGCCTCCGGGCTTGGCTGTTCAGACTTCCAACCGGGCCGTGTCAAACTGGTGGGCTGGAGACACGCATGACGAAAATCAGCCGCGCCGCCCTCTTTGAAGCCCTCAATGCCTACGTGGTTCCCGGGACGAATGCCACCCTCACCACGCTGAAGGCCGTGAAGGGCATCGATGTCACCGAGGGCAAGGTCACGGTGCTGCTGCAGCTCATGGAGGCCTACCAGGATCGCGTGCAGGTCATCAAGCAGGCCCTGGAGGAGCTGATCCTCAATCAGCCCGGCGTGGCCTCGGCGGAGATCGAGATCGGCTGGGAGAAGACCGCCCAGGTGGAGTTCAAGAACCTCATCCCCGGCATCAAGCGCTGCGTGGTGGTGGGCTCGGGCAAGGGCGGCGTGGGCAAGAGCACCGTCACCGTGAACCTGGCCGTGGCCATGGCGCAGCAGGGCCTCAAGGTGGGACTTCTCGACTCCGACATCTACGGCCCCTCCATCCCCATGATGCTGGGGCTGAAGGATTCACCGCTGGGAACTCCCGACGGCCAGATCCTGCCCCTGGAGAAGTTCGGCATCAAGGTCATGTCCATGGGCGTGCTCATCGAGGAGGACCGCCCCGTCATCTGGCGCGGCGCCATGCTCAACAAGGCCCTCCAGCAGTTCCTGAAGGACGTGGCCTGGGGCGACCTGGACGTGCTCCTCATCGACCTGCCGCCGGGCACCGGTGACGTGCAGCTCACGCTGATCCAGAACGCCCAGGTGGATGGCGCGGTCATCGTCAGCACGCCCCAGGATGTCGCCTTCCTCGATGCCAAGAAGGCCATCGGCATGTTCGGGACGGTGAAGGTGCCCATCCTCGGCATCATCGAGAACATGAGCAGCTTCCTCTGCCCCGGCTGTGGCAAGGAGACCCAGATCTTCGGCCACGGCGGCGTCAAGGCCGCGGCCCAGCGCATGGAGCTGCCCTTCCTGGGCGAGGTGCCCATCGACCTGTCCATCCGCGAGGGCGGCGACAGCGGCCAGCCCCTGGTGGCGGCCCATCCGGACAGCCCCCAGACCAGGGTCTTCCAGGGCATGGCGGAAAGCCTGCGCGGTCTTCTCAAGCTCTGATCATTTGACGGGGCCGAAGGCCTCCACCCGCAGGGGGCGCCACACGGTGAGCAGGGCGGGGGCTCCATCCTGGAGCGGTAGGAGGGAGCCGGGCCCCAGACGGAAGGCGTCCTCGGGCATGGCCACGCTGCGGCCGTCGGGCAGGATCAGGAAGAGGAAGCCGACGAAGCTGAACTGCCCGCGCAGGAGGTGCACGCGGGCCACCAGCTGCGTGCCCGCGGGCAGGAGGATGGTCCTGCCATTTTTCGCGAGGAGCGGAAGGACGATCTCGATGCGGATCTGGGTCCGGCCCGGGTCGGAGAGCGGCACCACCAGGTCGCCCTTGACCCGGGCGCTGACCTGGGTCCCCGCAGCCACCGGGAAGGTCTGGCCATTCTCGGCCAGGCGGATGTCGGCCATGGCGGTGGGCGGGTTGGTGACGGTCGGCAGCAGCATGACGTACCGCGGTGGGGGCTCCTCCAAGCCGCTGGCGAGCAGAGCCACCTGAAGCAGGACGGCGAGCATGGAACCCCTAGTTGAGCTTGCCGACGCTCATGTGCGCGAAGTCGCCGGGCACGGCCACGGCACCGAAGCTGGACACGCCGGCCTGGCCTTCCTTCGACAGCACGAAGCGGAGGAATTCCCTCACGGTGGGATCCAGGGCCTTGCCCGGGGCCTTGTTCACGTAGATATAGAGGAAGCGGGTCAGGGGGTAGGTCCCCTTCTGGATGGTCTCCAGCGTGGGCTCGATGAACCGGTCCGACTTGAAGGAGGCCACGGGCACGCCCTTCACCATGCGGTTGGCGTACTGGAGGGGGCCGTAGCTGATGCCGCCGCCATCCACGGCCGGGGCCTCCACCACGGCGAACTGGTCCAGGAGGGCCTTCACGGTGGGCTTGAAGTCGCCCTTCTTCAGCGCGTGCTCCTTGAAGAAGGCGCGGGTGCCCGAATTCTCGTCCCGCCCGTAGGCCTGGATGTCCCGCTGCTTCCAGTCGCCGTTCAGGCCCAGGTCGCCCCAGGTGAGCAGGTCGTTCTTCGCGCCGCCTTTGCGCGTGGTGGAGAAGATCGCGTCGATCTCCTCCATGCGCAGCTGCCGGATGGGGTTGTTGGCATTGACGTAGACCACCAGGGCATCCACGGCCACGGGGATGCGGGTCGGGGCGTAGCCGAACTTGGCCTGGAAGGCCGCCTGCTCCTGCTCGTTCATCTCGCGGCTCATGTGGCCCATGAGGGCGTTGCCGTCGATGAGGGCCTTCGGGGCGGTGCCCGACCCCTTGCAGATGAAGAGGGTGCTGACGCGGGGATGGAACTTCTTGAAGTCGTCCCCCCAGAGCGCCATCAGGGGTTCCATGGAGTCCGAGCCGATGCTCTTCAACTCCCCGGATACCGGGCGTTCTGCGGTATAGGCCGGGAGCGCCACCTCCCTGACCGGCGCGGCAGCGGGCGCCGGAGCCGGTTTCGCCGGCGCCTCCTCTGGGACCTGGCAGGCCAGACCCAGGACCAGAAGGGCAGCGGGAAAGAGCGTGCGCAGGGACATGGGTGATCCTCCGGTCCTGATTGGCTCATGGGGGCGTGAAGCCGCCGTGAAGCAGGGGGTCCATCGGTGTGACCTCCCTTCCGGAGGGGGCCGCGGCTATCCTGGGCCATGGCCAAGCCGCAGATCCCCGAGACCCTGGCGCCGGATCTCCTGGACCGGTTGCGCGCGCGCTTTCATCCCTGGCCGCTCATCAGCGGCTGGGGACTGACCATCGAGTCGGTGGATCCGGGCCGGGCCGTGATGGTCCTGACCCCGACCAAGACGGTGATCAACGGGGCCCGGGGCACGGTGAATGGCGGCGTGCTGGCCACCGTGGCCGACATGGTCAGCGCCCTGGCCCTCAGCACCGCCTTCGATGGCGCCATGCCCTTCGCCACGTCGGACCTGCACGTGCGCTACCTGGAGCCAGCGAAGGGGGAGGTGCGGGCCGAGGGCAAGGTCATCCGCTTCTCGGGCCGGGGGGCCATTCTCGAGTGCCGCCTCACCTGCGGCGACCACCTGGTGACGCTGGCCACGGCGAACTTCGCCATCCGGCAGGGGATCGGCTGAGATGCGGATCCACACGCCCTTCCCCTACGTCCCCAACCATGACGCGGATGCGCCCCTGAAGCGCCTGCGGTACGCCCTGATCCTCCTGCTGGTGGTCATCTTCGCGGGGGCTCTGGGCTACCACGTCCTGTCGAAGCTGAACACCCTCGACAGCTTCTACATGGCCATCACCACGTTGTTCACCGTGGGCTTCCGGGAACTGGGCGAGGTGAACGCCCGCACGAAGCTCTTCACGATCTTCTACCTCATCGTGGGCTTGGGCGTGGCCACCTATGCCATCTCCAACCTCACGGCCCTGCTCCTCGAGGGTGACCTCCGGGGCTATCTCATGGAGCGCCGCATGCAGAAGCGCCTGGACGACCTCAAGGACCACGTCATCGTCTGCGGCTTCGGGAAGATGGGCTTCCAGGCCGCCTGGGAGCTGAAGAAGGCCGGCGTGTCCTTCGTCATCATCGAGCAGGACGAGACCAAGGGCCGCAGCCCCCGCTTTGCCGGTGAGCTGATCCTGTACGGCAACGCCATGGACGAGCTGATCCTCCAGCGGGCCGGCATCCGCTCAGCCAAGGGCCTCATCACCGCCCTGACCACGGATGCCGACAACGTGCTGGTGACCCTCACGGTGAAGCAGCTCCGCCCGGACCTGCCCGTGGTGGCCCGCAGCGCGAAACTGGGGACTGAGCGCCAGTTGAAGGCCGCGGGCGCCGACCACATCGTGAGCCCCTACGAGATCGGCGGACGGCGCATGGCGGGCCTGCTGCTCAAGCCCGAGATGATGAGCTTCTTCGACATCGTGCTCCAGCAGGAGCAGTTCGAGCTCGGGTTGGAGCGGATCACCATCTCGGCCGGCAGCCCCCTGGTGGGGCAGACGCTGCGGGAGGCCCGACTGCGCCATGCCACGGGCTCCCTGCTCGTGGGGCTCGTCCATCCGGGCGCGGGGCTCCGCTTCAACCCCTCCGGCGATGAGCGCTTCCAGGCGGGGGACGAGCTCCTGATCATGGGACCCGCGGAAGCGCTGGCGAACCTCACCCGCCTCGCCCGGGCGGAGATGACCCGGCAGTAGCCGGCGCGCCGTCTGCGATTCAGCGGGGTGCCGGTGCCTCGGTGCCGGGCCGGACGGGCCTCGCCACCACGCCGTGGGGCAGGCGGGCGTCCATGTTCAGCAGCTCCCAGGCGGTGACCGCCATGGCCTGGGCCCCCTGGGCCAGCTGGTCGGGCTGCACGTGGTCCGGGAAGTCCATCTGGCTGTGGTGGGTGCCTTCGAAGTAGTCCACCGCATCCTGGATGGCGGCGAAAGCCGGAACCCCAGCTCGATCGAAGGGGGCGTGGTCCGTACCGTTCATGACGGTGAGGGGCAGCTCCCGTACGCCGAGGTCATTCAGCGGGGCGATGGCCTGGGCCATGAGGCCGCGGGCGTCCTCTCGGGCCTGGAGGTCGAAGCCCCTCACCATGCCCGTGCCCATGTCGTGGACCAGGACGGCCTGGATGGCGTCCAGCTCGGCCTTGTGGGCTTCCACATAGGCCCGGGAGCCCAGCAGGCCCTCCTCCTCGCCGCTCCAGAGGATCACGCGCAGGGTGCGTTTCGGCTTCAGGCCCGTGGCCTGCAGGGCGCGCAGGACCTCGAGGCAGACCGAGGTCCCGGTGGCGTTGTCGGTGGCGCCGGTGCCAAGGTCCCAGCTGTCCAGGTGGCCGCCGATGATGACCACCTCACTGGGTTTCTCCGTGCCGCGGATCTCGCCCACCACGTTGTAGGCCTGGACCGGCTTGGCGGAGAAGCTGCCGCCGAGGCTGAGCTCGAGCCGCACGGGCTCCTTCCCCGCCACCTGGCGCAGCAGCATCTTGTAGGGCTCCTGGGGCACGTAGGCCGAGGGCAGGGCCGGCTTCCCGGGGTCCCGGCCCGGGCCACTGGTGGTGAAGCCCAGGCCGTTCCTGCGCCCCGACATCTGCAGCACTGCGGCGACGCCCTCATCGAGGAGGAACTGGGTCATGGCCGCCTGCTGGGACTGGAAGGCGGCCATGTCGCCCCGGTCGCGGCGGGGCAGGGGCGGGCGCTTGTCATAGGGGTTCGTGCGCAGGAGGATCCGGCCCCGGAGGCGGCCTTTGAAGGCCTGCAGCTCGTCGAGGTTGCGCGCATCCACCAGCATCACCTCGCCCTGGATGGGGCCCCGGGTGGCCGGCGACCAGGCCAGCTGGTCCACGCGGAAGCGCAGGCCGTTGTGGGTGAGGAGCCGGGCGCTGTCCACGCCGCGGGTCCAGGCCAGGCCGAAGTCGTAGGCCTCCTCGTGCACGTTCTCGGCGCCCAGCTTCTTCATCTCGGCCAGGGCCCAGGCCTGGGCCCGGCGCAGCTGCTCGGAGCCGGTGAGCCGGGGACCGATCTGGTCCGCGAGGTATTCCACCCGGGCCACCACGTCGGCGTGTTCCTTGATCTCCTTCAGCAGCTTGCCAGCGGGCGTGTCGGGGTAGCTGACCAGCACCGGGACCGGTGACGGCGGCGGGGGGGTGGTCCGGGCGGGGTTCTGGGCCTGCAGAGCCGTGGCGAGGGCCAGCGACAAAAGGGCGGGGGTGGACCGCGGCATGGGTGGCTCCTGGAGGGGTATCATCAGGTAACCTCATCTATTGAGGCATGACAAGGGGAAGTATTTCGGGTTAGGCTGGGAATGTTTCGGAAAAACGAGAAATGACGACAGACACCCTCCGGCCCCTCGTCGACACCCTCAAGGCCCTGGCGCACCCCGTGCGCCTGCGCATCCTCGCCCTCCTGCAGGGTGGCGAGCTCTGCGTCTGCGAGGTGGCCGAGGTGCTGGGGCTGGCCCCCTCCACCGTGTCCGAGCACCTGACGGCCCTGCGCCGTACCGGCCTGGTGCGGGAGCGGAAGGTGGGCCGCTGGGTCCATGTGGCCCTGGCCGACGAAGCCGCCGCCCGACCGATGGTGGAGGCCCTGTGGCCCCTCATGGCCGCGGCCGAAGCCGACCTGGCCAGGGACCTGGCCCAGGCGCGGGCCCTGCGCTGCGTCACCTGCGATCCGGCCGCCTGTCCCGTTCCTGAACCCGCCTGACTTTCCCCTTCCCACCACCAGGAGCTTCCATGACCACCCAGACCGATCCCCAGCTCGAGACCGGCCTCAGCGAGATCACCCTCAACCTCGTCGCCCTGGGCGCGGCCATCGGCGCCAACGCCGAGCGCGCCTTCCGGGCCCATCAGGCCCGCCTGGAAGAGCTGGGCGTCTCCAAGGAGGCCATGATCGAGGCCGTGAACATGGCCCTGCGGGTGAAGGGCGATCCCCACTCGATCATGATGGCCCTGGCCGAATCCACCCTGACCGATGGCGGTGGATGCTGTGGCGGCGCCTGCGCCTGTGAGACCGAGGGCAAGGAGAAGGGCGACTGCGGCGACGACTGCGACTGCCGCTAGGAGGGTGAGATGTCCACGGGCCGGCTGTCTTTCCTGGATCGCTACCTCACCCTGTGGATCTTCCTGGCCATGGCGGCCGGCATCCTGCTGGGCCGCTTCGCGCCGGGCTTCAACGCGGCCCTGAACGCCTGGAACGTGGGTACCACCAGCGTGCCCCTGGCCATCGGCCTCGTGGTGATGATGTATCCGCCCCTGGCCAAGGTGCGCTACGAGGAACTGCACCTGGTCTTCCGCAACAGGAAGGTGCTGGGCCTGTCGCTGCTGCAGAACTGGGTCATCGGCCCCCTGCTCATGACGGGCCTGGCCATCCTGTTCCTGCGGGACCGGCCCGAGCTCATGGTGGGCCTCATCCTCATCGGCCTGGCGCGCTGCATCGCCATGGTCATCGTGTGGAACGACCTGGCCGAGGGCGATACCGAGTACTGCGCCGGCCTCGTGGCCTTCAACTCGATCTTCCAGGTGCTCTTCTTCAGCGTGTACGCCTGGCTCTTCATCACGGTGCTGCCCACCAAGCTGGGCCTGCCGGGCACGCGGGTGGACATCACCATCCAGCAGATCGCCACCAGTGTGTTCATCTACCTGGGGATTCCCTTCATCGCCGGCTTCCTCACGCGGAAGGTGCTCGGCAAGCTCAAGGGCCTCGACTGGTACCACCGCGTCTTCGTGCCGAAGATCAGCCCCATCACGCTCATCGCGCTGCTCTTCACGATCATCGCCATGTTCAGTCTCCAGGGCCGCCAGATCGTGGCCCGGCCCACGGACGTGCTGCGGGTGGCCCTGCCGCTGCTGGTCTACTTCCTGGTGATGTTCCTGGCCAGCTTCTGGCTGTCGAAGCGCGCCGGTGCCGACTACCCCCAGAGCGCCACGCTGAGCTTCACGGCCGCCAGCAACAACTTCGAGTTGGCCATCGCCGTGGCCGTGGCCACCTTCGGTCTGGGCCATGGCGCGGCCTTCGCGGCGGTCATCGGACCGCTGGTGGAAGTGCCGGTGCTCATCGGGCTGGTGAACGTGTCGCTGCGACTCCGGCAGCGCTGGTTCCCCGGGGAGACGCAGGCCGTGGCGGACGTCCTCTGCTGTCCGGCGGTGGAACCCAAGAGGTGATGGCGTGAGACCGGGCTTCCGCACGCGCTACGAACGCGAGGTGTCCCGCGGTCTGGCGAGCGTGGAACCCGAGGTGTTGGTCACCGAGCAGGAGTTGTCCGGACTGCCGTCCTTGCTGCAGGCCTATCTCCGCCGGGTGGGCGTGGTGGGGCGACCCCGGGTGCGGAACTTCCGCGTGCGCTTCAGTGGCGAGATGCGCCCCAGCCACGGATCGGGCTGGATGAAGATCCGGGTCGACCAGCACACGTTTCTCGGGCCCGATCCCGCGCGGCTCTTCCTGATGAGGGCCTCCCGCTTCGGCATCCCCTTCGAAAGCTTCCATCGCTTCGTCGGTCCCACGGCCACCATGCAGGTGCGCGTGGCTTCCCTCTTCCAGGTGGTGGAGGCCCGCGGCCCCGAGATGGACCAGAGCGAGACGGTCACCTTCTTCAACGACCTCTGCCTGCTGGCGCCCGCGGCCCTGCTGGAGGTGGACGTGCGCTGGGAGGAGGGCCCGGGACGGACGCTCAAGGGCACCTTCCATCACCAGGGCCACTGCGTGGCGGCGGTGTTGCGCTTCGATGACCAGGGCGACCTGGCGGATTTCCGTTCCGAAGACCGGTACCAGTCCGCCGATGGGAAGACCTACCTGAACTACCCCTGGTCCACACCCATCCGCAAGTACGGTGGCTTTGAAGGATTCCATCTCATGGTGGAAGGGGACGCCATCTGGCAGGAGCCTGCCGGACCCTTCCCCTACGCCCGCTTCCGGGTGGGGGAGATCGCCTACAACGTGGGGCCCAGACCTGAGGAGGGAGCGCCATGATCCGCCCCGTGCGACCGACGGATGCCCAGGCCCTGGCCGACATCTACAACCCGTACATCCGGGACACCACCATCACCTTCGAGGAGGAGCCGGTCACGGCGGAGGAGATGGCCGCGCGCATCGAGAGGGTGACCGCGGCCTACCCGTGGTTCGTCTGGGAGGAGGAAGGCCGGGTGCTGGGTTACGCCTACAGCTCGGTGTGGCGGGCCCGGGCCGCCTACCGCCACTCGACGGAGACGGCCATCTACTTCGCCATGGACCAGTGCGGCCGGGGCCGAGGGGCCGCGCTCTACCAGGCCCTCCTCGACGAACTGCGTCGGCGGGGTTTCCACCTGGTGCTGGGTGGCCTGGCCCTGCCCAACGAGGCCAGCGTCCGCCTGCACGAGAAGCTGGGCTTCCGCCAGGCTGCCCACATGCGCGAAGCCGGTCGCAAGTTCGACTGCTGGATCGACGTGGGTTTCTGGGAACTGCTGCTGTAGGGGGAGACCGTGCCATCCATCCTGTTCCTCTGCGTGGCCAACAGCGCCCGCTCCCAGCTGGGCGAAGGCCTGGCCCGCCAGCGGTTCCCGGGCTTCCGCATCCAGAGCGCCGGCAGCCGGCCCAGCCGCGTGAACCCGTATGCCATCGAGGCCCTGGCCGAGGTGGGCATCGATGCGTCGGCCCATGCCTCCAAATCCGTGGCGGACATCGACCCCGCCACCGTGGACTTGGTCATCACCCTCTGTGCCGAGGAGGTCTGCCCCGCTTTCCTGGGCCGGGCCGAGCGCCTGCATTGGCCCATCCCGGATCCGGCGAGCGAGGATCCGGAGCTCGGGCCCGAGGATCTGCGCGCCCGTTTCCGCACGGCCCGAGATGAGATCGCCCGCCGCCTGGCGGCTTTGGGGCGCGATCGGCGCTGGACTCCATAAATTTCGAAAAAAATCGAAATTAGGCCTTGCGTTCTATTTCGATAATTTTAGAATTAAGTCGGGAGGCACCCATGACCGGGCAAGTGGAGCAGGCGGCAGAGCGACTGAAGGCCCTCGGGCACCCGGTCCGCCTGTCCATCCTGCGCCGCGTGGTGCAGGGCCCCGAGGCGGGGACGCCCGCCGGGGAGCTGCAGACGCGCCTGGACATCCCGGCCTCCACCCTCAGCCACCACCTGGCCACCCTCGCCGAGGCGGGTCTGGTCCTGGTGGCCCGGGAAGGCACGACCCTGCGCTACCGCGCCGACTACGGCGTGCTGCGGGCCCTCACCGAGTACCTCTGGCAGGACTGCTGCTCCGGTGGCACCGCGTCAGAGCCGAGCCCTTCACCCTGCTGCGGCGGGGACTGACCTTCCACTTTCCTGGGAACTGGATGCCACCGCGTCCCGGGGAACGTCTACCTTCGAAAGGATCTGCCATGGATTCCCAGACCATCAAAACTGCTGTCCGCGAACGCTACGCGGGCTTCGTCACCAACTCCACCCGGGGGTCCCTCGCTGCGCGAATACCCCCGGACCCCCAGGTCGAGGCGCAGCCAAGCTGCTGCTCGACCTCCTCATCATCCTGCGGTTGCGGCCCTGATTCCGATCCGGGTGCGGCCAGCCTGGGCCTGGGCTACGGCGTGCAGGACCTCGCCGCCGTACCCGAGGGTGCCAACCTGGGCCTGGGCTGCGGCAATCCCGTGGCCCTGGCCTCCCTGAAACCCGGCGAAACGGTGCTGGACCTGGGTTCCGGCGCGGGCTTCGACGCCTTTCTGGCCTCGAAGCGCGTGGGACCCACGGGCCGCGTCATTGGCGTGGACATGACGCCCCAGATGATCGAGCGCGCCACCACCCTGGCCGCCACCCACGGCTACGCGAACGTCGAGTTCCGGCTGGGTGACATCGAGGCCCTGCCCCTGGCGGATGCCAGCGTGGACGTCATCATCTCGAACTGCGTGGTGAACCTCAGCACGGACAAGGCCCGCACCTTCCGCGAAGCCTACCGGGTGCTGAAGCCCGGCGGGCGGCTGATGGTCTCCGACCTGGTGCTGGAACGGCCCCTGCCCGAGGCCATCCGTCAGGACATGGACATCTACGGCGCCTGCGTGGCCGGGGCGCTGCTGAAGGCGGACTACCTCAAGGCCATCGAGGCGGCGGGCTTCCTCGGCCTGGCCGTGGCGGGCGAGCGGCGTTACGGCCTGGACATGTTCTCGCCCGAGCTGATGGAAGCGGCCCGCCAGCGGTACCCAGAGCTGGGGCCTGAGGAACTGGAGACCGCGGCGGGTGCCGTGCTGAGCCTGCAGCTTGAAGCCACCAAGAGCCCCCGGGCCTGTGGCTGCGCGCCCACCTGCTGCGGAGGCTGAGGCCATGGCCGTGGAATCGAAATCCTGCGCCTGTGCCGCCCCGGCGCCCGTCCAGGGCGATGGCTTCTGGAGGTCCGGAGGGTGGCTGCTGGCCGCCCTTCCGGCCTGGTTCGCGCTCTACCTCGGCCTGAAGCCCCTGGCGGACTGGCTGGCCTTCCGCGCGCTTGGGCTGCAAGTGGGCAGCCGCCTGGGTGAGGCCGTGGCCTTCTTCGCCTATGACGGGCCGAAGGTGCTGCTGCTGCTCGGGCTCGTGGTGCTGGGCGTGAGCTTCGTGCAGACCTTCATCAGCCCCGAGCGCACCCGCGACCTGCTGGCGAAGCGCACCGGCGCCTGGAGCAACCTGCTGGCCTCGCTGCTGGGCATCGCCACGCCCTTCTGCTCCTGCTCCGCCGTGCCCCTCTTCATCGGTTTCGTGCGGGTGGGCGTGCCCCTGGGCGCGACCTTCAGCTTCCTCGTCTCGGCACCCATGGTGAACGAGGTGGCGCTGTTCCTGCTGTGGAGCCTGTTCGGGTGGCGCATCGCCCTGCTCTACACCGTGACCGGCGTGGCCATCGCCTTCCTTTCGGGCTGGATCATCGGGAAGCTCCGCATGGAGCGGCATCTGGAGCCGTGGGTGATGGAGATCCCCTTCGAGGCCTCGGTGGGGACCGAGGTTCCGACGGGTTTCGTGGCGCGCCTGGAACTGGCGTTCCAGGCGACCAAGGACATCGTGCGCAAGGTGTGGCTCTATGTCCTGGTGGGCATCGCCGTGGGCGCCTTCCTGCACGGCTATGTGCCGGCGGAGCTGCTGGCGCGGTTCATGGGCAAGTCTGCCTGGTGGAGCGTGCCCCTGGCGGTGCTCATCGGCGTGCCGCTCTACGCCAGCGCTGCGGGCATCATCCCCATCGTGCAGGTGCTGCTGGCCAAGGGCGCGGCCCTGGGCACGGCACTGGCCTTCATGATGGCGGTGGCGGGTCTGTCCCTGCCCGAGACCGTCATCCTGCGGAAGGTGCTGAAGCCCACGTTGCTGGCCACCTTCCTCGGCATCGTGACCCTGGGGATCGTGCTGGTGGGATACCTGTTCAACATCCTGATGTAGGAGCTGCCATGAGAATCGAAGTCCTGGGCACCGGCTGTGCCAAGTGCAAGCTGCTGGCGGAGCGGGCGGAGGAGGCCGCGAAGAACCTGGGTGCGACCTTCACGCTGGTGAAGGTCACCGAGTACCCGGACATCGTGGCCCGGGGCGTGATGACGACGCCGGGCCTCGTGGTGGACGGCGTGGTGAAGAGCCAGGGTCACGTGCCGACCGTGGCGGCCATCGAGGGCCTGCTGCGGTAGGATGGCCTCCTGTCTCCGGAGACTCCCATGCGCATCGGCATCCTGGGCTATGGCCGCTTCGGGAGGGCGCTGGGCTCGCTCCTCCGCGAGGCCGGCCATGCCTATCGGGCCTGGGATCCCGTCGCAGAGGTGCCCGGGGAGCACCGCGTCGCCGGCTTCCATGACCTGGTGGACGGCCAGGAGGCCCTGGTGCTGGCGGTGCCGATCCCGGCGCTGGGCGGCCTCATCGGGGCCCTGCGGCCCCGCCTGAGGGCCGACCACCTCGTCTTCGACGTGGGCAGCGTGAAGGTGGGGCCCTGTGCCCTCCTCGAAGAGCACCTGGGCCCGGCCATCCCCCATGCGGGCACCCATCCGCTGTTCGGACCGGTGAGCCTCGCCCGGGCCGAGCGTCCCCTGCGCGTGGTGCTCTGCGCCTCGCCCCACCATCCGGCCGCCGCTCAGCGTGTCGAAAGCCTGTTCCACAGCCTGGGCTGCGAGGTGCTGCGCCAGAGCCCCGAGGACCACGACCGCGTGATGGCCACGACCCATGCGCTGACCTTCTTCATCGCCAAGGGGCTGCTGGCCGTGGGTGCCGGCGCCGAGCTGCCCTTCACGCCCCCCTCCTTCCACGCCATCGCGCGGACGCTCGAGTCGGTGCGGGAGGACGCGGGGCATCTCTTCGCCGCCCTGCAGAACGAGAACCCCTTCGCCTCCGGCGCCCGGGAAGGATTGCTGGAGGCCCTGTCGGCCATCCACCGGAGTCTGGCCGAGGCGGCCGAGTCGGGGGGGGGCGAGCAGCTCTCCATCCCCGACCTGGGCACGCGGTCGCCGGCTCTGCAGGAGGCCCGGGATCACATCGACGCGCTGGATCAGGAGCTGGTGGCCCTGCTCGCCCGCCGCACGGAACTGGTGCTCCGCGCGGGCCGTGCCAAGGCCGAGCTGAACCTCCCCATCCATGATCCCGAGCGGGAAGCCTCGCAGCTGCAGGCCCGGCGGGACTGGGCCAGGGAATCGGGGCTCGATGCCCAGGGCGTGGAGGAGGTCTTCCGGGCCGTGCTGAGGGCTTCGCGAAGTGCCCAGGGGCGGTAAAGGTTCTCCCCGTCGAAAGCGTGTGTTTCGAATCACAGTAAAGACAATTTCAATTCCGGTGGAGGAAACTCAGGGGAGCAGCCGCTCGGATAAGGGGCCATCCAATGGATCACATCTTGACGGAAGATCCATCCGGTCGAGGCGCCTGGCTCCTGATTCTCGGCTGCCCGCTGCCCCAGTTCCACACGCTGCATGACGCCGAGCGCGACGTGTCCGGTCCGACCTTCGCCTTCTGCGCTTTCTGCAAACATCAGATGGGCATGAATGTGGAGGACCGCGATCCGCGTGCAGAGTGGTCCGTGAGCGCCTATCCAGAGCGGTTGCAGTGCGGCTTTCCGGGTGGAGACGCATCGGATCCCAGAATGAATCCGGGCTCCAGATAAGTCAGGTCAGGGTGTGGCGGAGGGTGGGTCGGGTTCCCGCCATTCGACCACCACGGGCCCCGAGGGCTGACCGGTCGGCTGGGTTTCCACGGTGATGCGGAGCCGGACTGGCCAGGCCTGGGCCAGCCAGGGATCCTCCAGAACCTGGAGAACCTTGCCCGCGCGGTCCGGTGGCGGCAGCGCCCAGGGCTTCCAGCCCGCTTGAGCCTGAACCCAAAGCACGTGCTGGGCACCCTCGGGTGGCGCCGGGAAATGGGTCAGCGTGAGCACGGCGATCCCGGCCCCGGGGGCGCTCCGGAAGGTGGCGTGGGTGCCGGCCTCGGGGACGGCGGCCCCAGCCGGGGCCAGGCGCAGGGCCCGCGTCTGGCTGTCCGCCAGGAGGTGGACTGCCCGCTGCATCTGCGCGTCCTCCAGCGCCCGCCGGTGGTAGAGCCAGGACCCCGTGCCGGCCAGGGCCACGGCCAGGAGGGCCACCAGCCCGCCGAGGTGGCGCTCCAGCTGCCGCAGGCCGCTGCGGATGCGCGTTTTGGCGGTGCCCAGGGGCACCTTCAGCGCGCGGGCCACCTCCTCGTGGGTGAGGTCGGCGAAGAAGGCCAGGCGGAGGGCGGCGCGCTGGGGTTCCGGGAGGGCCGCCAGGGCCTCGGACACCGCGTCCCGCTGGTAGGCCTTCCAGAGGGTCTCATCGGGAAGGGGCTCGTCGGCCCACAGGGCCGCCTGGTCGAGCAGTTGGTCGCTTGCGGCCTGGGGCCTCCGGGACCGGGCGCGCAGCTCATCCAGCATGCGGTGGTGCCCGATGCTCAGCAGCCAGGTGCGGACCGCGCCCCGGGTCGGGTCGAAATCGGCCGCCTTGCGCCAGACGGAGAGGAAGGTGTCCTGCACCACCTCCTCCGCGGCCGCGCGGTCGAGGGCCCGGCATGCCAGGTGGAACACCAGGGGCGCATGGCGCCGGTGCAGCTGCTGGAGGGCATCCTCCTCCCCGGCCCGGATGCGCTGGAGCAGCGAGGCATCATCCTCCCCGAGGGGCGCGGCCGGCGTGGAGGGGAGCGGGGTGGGCATGGTGGTTTCATCCTGGTCCCGCCGGGCCCGTCCCGCCAGTCCCTGCCCGGCCACCGAAAAGGTCAAAGGCGGAGCTCCGGAGGCACCGTGGTGGAGGTGTCCACCTGCAGCCGGCCACCAGGCTCGGTCTCCTGCACGGCCAGGTGGCGGAGGGGGAGCTTGGCCGGGCCTTCGGTGACCTCGCCCTGGAGGTTGTAGGCGCTGTCATGGCAGGGGCAGCCAAAGCCTGTGGGGCCTTCTGACAGCACGAGGCAGCCGCGGTGGGTGCAGATGGCCGTCAGGGCGAACACGCCCCGGTCATCCGCAGCCAGGTAGAAGGCGCCGAGCCTGCGGTAGTCCAGCACCGTCCCCGGAGTCAGCTGGGCCCGGGTCGCTTCCGTGAGCTTCACGGGGTGGGGATCCGGCGGGTGCTCTCCGGGGGCGGGCGTCTGCGTGCTTCCGCGGAGGGCCGTCGCCATGGCCAGGGCGCAGGCCGTGGCGCAGAAGGCCCGCCGGGAGGGATCCGGGGCCATCGGTGCAAGGGGTCGATCGTGCGTCATGCGGGCTTCTCCACGGCCTTCGGGGCATCCGCCAGGGCCTTCTCCGCAAGGACCAGAAGCCCCTGGCCTTCGCCAGCCTTCAGCTGGGCCGGTTGGGCATGGATCTGCCGGAAGCCCAGCCCCAGGTAGGGGCGGGCCGGGTCCCAGGGAATGGGGGCGCGCTTGGGTGTGGACCCCGGGGCCGGCAGGGGGAAGATCAGCGAGGTGGCCGAGTGGTGCTGGATGTGGCCGGTGGCGTGGTGGTGCTCCTGGTGGATGTGTCCGTAGAACACGGTGACGAAGGCGTGGTCCTTCAGCAGGTCGATGGCCTTCTGCCCATCGGTGGTGGTCCAGTCCCAGTCGGGGTACAGGTCGAAGAGGGGCCGGTGCGTGAAGATCACCAGCGGCTCGTTCTTGGGGGTCTTGCCGAGTTCACCGGCGAACCACTTCAACTGCTCTTCGCCGAGGATCGAGCCCTCCTGGGACACGTTGTCCAGGACGATGAAGTGGATGCCCTTGTGGGCGAAGGCGTAGCGGGTGGCTCCGAAGGCCTCGCGGAAGGCCTCGCCGTGGTCTCCCGAGGCGTCGTGTTCCCCGGGCAGGTAGCGGATCTGCCTGGCCTTCAGGCGGCTCGCCTGGGCCTTGAACTCGGCCATGCGCTGGCGGCGCACCGCCGGGTCATCGGTGATGTGGGTGAGGTCGCCGGTGAAGATGACGAAATCCGGCTGGGGATCTAGGGCGTTGACCGCGTCGATGGCCTTGCCCAGGGTGCCCTTGGCCTCCGGATTGGCCTTGGCGCCCTCGAAGCCCCAGTGGGTGTCCGTGAGCTGCACGAAGTAGAAGTCCGAAGCCTTCGCCTTGGCCGCGGAACCGAGCGCTTCCGCGAAGCCCGGCAACCCCGTGGCGAATACCGCCCCGCCGATGCCCATGACCTTCATGAAGGTCAGCCGATCCATCTGCGATCCCATGCGCCCTCCTCCCGGGCAAGGCCCGATGCGCCACGCCAAACCTGCGGCACAGAGAGATACGCCAGGAGCCGGGGATTGGATGTCGGATCGGTGGATCGGGCTTACCAGGGCAGGTCCAGGGCCTTGCACAGGAAACGGACCAGGGGGGCCGCCCGCTGGCAGGCTCCGGCCACCTGCTCAAGGAAGTCCGGCGATAGCACCTGGGCATCCGTGAAGCTGGTGGCGGTGTAGAAGTCCTTGAACTTGAGGTCCTCGGCGCAGGGGTGGTCCGGATCGAAGCCCTGGGGCACCCGCTTGAGGGACTCGCCTTCGATGTCGATCCCCGAGGCACGGAGCTTCTTCCAGGCCGTGGACTTGGCAGCGATGGCCTGGCGGACCTTGTAGAGCGCCTCGGGCTCCGGATGCCAGAGCCCGCCGCCGGCGAAGCAGCCGCCGGGGTCCAGGTGGAGGTAGAACCCCGGTCCGTGGACGCCTCCGGCCGCCTCGGAGCGGTGCCGGAAGTTGATGCCGAGGTGGGTCTTGTAGGGCGTCTTGTCCTTGCTGAAGCGGGTGTCGCGGTGGATGCGGAAGAGGGAGCCGCCCACGGGGCGCGGGTCGGCTTCGAAGTGCCGGCTCACCGAGGCCAGCGGTTCGCCGAACGCGGCGATGAGCCGCAGCACAGGGTCACGGGCCTCGGCCCCGTACCGTGCCTTGTTCTCCTGGAACCACTCGCGGTCGTTGTTCGCCTTCAGGTCCTTCAGGAACCGGAAGAGCCCGGGTCCCAGCGGATTTTCCAGCCCGGAGGGTGTTGCCTTTGCCACCTTGGCCTCCTCGATGCGTGGCTCCAGGGTAGGACCGCCGGGTGCCCGGCGTCACGCCAACTTCAGGCCCTGGCGGCCAGAGCCAGCGGGAAAAGATGAGCCCCCGAATGGGGGCCCAACCATGAGCACGCGTCGAGCGGCGCGATGCCGCCCGCGTCCTATTTCCCGAAGCGCTTGCTGACTTCGCTCCACTTGATGTTCTCAACGAAGGTGTCGAGGTACTTGGCGCGGGCGATGCCGTAATCGACCATGAACGCGTGTTCCCACGAGTCCAGCACCACGAGCAGGTCCTGCTCAATGGGCAGGCCCAGGTGGTGCTCGGCCACGAAGTAGGTGTGCAGCTTGCCGTCGCGGCGGTTGCGGGTGAGCAGGGCCCAGCCGGGGCCGCCCATGGCCGTGGCCTTGAGGTCGGCGATGACCTTATCCTGGCCGCCGGCGGCCTCCAGGGCGGCCTTCAGGCCGGCGCTGACATCGCTGTCCGCACCCAGGTTCTCGAAGTAGAGCTCGTGCAGGAAGGAGCCGTTGAAGGCCACGGCCTCGCGGCGCTTCAGCTCGCTGAAGTCGTTGAAGGAGTAGTTGGGCTTGGTGTTGTCGGCCGTCGCCAGCTTCTCCTCGATCTCGTTCAGCTTGGTGACGTAGCCCTTGTACAGCGTGAAGTGCTGGTCGAGCTGGGCGTCGCTGAGCCCTTTCAGGGCGCCGCCCTTCAAGTGATCGTAGGACTTGGCGGTGTAGGCCATGGTCATCTCCTCAGGTGCGCGGGGCGCGGATCGGTAGTTTACCAAAAAAGTCGGAAATAGGAGAAATGAGTGATTGCCCGGTCCCGGAGGGGTGACGTTCACTCCTCCAGCAGGCTCCGGAGCATCCAGGCGTTCTTCTCGTGGATCTGCATGCGCTGGGTCAGCAGGTCGGCGGTGGGCTCGTCGCCCACCTTGTCCACCACGGGGAAGATGGAACGGGCCGTGCGGACCACGGCCTCCTGGCCCTCGACCAGTTCCTTGATCATGGCCGTGGCCTTGGGCACGCCCGTGGGCTCGGGGATGCTGGAGAGCTTGGCGAACTCCGCATAGGTGCCGGGGGCGGGGTAGTCCAGGGCGCGGATGCGCTCGGCCACCAGGTCCACGGCCAGGGCCAGCTCGGTGTACTGGGTCTCGAAGAGCAGGTGCAGAGTCTGGAACATGGGGCCCTTCACGTTCCAGTGGAAGTTGTGGGTCTTGAGGTAGAGGGTGTAGCTGTCGGCCAGCAGCCGGGAGAGGCCGTCGGCAATGGCTTTGCGGTCCTCGGTGGGAATGCCGATGTTGATGCTCATGGAGGCTCCTCAGGAAGGCCAGGCATCCCAGGTCGGCGGCGCGGACCAGCGACCCGGAACGACGGCATGGTTGGAAACGAGGGCGGCGATGCGGCAGCCATCCGGAAGGAAGAAGCGTAGGGCCAGCACCGCGGGCAGGCGATCCTCGGGACCGGCCGCGCCGCGATCCACGGCGGGCGCGGCGAGGGAACCGTCACTCAGCTCCAGCCGAAGCTGATCGGGGAACCGCTGCAGGGCCGCCAGCTTCGCATCGCGGACCGCGTCCGGGAAACCCAGGAACAGGGTGGCGACGACGCTGCGGCCGCCATGCTCGCGGCGCGGGGCCAGGACGGCGAAGGAGGCGCGGGCCTCGACGACATCTTCGGCCGGTGCGGTTTCCAGCGTCAGGCCTTCGGCCCAGAGGGTCTCCACCACCTGGTCCTCGACACTCTCGGCGGTCTCGGGCTGGAAGGTGATGCCCTCCGCCAGTTCCAGCCGCAGGGCGGCCTGGCGGCCCAGGAGGGCCTGGCGCGTCTCGTAGCGGGCCAGCTCGGTGGCGGGGTCGAAAACCAGGTTCATGCTCACCTCAGATGTGCTTGGCGATGTCGGCGTCGGGGGCGGCGATGGCGCCGGACTGCAGGCGGGTCAGGGCGTCCTGGAAGCGGCCGGCGTGGAAGCGCTCCACCTTGGCCAGGGTCTCGAACCAGGCGGCGATCTCGGTGTGGCCTTCCTCGCGGGCCACCCGGGCGAACTCCGGATACATGTCGGTGTATTCATAGGTCTCGCCGGCGACGGCGGATTTCAGGTTGGTGAGCGAATCGCCCAGGGGCAGGCCCGTGGCGGGGTCGCCGGCCTTGGCCGCCAGGTACATCAGGTGCTTCAGGGCGTGGCCGGTCTCGCCATCGGCGCTGTGCTTGAAGAGCGCGGCCACCTCGGGCAGGCCCTCCTTCTCCGCGACCTGGGCCATCCAGGTGTAGCGCCGGTTCGCCTGGCTCTCGCCGGCGAAGGCAGCCTTGAGGTTCTGGTGGGTCTTGGACTCGGTGAAGGACATGGGGGCTCCTGTGGGCCGCGATCGGCGGCACCCAAGGTAGAGCGATCCCCATGCCAAAGCAATAAGTCAAATCATTGAATAGATACTGTAACTTCCAAGCCCCTTGATCAGGGAAAATTCACGACGGGCCGAGACCCGCTTTCACGATATGCCGAGAGCTGGCCTCAGTCCCTGAACTCGCCCGCCACGATCCGACCGGCTTCGGCGACCATCGCCTCCCGGTCGCCCCAGGAGGCCTTCGACCCCGTGGCGTAGACGGCCACGAGGATCGGCGCCCGGTGGGGCGGCCGCAGGATGGCGATGTCGTTCATGGTGCCGTGCGCTCCCGATCCCGTCTTGTCCCCGACGATCCAATCCGCGGGCAGGCCCGCCCGGAGCTTGGCCCTGCCGGTGGTGCAGGCGGCCATCCAGCCTTCGAGCTTCCCCCGGGAAGCGGTCGACAGGGTGGGGGCGAGGAGCAGGGCCTTCAGGGCACCCACCATGGCGGCGGGCGTGGTCGTGTCCCGGGCATCGCCGGGCGTGGCCTCGTTCAGGCTGGGCTCGTTGCGATCCAGGCGCGTCATGCCGTCGCCCAGGGTGCGGGCGAAGGCGGTTACGGCCCGCGGTCCGCCGAGGCTGGTGAGCAGCAGGTTCGCCGCGGCATTGTCGCTGTCCTGGACGGCCGCGGCGCAGAGCGTCTCCACCGGAAGGCCCCCCTCCGCCACATGGGTGGCCGTGACCGGGGAGTGGTCGAGCAGGTCGGTCTGGCTGTAGGGAATGCGCCGGTCCAGAGATTCCCGGCCCGAATCCACCCGCGCCAGCACCGCCCCGGCCAGCAGGACCTTGAAGGTGCTGCACAGGGGGAAGCGCTCGGCGCTCCGGTACTCGAGGCGGCGGCCGGAGCCCGTGTCCAGCGCGGCCACGCCGAGGCGTCCCCCGATACGCGCCTCCAGGGTCGCGAGTCGGGCGATCGACAAGGACGGGGGCGGAGCGGCCATGACGGGCAGGATCCACAGGGCGGCTGCCAGCACCATCCGGGTCATGGGGGCTCCTCGAAGGCGTCCTCTTCTATCAGGAAGCTGCCCTCAGAGTCCGCCTGGATGACTGGGCTACTCGGAGGCCTGGCCTTCTTCGGTGGCGCCCTCGGACTCTTCGGAATCGGGAATGTCGTTGCCCTGGGCGTCCTTCTTCAGCGCCTTCTTCTGCAGCTTCTCTTCCTTCTTCTTCTGCCGGGCCAGGTCCTTCTGCCGCTTCTCGAAGTTGTAGTTGGGCTTTCTGGCCATGGTGAATCCCGTCACGAAAAAGGGTGAAGCCGACTCAGCCCTAGGCTGCAGTCTACCGCTTCGCGCGCCTCAGCGCTTGGATCAGGTCGTCGAGGCGCTGCAGGAAGGTCGAGCGATCCCTCGCGGTGAAGGGCGGCGGCCCGCCGCCCATCTCGCCCATGGCCCGGAGGTGGGCCATCAGCTCGCGGCTCGCCAGGGCATCGCCGATGGAATCGGGCGAGTACACCTTGCCCTTCGCATCCAGCGCCCGGGCGCCCTTCTCCAGGCAGCGGGCTGCCAGGGGGATGTCCGCCGTCACCGCGATGTCCCGGTCCGTGATCTGTTCGACGATCCAGTCATCGGCCCCATCGAACTGGCCCTTGGCCACCACCACCGCCTCGATGAGCGGGTGGCGGGGGAGCCGCAGCATCGAGTTGGACACCACCAGCACCTTCAGGGCGTAGCGCTGGGCGACCCGGAAGATCTCGTCCTTCACGGGGCAGGCATCCGCATCCACGAAGATCCGTGAGGCTGGCGGTTCGCTTCCACCAGTCATGGCGTGGCCACGGCGGCGGCCAGCGCCTCGAGGGCCCCGCGCAGGGCCGCTTCCTGGGCGGGGTCCTTCAGGCGGCCCCCATCGTCCAGACCGGACCGGGCCAGGGTGAGGCAGAGGGAAGAGGCATGCACCACCCGCACGGACATCACCTCCAGGGTGTGGACCAGGGCGGCCTGGGCCCTGGCCCCGCCCTCCAGCGACGGGGACGCACTCCAGGCCGCGGTGGGTTTCCCCACGCAGTCGCCCGATGACACCACCCACTCCAGGAGGTTCTTCAGGACCGCGGGCAGGGTGTGGATGTATTCCGGGGTGCAGATGAGCAGGGCGTCCGCCTCGCGGATCAGGCCCCGCAGCTCGGCCGCCGGCGCGGGGGGCGGATCGAGGTCGCGCTCTGGGCTGTAGTGGGGCAGGTCGTCCAGGCGCTCCCAGAAGGCGACCTCGGTGCCTGCTGGGGCAAGCCGCGCCGCCTCGCGGAGCAGCAGCGCGTTCAGCGACTGCGG
The DNA here is from genome assembly GCF_030219325.1 of Geothrix sp. Classification (NCBI taxonomy): domain Bacteria; kingdom Pseudomonadati; phylum Acidobacteriota; class Holophagae; order Holophagales; family Holophagaceae; genus Geothrix; species Geothrix sp. Next base: position 3,351,156 of record NZ_CP126625.1, on the reverse strand, counting down.
CCTGAGGCTGCCGGAGAGGGCCAGGATGCGCACGGCGGTCAGCCCTTCCGCCGCCAGATCAGCAGGGTGCCCCCGGCGATGGCCGCCAAGCCCACCCAGACCGGCACGCGGATGGTTTCCTTCTGCTTCAGTGTGAACTCCAGGGGGCCCAGCTTGGCGTCGTGGCTGTCCTTGGTGTAGCTGAGGTCCGGCCAGGCGAGGGAGGCCGCCCCGAGGGCGATGAGGGCCAGGCCTGCGTACGGCTTGAGGGACATGGGGACTCCGAGGGAGGTCTCCATTCCACCATGGGTGGGCCGGTTCAGACCGGGAAGGTCGGGCCGGGGGGCGGCGCTTAGGGCCTTCGCTTCAAGGTGACGCAGTTTTTTGGCGTCGCGGCATGGAACCCGGCGGGCCGGACCGAGGCATCCTCGTGGATCATCACCCGCAGTTCAGAGGGGCTCAGCAGTTCGACGATGGCCAGCAGGCGGCCAAGTTCCTTGCCGGCGCCATCCTCTGCGATGAAGTCCATCCAGATGGGCGAGTGAGTGAAGTCCAGGTGGTAGCGCATCGAGGGAGTTCCCGTCCCCCGCCCGCCGAGGACCTGGCCCTTCATGTGGAGGGTGGCATAGCCGTCGCCTCCGAACTCGAAGGCAGCCGTGATGCCAGTGTCGTCCGTGCCTTCCCAGCGGCCCACGAAGTCGATGGTGGTGACGGTGGGAGCTGTGGGTGCGGCTTTCGGCGGATCGTCCGATCCGGCCCGCAGGCAGAACGCGGACAGGGCGAGCACGAGGCAGAGGGCAGGGCGCACAGGGACTCCCGGGGTCAGGGCTTCTTGGGGGCAGGCTTCTTCGGGGCCCCGCGCCGGCGCTCGGGCTTCCGGGCCTTGGCGGGAGGCTGGGTGGCGTTGTCGTAGAGGGTCTCGAGCCGGATGGCCTGGGCGGAGGTGTCCGCGGCCTTGTGGATCTCCTTCAGGACCGACGCGACCAGATCCAGGTTCGCCGCGTCACCCTTCAGCAGCTCCTGGAAGGCCGCCGACTTCAGGGCTTCCAGGCGCTTCGACTGCCGCTTGCCCGCCGCCCAGTTCAGCAGCTTGGAGAACAGGTCGTAGCCGAGCTTCAGTTCAGGGGTGGGGAGGGACATGGGGACAGTGTACCGGCGAGCGGTCAGATCAACCCGGACCAGCCCCGATCATGGCGCCGGAAGGCTTCCCTGAGGACCTCCACCTGATCTGCGGGCAGGGGACCCTTCTCGACCCAGGCCAGGTTCTGCCTGAAGTGGGCCAGGCTGCGGGTGCCCACGATGCTGCTGGCCACACCGGGCCGGTGGGCGGTGAAGCGCAGGGCGGTCTCGGTCCAGGGCAGCGCGGCCTGGTGGCCGCCCAGCCCCATGGCCTGCCAGCGGTCCCAGTACTGGCCCTCGGCATGGGCCTCGGGCCTATGGATGTGATCCCAGACCGCACCCGCGAGGGGGCGCTTGGCGATCACCCCCATGCCGAGGGCCTGGAGGGCGGGCAGGCGCTGGTCGAGGTTCACCTGGTCGCAGAGGCTGATGGAGGTCTGCACGGAGCCGAAGCGGCCGGAAGAGACGGCGAAGTCCAGCTCGGCGTTGTCCCCGGAATAGGCCACCACGCCCACGGTGCCGGCTCGGGCGCAGGCCTGGAGGGCGTCGATGACCTCGCCCTGCTCGAGGATGGCCAGCGGGCAGGAATGCAGGTGGACGATATCCAGGCGCTCGCAGCGCAGGCGCGTGAGGGCAGCCTCCACGCCCGCGGTGATGCAGGGTCCCGTCCAGTCGGGCATGCCGGGAATGCCGTAGCCCACCTTGGTGGAGAGCAGGAATTCCTGCCGCCGGCGGGCCAGGTGGCGGCCGATCCGCTCCTCCGAAAGACCATAGCCCCGGGCCGTGTCGATGAGGTTCACGCCCAGGTCCAGCACCGCGTTCAGCAGGTGTTCCGCCTCGGCTTCCGTGACGCGGCCATCGTTGAGGTGCATGGCGCCGAATCCGAGGGGGGTGACCTTCAGGCCCGTCGTTCCGAAGTCGTTCATGTGCATGGAATCCTCACCTCACGGCGAGCGTGCGGCTCCACAATCATGGCCATCGCCGGGCCCATCTAGGGGCGCGCCCCGGCCTGCAGCTCGTCCAGGCGACGGTCGGCTGCCTGGAGGCTGGTGGCCTCTTCAGCGTGGTAGCCGCCGGCCTCCGTGATCCGCTCGAACTGGATGCGGCTGAGGGGGATCCCCACCACCCGGATGATGGGCCCGGCGCCCTTGAGCTTCAGGGCGGCCTTGACCCGCAGGAGGTCCTTGAAGCCCTCCTCGTTGGAGGCGTGCAGGGCCGAGATGTCGGTGACCACGCCGAATCCTTCGGTCAGCTTGGCGGATTCCGCGATCAGCGCCTTGATGGCCGCCTGCCGCTCCGGGCCGTCCAGATGGCCAGAGAGGGTGATGTAGAGTCGGTTGCGCTCCAGATCCGAAGTGACAGCGAACACGGGGGCCTTCAGGCTCGGAAGGGGGGGGGCGGATTCACCTCCCAGGCCCCGCCCAGCAGGGTGGTCCGCACCGGCACGCCGGGGGTCTTCACGCCGCGGTGGGCCATGCAGGTGTGGACGGCCACGAGCTGCACGCCCCAGGCCGCGGGGCGGAGGTGGGTCTGGAGGGCCTCGGCGACCTGCTGGGCGATGCGTTCCTGCACCTGCAGGCGCCAGGCATAGGCCTGCACCACGCGCACCAGCTTGCTGAGGCCCACCGTGCCGCCCTCCCCGGGAAGGTAGCCGATGGTGGCATGCCCTTCGAAGGGGGCCAGGTGGTGCTCACAGGTGCTCACGAAGGGGATGCGCTCCAGGATGACGGGCACGGGAGTCAGGTCGCCCGGCAGGGGCTTCAGCTCGGCAGCCAGGTCCACGCCATAGCCCGCCAGTCTCTCGGCCCAGAACTCCGCCACCCGCGAGGGGGTGTCCTGGAGCTCCGGGGTGCTTGGATCCTGGCCGAGACCGCGCAGCAGCGCCCGGACGGCCGTCTCGGTGGCGTGGCGATCAAAGGGGATGACAGGCGGCTCGGACATGGTTCCGCCAGTCTACGCCTTCCCGCCCCGGATGCAGGCCAGCAGGCGTTCAGGCCAGCAGGTTCAGGCCCGAGGCCAGCAGTGTCTGCTGCCCGGCCGCGGCGGCCTGGGCCGCGGTGTGGCTCGGGTTCTGACTCTGATCGTAGGCGTAGCGCACCAGGGCCTGTGCGGAGGAGGGTGACAGCAGGGCCACGGACCACGGGAGGGCCGTGACGGCGGAGGGCGCCGAACCCTGGCTCCCGCTCAAGGAGGACAGCAGGTCCTGCACGGCGGAGGAACCGTTGCCGGAGGCAGCCGAGGCGGAGTAGGTCAGGGAGGACAGGGCCGGAAGGCTGGAACTCCCACTCAGGGCCGCCAGCGGGTCGGTTGCTCCGGAGTTCGAGAAGAGGGAACTGGCCTCCGCCACTTGGGATTGGACCATGGCCAGCCCCTGCGACATGGCCTGGCTGCTGCTCCCGGTCTGGCTCAGGGCACTCTGGTAGGCATAGGAACTGAGGGCGCTGATCGCATTCACGCTCATGTCCCCACCTCCTCTTGGAATCATCGGCAGATCCGGGCCTGAAGATGAGGCCTCCCTGCGCTTGGGTCATCCTGGGCCAACCTCAGGCGAAGACGTCCACCCTGCTGGCCTCTGCGCTGATGGCAGGGATCGGGGCGGCCTCGTAGCTTCTCAGGACCCGGGAGGTGGTGGCCTGGGGCAGGGTGAAGGCCTCGGGGCCGGGCGCCCCGGCCTGGGCCTGGAGGTTGCCCAGGCGCTGCACGGTGGCGGCATCCCGGATCAGGCCCGTGCTCAGGTCCGCCGTGGCCAGCGCGGGCGTGCCCTGGCCGGCAACGCCAGCCCCGAACCGCAGGGCCGCCTGCAGGGCGAAGTCCAGGGTCGAACTGCTGGCAAAGGCGTCCTGGGTGACAGGGGCATCCGCCAGGACGGCTGCGGGGGGTGTGGCGCTGGGGGCGGTGGAGGGGGCGGCCTGGGTGATGGCGTTGGTGGTGGCGTCGGTAGGCGCAGTGGCGCTGGCTGGGGCCTGGGGGGCCGCCAGGGAGGCCAGAAGGGAGGCCGTGGCCTCCTGGCCCAACCCGACATTGCCGCCACCCGATTCGGACACCGGCGAGTGGATGCTGGCCTGGAGGGCCCGCTGGAACAACCCCTGGGCCAGGTCCTGGATGGCCAGGGCGCTGGATCCAGTGGTCTTGCCGTCCTGGACGGGCAGGGGTGGGACCGGGCGGAGGGCGGTCAGGGCACTGAGGTTGGCCGGACTGAGGGGGCTGAGGGAGAGGGCGTCCATACACCCCAAAGATAGGCCTTTCCCGCGGGAAGGTTTGGCCTCGGAGGGAAAAGATCCCTGTGGGATCATGGTGGATTCGGGAGGGGCGATGAGCCAGAAGGTCAGTTACGCGTCCAGTGGCGTGGACATCAACCGCCAGGACGAGGCGCTGAAACGCATCAAGCCCCTGGTGAAGGCCACCAAGACCCCCGGCGTCCGCAGCGACATCGGGCTGTTCGGCGGCCTCTTCGACGCCCGGTTCCCCGAGACCAAGCCCATCCTTGTGAGCAGCATGGATGGCGTGGGCACCAAGATGAAGGTGGCCCGCCGCGCCGGCATCTGGGACACCGTGGGCCAGGACCTGGTGAACCACTGCATCAATGACATCCTGGTGCAGGGCGCCCGGCCCCTGTTCTTCCTGGACTACATCGCGGCCCAGCAGCTGGAGCCCGAGGTCATCGAGCAGATCGTGAAGGGCATGGCCACGGCCTGCAAGAACTCCGGATCGGCCCTCATCGGGGGCGAGCTGGCGGAGATGCCCGGCGTCTACGCCGAAGGCGAAGTGGACGTGGCCGGCACCATCGTGGGCGTGGTGGACGAGGCGGACCTGCTGCCGCGGCTGACCTACATGGCCGAAGGCGACGTACTGCTCGGCCTGCCCAGCTCAGGCCTGCACACCAACGGCTACTCCCTGGCCCGCAAGGTCTGCTTCGAGCTCGAAAAACTCGACGTGAACGACACCCTGCCCGGCACTACGCAGACCGTGGCCCAGGCCCTGCTGGCCATCCACCGCAGCTACCTGAGCCAGGTCATGCCCCTGGTGAAGGCGGGCAAGCTGGTGGCCATGGCCCACATCACGGGCGGCGGCCTCACGGACAACATCCCCCGCGTGCTGTCCGAAACCCTGGATGCCGAGATCGACACCGCCAGCTGGCAGATCCCCGCCCTGTTCACCTTCCTCATGGAGAAGGGCGGCCTGGGCATCGACGACGCCCGCCAAGCCCTGAACCTGGGCGTGGGCATGGTGCTGGTGGTGAAGGCCAACCGCGTGGAGGAGGTCCTCGCCGACCTCCATGCCGCCGAGGAACCCGCCTGGGTGCTGGGGCGCCTGGTGAAGGGCTCGGGCGTGGTGCGCTACCGCTAAGGCTCAAAGCAAAGAAATTGGGTCCACAGATTCCGATTCACACATCCCTAGGTCCGGAACCACGCAGACTTAAAGCTTGGAACCGCGAATGGCGCGAATCGCCCTTCGGACGCGCGAAACGCGAGCGGCCAGCCACCGCAGAGCGCGGCTGGGGGCCCGAGGTCCAGGCGGCCCATCCCCGCCGCATTCGCGCCCATTCGCGTCATTCGCGGTTAGCTTTCATGCAGATGGGGATGGCCCCGGATCCTGGACCCGGATATTCACAGCAAATCTGGCCGTCTGTGTAATCTGAATCATCTGTGGATAACCGGCATTTCCCTTGAGGCATTTGTGGGCAACCATTTGTAGGCGGGAGTGCCGTGGCGACTGAACCGAGCAAGGCTGGCCGCCTCGGCTTCCTGGATCCCCTGCGCGGCATCCTGGCGCTCTGCGTGGCGGTGTACCACCTCAGCGTGTGGTTCGACCTGACCCAGTCGGGCTCGGGCCAGAACATGGCTCTGGCGAAGCTGGGGAACTACGGGGTCTCGGCCTTCTTCGTGCTGAGCGGGTTCCTGTTATTTCGCACCGCGTCCTGGGCGCGGATCCAGAAGGAGGGCGTCTGGAAGTTCTGGTTCCGGCGCTTCCTGCGCCTGGCGCCAGTGTTCTACCTGGCCTGCGCGCTGAACGTGGCCTTCCACCTGGGCATGGGGCCCGACCCCACGCCGCGCTTCCTCCTGGAGAACCTGACGCTCACCTTCGGCGCCTTCCACCCCAACCACGCCCTGGTGACCGGCGGCTGGTACGTGGGCTTGGTGTCCCTGCTCTACTTCGCCTATCCGGCTTTGGCTTGGTTGCGGGAGAAAGGCCGGCCCCGCGGTGGCCTCGTCTTCCTGGCGGCCCTGGCCGTCGGATTGTGGCTCTGGAGCCTGCCGTCCACCCTGCATGGCGTGATGGACCAGGAGCGCTGGAACCAGTTCCACACCTACGTCCTGGCCCCAAACCAGCTGTTCCTGCTGGCCTGGGGCGGGCTGCTGGCGGGTCTCCACGCCACCACCCATGAGCGGCTGGATCCGAAGCTGGCCCTGCTCATCGCCCTGCCCCTGCTCTGGCTGCTGCTGCGGCCCACGCCCCAGTTCTTCGACCACCTGGTGGCCCTCACCGGCTGGCTCCGGTACCGCTACCTGTTGATCATCACCATCCTGGTGGCCCTGGCGGCCTTCACGCGGGATGGCGAGCCGGGCTGGTTCGGCAAGGCCCTCACGCGCCTGGGCGCCTGGAGCTACGGCCTCTACCTGCTCCATCCGTTCACCATGAAGCTGGTGGCCCCACATGTGTCCGGCCGGTTGGGGTTCAGCCTGTCTCTGGGCTTCGCCATCCTCGCGGCGGCGGCGGTTCATCGGTGGATCGAAGAGCCCGCCGGGCGGCTGGGGAAGGGCTGATCAGCTCCCTTCGATGCGGGCGTAGAAGCTGGTGCGGCGCAGGTTCTCTTCGACCTTGAAGGCCTGCTGCAGGGGCGGGAAGGCGCGCTGTTCGCAGTCCGTGCGCTCGCAGAGGCGGCAGGTGACGCCGATGGGCACGGGCGGCTGGTCGAGGCGCAGGCCGTCGGCGTAGATCAGGTCCTTGGCGTGGCCCATCTCGCAGCCCAGCCCCAGAGCCTGCATGGCGTGCTGGCCGCGGTAGCCGCCGGTGTCCTTCTGCAGGGTGCGGGCGATGCAGAAGTACTTGCGGCCATCCGGCATCTCGCTGATCTGCGTGCGGATGAGGCCCGGCGTGAGGAAGGCCGCATGGCAATTCCAGCGGGGGCAGGCGCCGGAGAAGCGCGCGAAGCGGATGCCCGAGGCGGAGAAGCTCTTCGAGATGTTCCCGGCGATGTCGATGCGCAGGAAGTGGAAGGGCACGCCCTCCAGGCCCGGGCGGCGCAGGGTGGTGAGGCGGTGGCACACCTGCTCGAAGCTGGCCTGGAAGCGCCGGGCCAGGATGTCGATGTCATAGCGCTCACTCCGGGCAGCGCGGATGAATCGCTCGTAGGGCATGAGTACGGCGCTGGCGAAGTAGTTGGCTAGCGCCACCCGGGCCAGGGCCCGCGAGGCGGGCGTGCGCAGCAGCGGATGGGTGGTGAGGCGATCCAGCAGGTCGCTGTGCTCCAGCAGCGCCAGCTGGTGGGCTAGCTGGAAGGTGCGGCTTCGCTGGGGCAGCAGCTCGGACAGGCTGAGGGAGCGACGGTCTGGATCGAAGCGGCGCAAGAGACCTGGGCCCTCGGACACGCGATGCACGCGCACTTGGATGCCGCGGGTCTCGAAGGCCGCCACCAGGCCGGGGTAGGGGTGGTCCACATCCAGCGCGGCGCTGGTCCACAGGTCTTCAGAGGCGGCTTCCAGCTCGGGGAAGTGGTTCATGGCCTGCTGGATGAAGTCGCCGACCTCTTCCGAGGGCAGCCGAGTGGCCTCGGGGTCGAAGCCCTGGCCATCGCTGAGCTTGGAGGCCAGGGTGCCCAGGCTGCCCTGGGCATGCTGGAAGGCGCGGTAGAGCTCGAAGACGCCCCGGGCCAGGTCCGGGCTGTTCTGCACCAGCTCGCGGACATCCTGGGCCTGGAGCCCCAGGGGTTCGAAGAGCGGGTCACCGAAGACCTCCATGAGGTCGTCGGAGAGGCGCTGGTCCTCCTCTGGGGCCAGGGCCTTCAGGTCCAGCTTGAACTGCTGGGCCAGGCGGATGAGCAGGGGGGCCGTGAGGGGCCGCTTGTTGCCCTCGATGAGGTTCAGGTAGCTGGGGCTGATGCCCAGGGCCTCGGCCAGCTGGACCTGGCTCAGGCCTTCCTGGCGGCGGAGGAGGCGGATCTTGGCGCCGAGACGGGCGGCGGGCTTGGTGGGGGCGGCGGAGGGCATGGGGGCCTCGTTTACATTCATTTACAAAATCAATGAAGATGATTGACTGAAATTTTCAATTCAACCCCTATCAAATCAGCTGTTCATTGACTTGAACCAGAATAGGTCAATCTTTGACATCACGCCACCCACAACCCTTCCCGAGGTGCCCCATGACCCCCCAGTTTCCCGTTCCCCCCATCGAAGACGACTTCTCCGCCCATCGCTGGGAGGGCATCAGCCGGCCCTACACCGCCGAGACGGTGAAGAAGCTCCGCGGCAGCCTGCGCATCGAGCACACCCTGGCCAAGCTGGGGTCCCGCAAGCTCTGGAAGCTGCTCCAGAACGAGGAGCCCACCCGCGCTCTCGGCGCCATGACCGGGGGCCAGGCGGTGCAGATGGCCAAGGCGGGCCTGAAGGCCATCTACTGCTCGGGCTGGCAGGTGGCCGCGGACGCCAACCTCTCAGGCCAGTCCTACCCCGACCAGAGCCTCTACCCGGCCAACTCGGTCCCGGCCCTGGTCAAGCGGCTGAACAACGCCCTCCAGCGCGTCGACCAGGTCGAGCATGGCGAAGGCGGCATCACCCGCGACTGGTTCCTGCCCATCGTGGCCGATGCGGAGGCCGGCTTCGGCGGGCCCCTGAACGCCTACGAGCTCATGAAGGGCATGATCGAGGCGGGCGCCGCCGGCGTCCACTTCGAGGACCAGCTCTCCAGCGAGAAGAAGTGCGGCCACCTCGGCGGCAAGGTGCTCATCCCCACCGGCCACTTCATCCGCACCCTCGTGGCTGCGCGCCTGGCCGCCGACGTCATGGACGTGCCCAGCCTCATCATCGCCCGCACGGATGCCGATTCCGCCCGCCTCATCACCTCCGACATCGATGACCGCGACAAGCCCTTCCTCACGGGCGAGCGCACGCCCGAGGGCTTCCACCGCATCACGGGCGGCGTTCAGATGGCCATCGCCCGCGCCAAGGCCTACGCGCCCTACGCCGACCTCATCTGGTGCGAGACCTCCACGCCGGACCTGAAGGAGGCCAAGGAATTCGCCGAGGGCGTGCACGCCGAGTTCCCCGGCAAGATGCTGGCCTACAACTGCTCGCCCTCCTTCAACTGGAAGAAGAAGCTCTCGGATGAGGAGATCGCCACCTTCCAGCAGGAACTGGGGGCCATGGGCTACAAGTTCCAGTTCATCACCCTGGCGGGCTTCCACAGCCTCAACCACGGCATGTTCGAGCTGGCCAGCGCCTACCGCACCGAGCACATGACCGCCTACTCGCGGCTACAGGAAGCCGAGTTCGCCTCCGAAGCGAAGGGCTACACCGCCACCAGGCACCAGCGGGAAGTCGGCACCGGCTACTTCGACGAGGTGGCCCAGGCCATCAGCGGGGGTCTGGCATCCACTTTGGCTCTGGTGGGCTCCACGGAGTCCCAGCAGTTCCATTAGATCGGAATCGAGCCGCTAGATCGGAATCGAACCGCGGAGAACCTGGAGCACCACTTCCGCGGCTTTCGGCAGGGTGTTCGGGTAGACCACGGCGAAGGAGAGGCGCAGGCCCTTCTCGCTCACCAGGTCGAAGCGGAAGGGCCGGTCCTGCTGGGACCAGCGATCAGGGGCGACCGTCCAGCGGAGGGTCGCCCTTGGTTCGTCGGGGATCACGTTGAAGGTCTGCCCTTCCTCGGTCTCCACCTTCCAGGTCCCCATGGGCAGCAGCAGCTCCACCTGCCAGCGACCCTCGACCTTGCGGGCTTCCGCGCGCAGGTCCTCCAGGGGCCGTCCGCCCAGTCGGGTCTCCAGGCGCCGGGGACCCGAGCAGGCGGACAGGGAGAGCATCAGCAGGGCCGAGAAGCCGCAGGCGATGGATGACCCTTGCCAGAACCGGCTCATGGGGCCTCCTGCGGGTCTATTTGGAAGGTTGCGACTTCTGGTTGGCCACAGTCTGGTCGTTGATGACGTTGCCCGGCGTGGCGGGCTTCTTCGGGGCGGTGGCGTAGGCCTTGCCCGTGTGGTGGTAGGTGAGGTACTCGCCGAAGAAAACGGCCATGAGGTCGGCGCGCGCCTTGAAGTAGGCGAAGCCGTGCTCGTCGCCCTCCTTCAGGTTGAGGGCCACGCCCGGCAGGTCCTTCAGGGCCAGGGCGGTCTCGTAGGCATCCTTGTCGCCGGTGGAGGCGAGCACCAGTGTCGAGGCCTTGCCCCGCAGGGTGGCGCCCTTGAGGCGTTCCCGGGCGCCTTCACCAAAGGCGCCGGTGCCGGCGGCGCTCAGGCTGAGCACGGCCACGGGCTTCACCTCGGGGGCGGCCAGCAGCACGGAGAAGGCCCCCACGCTGGAGCCCGCGAGGCCGATGCGGCGGCCATCCACGCCGGGCTGCTTGCGGAGCCAGGCGGCGGCCTGGGCCAGGTCGGCGGGGATCTGGTCGAAACCCACGGCCTTGGCCGAGGCCATGAAGTCGCCGGTGACCGCCACATCCACACCGTTCTTCCGGGTGCTGGCGCCGTGGCCGCGGAGGTCCAGGGCCAGGGTGCCGATGCCCCGGGCCGCGAGGCGCTCGGCCAGGGGCGCCCAGCCGGAGCGGTCCGCGCCGAACTGGTGGGCGAGGATCACCACGGGGACCTTGCCCTTGGCGGCAGGCAGGGTGAGGGTGCCCTTGAGGGTATAGCCGTCCGAGCTGGTGAGCGCCATGTCGGCGGGGGCGGCGGTCAGTGCCGGAACGAGCGCCAGGGATGCCAAGGGGGCCAACAGGCGGAGCGTGCGCATGGGTACCTCGGGGAATGGCCTCACTCTAGGCGCCTGCTGGGGGAATTGGAAGTCCCACGGCAAGCCAGGCGGCGCACCCTGTTGTATAAAGGAAACCTGAACAACCCGAGGTGCCCATGTCCGCCCAGACCCCCGACGCCATCCTTCAGGAGACGAAGCGCCGCATGCATGCGTCCGTGGAGGCGCTGAAGAAGGAGATGGCCACCATCCGCACCGGCCGGGCCAACGCCAGCCTGCTGGACAACGTCCACGTGGACTACTACGGCTCCACGGTGCCTGTGAACCAGATGGCCACGGTGTCGGTGCCCGAGGCCGGGATGCTCGTGATCCAGCCCTTCGACAAGAGCGCCATCAAGGCCATCGAGACCGCCATCCTCAAGTCCGAGCTGGGCATCAACCCCGGGAACGACGGCAACGTCATCCGCCTGCCCATCCCCATGCTCACGGAGGAACGCCGCCGCGAGCTGGTGAAGGTGCTCCACCGCCTGGGCGAGGAGATCAAGACCGGCGTACGCAACATCCGCCGCGATGCCAACGAGGACGTAAAGAAGCTCGAGAAGGCGAAGGAAGCCCACATCTCCGAGGACACGGCCAAGAAGTGCCTGGATGACATCCAGAAGCTCACCGACGCCCACATCAAGGAGATCGATGAAGCCATGAAGCACAAGGAAGCGGAGATTCTCAAAGTCTGAATTCGTGCCCAGCCTTCCAGTCCTCCTCCTCCTCATGCTCGCCGCCCTGCTGGCGGGCTTCGTCGATGCCATCGTGGGCGGGGGCGGCCTGATCACCATCCCGGCGCTGATGATCGCGCTGCCCTTCGGCACGCCCCTGCCGACCCTGCTCGGCACGAACAAGGTGGTGGCCGTCACCGGCGCCACCATGGCGGCGGGCAAGTTCCTCCGCTCGGGGACGCTCTCCTGGCGCGAGATGATCGGTCCCGTGGCCGCTTCCGCCGTCGGGGCCTCCGGCGGCGTGTGGCTCACCTACCGGGTGCACGGGGACTTCCTGCGCCCGGTCATGTTCGGCCTGCTGCTGGTGATGCTGGCCTTCACCCTGCTCAAGCCGGACATGGGCAACCTGCATGCCCCGCGCTTCGGCCTCAGCCATCAGCGGGGCCTGGCGGCGCTCATCGCCCTCGGTCTCGGCTTCTACGATGGGTTCTTCGGGCCGGGCGTGGGTTCGCTGCTCATCTTCCTCTTCGTGGCGGTCCTCGGCTTCGACTTCCTGCGGGCCTCGGCCCTGGCCAAGAGCGTGAACTGGGCCTCGAACCTGACGGCCATGGGACTCTTCGTCTGGCAGGGGAGCTGGCTCCCCTCCGTGGCCCTGGGGATGGCGGCCGCCAATGGGGTGGGGGGCTACCTGGGGGCCCACGTGGCACTCAGCAAGGGCAGCCGCTGGGTTCGGGGTGTCTTCATCGGGGTGGTGGGTGCCCTGATCCTTCGTCTGGGCTGGCAGATTCTGCGCGGTTGAAGGCCGGAGTTCGGGGTTTCAGGTAGGGAAACCCCTTATTGCCGGATGACCCTGGCTCGACATACTTGTCCCACGAGGTATGAATGACCAAGGCAGGCGGGCCGTCTGGGCAGGGGGGCAGTTTCGCGCCCCAGGGCCGGGCCACGCCTGGAGAGCTGAATGATCAGGTCGACCTCTGCCTCGATGACGCGACGGTCCACGCAGTCCTGGAGGCGGTGGACAGCTATGCGGTGATCCTCAACGGCCAGCGTCAGATTCTCGCGGCCAACCCCGTGCTGCTCGACGCGCTGGCGCTGGATGGGCCGACGCGGTGTCGGGGGCTGAGGCTGGGCGAGACCATGGAGTGCATCCACGCCGGAGAGGGGCCCGATGGCTGCGGCAGCTCCCGGGCCTGCCGCCGCTGCGGGGCCCTGCTGTCCATCCTGGCGACGCAGGCCACGGGTCAGCCTTCCGGAGGGGAATGCCTGATCAGCCTGCACCGGGACGGACGCTGGGAAGCGCGGGAGTTCGCGGTGAGGACCTCCTCCATCGTGGTGGCAGGGCACCCCCTGACCCTGCTCACCCTCCGGGACATCAGCGCCCTGAAGCGGCGCGAGACCCTGGAGCGCATCTTCATCCACGACCTCATGAACTCCCTCCAGGGTCTGAAGGGCTGGGCGGAGATCCTCCAGGGCGCCGGGGCCGATGCCACCTCCGTGGCCGGGCACGTGCTCGACATGGCGGGCCACCTGACCGCCGAGGTGGACGCCCAGCGCCGCCTCCTGCAGGCCGAGTGCGGCGAGCTGGTACCCGACCTGCGCCGCGTGCCCTGCGCAGGGGTGCTTGATGCCCTGGAAGTGGCCCTGGGTGCGGACGTGGCCTCCCGGTTGATCCGGATGCCCATCTCTCCGGAAGCTGGCAGCCTGCGCACCGACCCGAGCATCCTCTGCCGGATCCTCAGCAACATGGTGGTGAACGCCCTGGAGGCCATGCCGCCCGGGGGGCTGGCCAGGATCTGGTTCGAGCGCCGTGCCGGCCGCCCCCGCTTCGTCGTCGAGAACCCGGGGTGCATGGCCCCCGAGGTCGCGGACCGGGTCTTCCAGCGCTCTTTCAGCACCAAGGCGAACCGCGGACGGGGGCTGGGGACCTACGGGATGAAGCTGCTGGGCGAGACGGTCCTGGGCGGAGTGGTGGGGTTCACCAGCAACTGGACCGAAGGCACCCGCTTCTTCATCGAGCTTCCGGGGGATGACTGAGCAGTGGGTCACGGTATGCTGAACCCTCCATGCCTGCCCCCCGACCCCGTCCCTTCGCCTGGGACGTCCTCTTCCGAGCGCTGAGGTTCTTCTACCTGCTGTGGGGCGGGATGCTCCTGTCGACCCTGGCCTTCTATGGCCGGCTGAGGCTGCCGTCCCTGTTCTGGCAGTGGCCGGGCCTCTGCCGGGCGGTCATGGGGCCCTGGGGCCGGGCGCTCGCCCTGGGGGCCGGCCTCGTCATGTGCCTGGCGGCCCTGCTGGAGGTCTGGGAACTGGTGGATCGCCTGCTGGTGCGCTTCATGGGCGAGTCTGAGCATTGACCTGAGCGGAATGCGCTTGGTGATTCGTGCCCTTTTGGCGATCCTGGAGTCTTCGGTTTGAACCCTTCCCGGGTTCGAGCCATTCAAGAAGCGTGTCTCGGGAGGCGTCAGGTATGGTCCAGCTGGTTCGTGGAAGTGTCGGGATGGGGCTGGCGGTGGGCTTGGCCGCCCTTCCAGTGGCCGCCCAGAGCATGGCCCTGCCGGCCGCAGATCCCGTGGGCATCTCGCGAAGCGGCGCCCAGGTGGCCTACGGCTACAGCCTGGAAGCCGCCGCCACCAATCCCGCGCTGCTCGCCTCCCTCAAGGAGAAGGGGGGCTTCTACCTGGCCATGGGCCTGGAGATGTCATCCACCCAGCAGAGCCTGGAGTCGGAGCAGACGGCGGTCCGGACGACCTACTTCAGCTACGACCGGAACCGGACCCTCGGGGCCTTCGGCCTGGCTGCCCGCCTGTCGCCGACGCTGACGCTGGGGCTGAAGCTGGACGAACCCTACCTCCGCCACTCGAGGCTCCTGGACAATGCCCCCAGCCGCTACCTGGGCGACGGGATCGATCTGTCGGCGCGCCGTCTGGAAGGCCAATCGGCCTGGACCCTCAGCCCCAATCTCTCCGTGGGACTCGGCCTGGGCGTCGCCCGCCTCTCGTACGACTCCAGCAGCGTCATGCGTCTCAATGTGCCCAACGATCCGACCCAGCCGGTCTCGGGTTCCAACGCGGTGAACGGCCTGGTGGAACATCGGATCGGGCAGGGCGGGGACAAGGTGGTGCCCAGCTACTCCCTGGGGGTTCGCTGGGCGATCAACCCGCGCTGGACCTTGGGCTTCGCCCATCAGTCGGGCCTGAAGGGCGACCTCGGCCTGAAGGCGGAATTCCGGGATGCCCCGCTGGGCTTCTACGCCAACGACGGGCTGAGCACCGCGCCGCTCGGCGCCAGCGCCCGCGCCAGCGTCCTGCTGGCCGGATCCACCCCCAAGGCGGGCTCGAGCACTCTGGAACTCCCCTCGCAGACCACCTTCGGCCTGCGCCACCGCCTCACCCCGATGATGACCTGGGAGGCGGACCTGCGCTGGACCTCGGCCAGCCTGCGGGTGCCTACCTTCGCCACGGTCGAGACGCCGTCGGGAACCGTCTCGGCGCCGACCGACCTGCCCCGGGGCCGGGGGCACCTGGGCCTGAACCTCTCTGCGGAAGTGGAACTCGGAAAGTTCTGGACCCTGCGTGGCGGCCTGGCTCTGGATCAGCGGAGCGTGGAGGAGGGCAGCACCGAGCCCCTGCTCGGCGGATCGCGCACGGCGGCCTTCTCCTTCGGCGCCGGCTACAAGGTGTGGGGGGGCGAGCTGAACCTGGGCTACCAGTACCGGCAGAGCGAAGACCAGGACACCAGCCGCCTGAATGGCGTCTGGAGCTGGTCCGGATTCCGTTCGGTCGGCACCCGCGTCCGCATGGAGGGCATGGGTCATCTCCTGGCCCTCGGTTTCAAGAAGACGTTCTAGCCTTGCGATACCTCGGCCCCCATGCCTGCGAAGAGGCCCTGTCGCGGGGGGAGCTGCACTCCCTGTGGGTGGCCCCGGCGGCCTTCGGGCGGGTGGCCAAGCTGGTCTCCGAAGCCCGCGCCGCAGGTGTGGTCGTGCATCGCGAGCCCATGGAGGGTCTGGACCGGCGCAGCCAGGGGCAGCGCCATCAGGGCGTCCTGGGCGAGGGCACAGCCTTCGCATACACGGATTTCGAAGACGTGGTGGCCCGCCTGAAGACGAAGGGTGATGCGGCCCTGGTGCTCGCTCTGGACGGGGTGACGGATCCGCACAACCTGGGGGCCATCCTGCGTTCCGCTGCGGCAGTCGCCGTCGATGGGGTGCTGCTGCCGGAACGGCGATCCGCCCAGGTGAACGAGACCGTGATCCGCGCCAGCGCCGGCACCGCCGGCCGGGTGCCGGTGTGCCGCGTGGTGAACCTCGGCCGCGCCCTGGATGACCTGAAGGAGGTCGGCGCCTGGATCTACGGCCTGGCGGCGGGCGAGGGCAGTCGCGACTACCTGGACGAGCCCTTCGATCGTGCCACGGTGCTGGTCCTGGGGGCCGAAGGGGAGGGGCTGCATTTGAAGATCCGGGAGCGCTGCGACGGATTGCTGCACATCCTCATGCCGGGCGGCATCGAAAGCCTGAACGTGTCTGCCGCCGCGGCGGTCACGCTCTTCCGCGTGGTGGCGCGACGAAGCCACCCCACTTCAGAAGTTTCCCCTTGAGGGTGTCCCGTTGCCGTGATACCTTTCGAGTTCCCTGTCAGGAAAGCCCTGCCTCGCAGTGACCCTGACACGAAGCTCCAAGGGGCTTCGAAGGGATGCCTCCCCGGGGCAACCCGGATAGGTTTGACAAGCCCCGGGAGGGGCGCCGGACAAGCATGCCGAGATGGCCGAGTGGTTAATGGCAGCAGACTGTAAATCTGCCACGCAACGCGTTACGGAGGTTCGAATCCTTCTCTCGGCACCAGTCCCCTGGAGCTCTTCCAGATGGCTGGGTCCCGTACTCGGAGTTCCACCGCGGGAATAGCTCAGTTGGTAGAGCGTCAGCCTTCCAAGCTGAATGTCGCGGGTTCGAACCCCGTTTCCCGCTCCACCCTCCCCGTCGTCCGGACCACTCCGGAAGACGGTCAAGTCACCCGCCGGGCGGCGGGAGCGTTCAAAGCCCACATAGCTCAGTGGTAGAGCACTTCCTTGGTAAGGAAGAGGTCACCGGTTCAAGCCCGGTTGTGGGCTCCACCTTTTGCACAGTTCCCCTTCATCTTCTCTCCCACCTTTCAGGAGGCATTCGTGGCCAAAGAGAAATTCGATCGTTCAAAGACCCACGTCAACATCGGCACCATCGGCCATGTGGACCACGGCAAAACCACGCTGACGGCGGCGATCACCTTCGTGCTCTCCAAGAAGTTCGGTGGCGAGACCAAGTCCTACGACCAGATCGACAGCGCGCCCGAAGAGAAGGCCCGCGGGATCACGATCAACACGGCCCACGTCGAGTACCAGACCGAGAAGCGCCACTATGCGCACGTCGACTGCCCCGGCCACGCCGACTACGTGAAGAACATGATCACCGGCGCGGCCCAGATGGACGGCGCGATCCTCGTGGTCGCCGCCACGGACGGCCCCATGCCCCAGACCCGCGAGCACATCCTGCTCGCCCGTCAGGTCGGCGTGCCCTACATCGTCGTCTTCATGAACAAGGTCGACATCGCCGACCCCGAGCTCACCGAGCTGGTGGAGATGGAAATCCGCGACCTGCTGTCCTCCTACCAGTACCCCGGCGACGATATCCCCATCATCAAGGGTTCCGCCCGCCTGGCCCTCGACCATGCCGAGACCCCGGATCACGCCGACTGCGCGTGCATCCATGAGCTCATGGCGGCCGTCGATTCCTACATTCCCGATCCCACCCGCGCCATCGACAAGCCCTTCATCATGCCCGTCGAGGACGTGTTCACCATCACCGGCCGCGGCACCGTGGTGACCGGCCGCATCGAGCAGGGCATCGTCCGCGTCGGTGAGGAAATCGAGATCATCGGCCTCAAGGACACCGTCAAGAAGGTCGTGACCGGCGTCGAGATGTTCCGCAAGTCCCTGGACCAGGGCCAGGCTGGTGACAACGCCGGCATCCTGCTCCGCGGCGTGGAGCGCAAGGACGTGGAGCGTGGCCAGGTGCTCGCCAAGCCCGGCAGCATCACCCCCCACACCAAGTTCAACGCCCAGGTGTACGTGCTGACCAAGGAAGAGGGCGGGCGCCACACCCCCTTCTTCAACAAGTACCGTCCCCAGTTCTACTTCCGCACCACCGACGTGACCGGCTCCATCGAGCTCGAGGCCGGCCGCGAAATGGTGATGCCCGGCGATAACGTGACCCTGACGGTTGAGCTGATCCAGCCCATCGCCATGGACAAGGGCCTGAAGTTCGCCATCCGCGAGGGTGGTCGCACGGTGGGCGCCGGCAACGTGGGCGAGATCCTGGCCTAAGGCCGATCCGCCCTCCGACTTAGGAGGTCACCATGCGCGACATCGTTCACCTGCAGTGCCAGGAATGCAAACGCAAGAACTACAGCACCACCAAGAACAAGAAGACCACCACGGGCAAGCTTGAATTCAACAAGTTCTGCCGTTTCTGTGGTGGTTACAAGATCCATCGCGAGTCCAAGTAGGGCTCGGGATCCAAGGGTTCCCCGCCCGGCGCCACCAGTCGCCGGGCGGTCCCACAGGGGAGTAGCTCAGCTGGTAGAGCAGCGGACTCCAAATCCGCAGGTCGCGGGTTCGAACCCTGTCTCCCCTGCCACTTCCCGGCCCCGGCGCTCCCGCTCGGGGCCAGGTTTTTCTGATCGACGTCCATTCCACGGGGTCCATCGTGATCGGTGCCATCAAGCAGCAGGCCAAGGATCTCTTCGCCGAACTCGACCGGGTGGATTGGCCCACCAAGGAGAAGGTGATGACCTCCGCTTGGACGGTGGTCGTCGTTTCGGTGTTCGTGGGGGCCTTCCTCTGGTCCGTGGATTGGGTTCTCTCCAAGGGCTTCGCGTACTTCTTCCTGAAGACTCGCTGAAGCGGAGGCAGGCATGACCGATCTCGTGAGCATTCCCCAGGACACCCCGCAGGACGCCACGGCCCAGCCTCAGGGCCGCGAACTGAAGTGGTTCATCATCCACACCTACTCCGGCTATGAAGCCAAGGTGATGGAGCATCTCCGCCAGCGCATCCAGATGGAGGAGCGGCAGGACAGCTTCGGCGACATCCAGATCCCCGAGGAGACCTACGAGGAGATGAAGGTCGACGCCAAGTCCGGCAAGAAGGAACGCGTCGTCAAGAAGCGCAAGTCGTTCCCCGGCTACCTGCTCGTGCAGATCCAGGTCGAGCGCAAGCCCGATGGCTCCGTGGAGATGGCCGATGCCGACTGGCACCTGGTCCGGAACACGCCCAAGGTCACGAGCTTCGTGGGGGCCAACAAGAAGCGGCCCACGCCCCTGACGGACGAGGAAGTCCGGCAGATCATGCACCACACCGAAGAGACCCAGGAGAAGCCCAAGCCCAAGTACCACTTCGAGAAGGGCGAGAAGGTCCGCATCATCGATGGCCCCTTCGCCAACTTCGAGGGCGATGTGGAGGAGATCCACGAGGAGCGCTCCACCATCAAGGTCATGGTGACCGTCTTCGGCCGATCCACCCCCGTCGAGCTGGACTTCATCCAGGTCGAAAAACGGTAGGGTTTCCATATCTCCTAAGGACTTTTCGAGGTCCTTTTGGTAGACTTTCCAGTCCCGGCCTCTTTCGGCCGGGACCTTTTCAACCCCGGTTGGCGGGTCCCCAGGATCCCCACCCTCAAGGCGGACGTCGCCGGCATGTGCCGGAATCCCCCGCGGGAGCATCCCCATGGCAAAGAAGATCACTGGCTACATCAAGCTGCAGCTGCCCGCGGGCGAGGCCACCCCGGCACCTCCCGTCGGTCCGGCCCTGGGCCAGCACGGCGTGAACATCATGGAGTTCGTGAAGCAGTTCAACGCGAAGTCCGTGGGCGCGGTCGAGAAGGGCACCACGCTGCCCGTCGTCATCACCGTCTACGCCGACCGCAGCTTCAGCTTCATCCTGAAGACCCCGCCCGCCGCCGTGCTCATCAAGAAGAAGCTCGGCCTGGACAAGGGCAGCGCCACGCCCAACAAGACCAAGGTCGGCAAGATCACCAAGGCCCAGCTCGCCGAGATCGCCAAGGTCAAGATGCCCGACCTCACCGCCGGCAGCCTCGAGGCCGCCGTCCGTTCCATCGCCGGCTCCGCCCGCTCCATGGGCGTCGACGTCATCGATTAGGCCATTCTCTCTCGCGTGGGTCCCAAGCCCGCGCGAACCCTGTTGTTGATTCTCGTTTTTTGTTGGAAAGCCGCGTCGTGCGGCGATCCCGGCCACCGCGACCGACATCGCGGGAGATTGTTCGAATGGAGCCACTATGGCAAAACCTGGAAAGAAGTACCGGGCTGCCGCGGCCAAGATCGAAGATCGCCCCTATGAGCTGAAGGACGCTCTCACCATCGTGAAGGACACGGCATTCGCCAAGTTCGACGAGACGGTGGAAGTGCACATGCGGCTCGGAGTGGATCCCCGCCACGCGGACCAGATGGTCCGCGGCACCATCGTCCTGCCCCACGGAACGGGCAAGACCATGCGTGTGGCTGTGATCGCAGGCGGCGAGAAGATCAAGGAAGCGGAAGCTGCGGGCGCCGAGATCGTGGGCGGGGACGAGCTGGTCGAGAAGATCGCCGGCGGATTCCTCGACTTCGATGCCCTCGTCGCGACCCCCGACATGATGAAGGGCGTCGGCCGACTGGGCAAAGTGCTCGGTCCCCGCGGCCTCATGCCCAACCCCAAGACCGGGACCGTGACCTTCGACGTGGCCAAGGCCATCAAGGAGATCAAGGCCGGCAAGGTGGAATACCGCGTCGACAAGACCGGCATCATCCACGCTGGCGTCGGCAAGCTCTCCTTCGGCGTCGAGAAGCTGGAAGAGAACGCCAAGGCCCTCATCGATGCCGTCCACAAGGCCAAGCCCGCCACGGCAAAGGGGAAATACGTGAAGACGATCTACATCGCCTCCACCATGGGCCCCTCGGTCACCCTCAACACCAGTGTTGAGAAGTAGGAGGCTGACCATGGAAAAGACCAAGAAATTCGCCGAAGTCGCCGAACTCAAGGAAACCTTCGCGTCCGCCACCTCGGCCGTCGTGATCGAATTCAAGGGCCTCGTGGTCGAGAAGGACACCGCCTTCCGCAAGAGCGTCCGCGAGAGCAAGGCCCAGTATCGTGTCAGCAAGAACACCCTGCTCCGCCTGGCCGTGAAGGATACGTCCTTCGAGGCCCTGGGCGGTTCCTTCAAGGGCGCCAGCGCCATCGCCACCACCAACGACGACGTCGTTGCCATGGCCAAGGCCATCAATGGCTTCCTGAAGGACAATCCCGCGGCGACCTTCAAGGCCGGCGTCATGGATGGCAAGCTGATCGACGCCAAGCAGCTCCAGGTCCTGGCCGAGCTGCCCAGCCGCGATGTGCTGATCGCCAAGCTGCTCTACCTCATGACCTATCCCATCTCCGGTCTGGCGGTCGCCCTCGATGGCATCCGCAAGCAGAAGGCCGGCGAGTAGCACCCCAACCCCGAATCCAAAACCCCATTTCGAATTTTAGGAGGCCATCATGGCTCTCACTGCCGATCAGCTCATCGCTGAAATCGAAACCATGACCGTCCTTGACCTGGCGAACCTGGTCAAGGCCCTCGAGGACCGCTTCGGCGTGTCCGCCGCCGCCGCCGCTGCCCCCGCCGCTGGCGCTGGCGCCCCGGCCGCCGCCGTGGAAGAGCAGACGGAATTCAACGTCATGCTCATGGACGCCGGCGCCAACAAGCTGAACGTCATCAAGGCCGTCCGCGAGATCGTCGCCGGCCTGGGCCTCAAGGAAGCCAAGGACCTGGTCGATGGCGCTCCCAAGGCCGTCAAGGAAGGCGTGGCCAAGGACGAAGCTGCCAAGATCAAGGAAAAGCTCGAGGCCGCTGGCGCCAAGGTCGAGATCAAGTAGCTTTTATCGCAGCATTAACGCAAAGCGTGGGGTGCCTCTCGCACCTTACGCTTTGCGGTTCTGTCTGGATATGGTACGATTATTCCTTCCGTCCGGACTCCCGGATGGACCGCCTTCATAAAGGCCCCTGGTTGCCAAACGCCCGCCGTCGCAGCGCCATCCTCGTTCCTGGGCCGCACCTTCCACCGCTGGGTGGCAGGGTGGCCATCGGTTCGTACCGGGGCACCCCGCACCACCTCACGTAATCCCGTACCGGGGCTTCCAGCCCTGGGACAAAGCCGTCTTTGCTCAAGGCCCGCAGCTGTGAAATGCCGTGCCGCGTGCCGTCCATAGAAGGTTCCGCCAACTTTACCTGGAGCGAACCATGAGTGTTCAGCAGAACATCTACCGCCAGCGCCACAACTTCTCCAAGATCCGGTCCCTGGTTCCCATCCCGAACCTGATCGACATCCAGAAGCGGAGCTACGACGAATTTCTCCAGATGAACCTGCTGCACAGCGAGCGGGAGACCCGCGGCCTCAAGGCCGTGTTCGAGTCCATGTTCCCCGTGCACAACGGCAAGAACCCCGACGGCACCGACGCCAACCTCGAAGTCGAGTTCCTCGACTACACCGTGGGCCACTGGGCCTGCAAGTGCGAGAAGTACCTGGGCCTCGAGCACCTCCGCACCCAGTGCAAGCACTGCGGCCACAGCATCGTGTCGGACCACCCGAAGGATCCCACGGTCGACTGCCCCAAGTGCGGCACCCGCAACAAGAACGCCGCGACCATCTGTGACGTGTGCCAGGAGCCCGTCGCGATGAAGCAGAAGATGGGCATGGACGAGTGCGTGGAGCGCGGCTCCACCATGGCCGCCCCCCTCAAGATCCGCGTGCGCCTCAACCAGTTCGACAAGGATGACAAGGGCAACCGCCGCTTCAAGCAGAGCCAGGATTCGGAAGTCTACTTCGGCGACCTGCCGATCATGACCGACCGCGGCACCTTCATCATCAACGGCACCGAGCGCGTGATCGTGAGCCAGCTGCACCGCAGCCCCGGCGTCTTCTTCAGCATCGCCCCGGACAAGAGCCTCTACAGCGCCCAGATCATCCCCTACCGCGGTTCCTGGATCGAGTTCGAGCTGGATGCCAAGGGCCTGCTCTACGCCCGCATCGACCGCAAGCGCAAGTTCCTGGGCGCCACCTTCATGCGCGCCCTGGGCCTCTTCAGCGAGAGCCTGAACGCCAATGAGCCCATGCTGCGCCACTTCTACACCCCGGCGACCTTCTTCCTCAAGAAGGGCAAGCTCACGGTCGCCGTGGGCGAGCACCTCCAGGGCAAGAAGACTGAAGAGGACGTGAAGCACCCCAAGACCAAGGAAGTGGTGCTGGCCAAGGACAAGAAGATCACCCGCCGCCTCCTCGACCAGATGGAGAAGGCCGGGATCAAGGACGTGCCCGTGTCCCGCGAGATGCTGGACGGCGCCGTCCTCCTGCAGGACATCGTGAACATGGGCACCGGCGAGGTGCTCATGGAGGCCAACGAGCCCTTCCTCCAGACCCACCTCGAGATGTTCCTGGCCAACGACGTGCAGTCCTTCGACGTCTGCTTCCCCGAGGCCGACGCCACCGGCAAGGTCTTCTCCGAGACCCTCGCCAAGGACCACACCGAGGACAGCGAAGAGGCCGCCAAGGAGCTCTTCAAGAAGATCCGTCCCGGTGAGCCCGCCACGCTGGAATCCAGCAAGAAGCTCCTGTTCGGCATGTTCTTCGATCCCCAGAAGTACGACCTCAGCAAGGTGGGCCGCCACAAGATCAACGCCAAGCTGGCGCTGAGCACCGACCTGGAATACCGCATCCTGGGCACGGACGACTTCATCCAGACCATCCACTACCTGCTGCGCCTGAAGAAGTACGACACCACCCGCCAGGACATCGGCGAGATCGCCCCGGTCCGCGCCGACGACATCGACCACCTGGGCAACCGCCGCGTGCGGTCCGTGGGTGAGTTGCTCGAGAACGGCTTCCGCGTCGGCCTCGTGCGCGTGCAGCGGGCCATCAAGGAGAAGTTCAGCATCGCGCAGGATCCCAACAATCCCGTGCAGGCCCACGACCTGATCAACAGCAAGCCGGTCATCGCGGCCATGAAGGAGTTCTTCGGCAGCAGCCAGCTCTCCCAGTTCATGGACCAGACCAACCCCCTCTCCGAGATCACCCACAAGCGCCGCCTCTCCGCTCTCGGACCCGGCGGCCTGAGCCGCGACCGTGCCGGCTTCGAGGTGCGCGACGTGCACACCTCCCACTACGGCCGCATCTGCCCCATCGAGACGCCGGAAGGCCCGAACATCGGCCTCATTAGCTCGCTCTCCTGCTACGCCCGCATCAACGAGTTCGGCTTCATCGAAAGCCCCTACCTCAAGGTGGAGAACGGCAAGATCGTCCACTTCGCCAAGGTCACCAGCGTGGGCGATTCCAAGCTGGGCTACATGGAAGTGGTGCGCCTCGAGGATCTGGAGACCGAGAACAAGAAGTTGGTCAAGGCCGGCAAGCGCCCCGCCAAGTATGAGATGCACGCCTTCTACCTGTCCGCGTGGGAAGAGGACGAGCACGTCATCGCCCAGGCCAACGTCCGCGTGGACAAGGACGGCGCCATCCAGGACGAGGACGTCACCGTCCGCGTCGCCGGCGAGACCAAGATCGTCTCCCGCGACAAGGTCACGCTCATGGACGTGAGCCCGAAGCAGGTGGTCTCCGTGGCCGCCAGCCTCATCCCCTTCCTCGAGAACGATGACGCCAACCGCGCCCTCATGGGCGCCAACATGCAGCGCCAGGCCGTCCCCCTCATCCGCACCGAGGCCCCCATCGTGGGCACCGGCATGGAGTTCGTGGCCGCCAAGGATTCCGGCGCCTGCGTGGTCTGCCGCCGCTCCGGCATCGTCGAGTCCGTGGACGCCAACCGCATCGTGGTGCGCGTCGAGGACGATCCCGAGACCGAGGGCATCGAATCCGGCGTGGACATCTACACCCTGGTGAAGTTCGCCCGCAGCAACCAGAACACCTGCCTCAACCAGACCCCGCTGGTGAAGAAGGGCGAGTACGTCACCGAGGCCCAGATCCTCGCCGACGGCCCCTGCACCGATCACGGCGAGCTGGCCCTGGGCCGCAACCTCGTCGTGGCCTACATGCCCTGGCGCGGCTACAACTTCGAGGACGCGATCCTGATCTCCGAGCGCGTCGTGAAGGAAGACCTCTACACCACGATCCACATCGAGGAATTCGAGGTCCACGCCCGCGACACCAAGCTCGGCCCCGAAGAGATCACCCGCGACATCCCCCAGGTCCGGGAAGAGGCCCTCAAGAACCTCGACGACAGCGGCATCATCCGCACCGGCGCCACCGTCAAGCACGGCGACATCCTGGTGGGCAAGGTCACGCCCAAGGGTGAGACCATCCTGTCCCCCGAGGAGAAGCTGCTCCGCGCCATCTTCGGCGAGAAGGCCAGCGACGTGAAGGACGCCAGCCTGACCGTGCCCCCCGGCATCGAAGGCACCGTGGTGGACATCAAGGTCTTCACCCGCAAGGGCCAGGAGAAGGATCTGCGCACCCAGCAGATCGAGCGCGACCAGATGGCCAAGTGGGAGAAGGATCTCTCCGACGAGGAGCGCATCATCCGCGCCGAGGCCAAGAAGAAGGTCGTGACCCTGCTCAAGGGCAAGGAGCTCGACGAGGTCCTCAGCGACGACAAGGGCAAGGAGCTGCTGCCCAAGGGCAAGAAGCTCACCCAGAACATGCTGGAGGCCGTGCCCTACCACCGCTTCCGCCAGGTCTCGGTGGCCGCCGCCAAGAACCGCATCAATGCCGAGGTGCTGGACATCCTCGATCGCACCGAGAGCCAGCTCAAGGTCCTGCGCGACATCCTGAACGAGCGCATGGAGCGCCTGCTGAAGGGCGACGAGCTCATGCCCGGCGTGCTCAAGACCGTCAAGTGCTACGTGGCCGTCAAGCGCAAGCTGCAGGTCGGTGACAAGATGGCCGGCCGCCACGGCAACAAGGGCGTGGTCAGCCGCATCCTTCCCGTGGAGGACATGCCCTACTTGCCCGATGGCCGTCCCGTGGACATCGTGCTGAACCCCCTGGGCGTTCCCTCCCGTATGAACATCGGCCAGGTGCTTGAGTGCCACCTCGGCTGGGCCGGCAAGACCCTCGGCGTCCACTTCTCCACGCCCGTCTTCGACGGCGCCCGGGAAGCCGACATCAAGGGCTTCCTCGTCCAGGCCTGGGAGAAGAACAACAAGCTGGGCCCCGACGTCACCGGCAAGACCCGGCTCTATGACGGCATGACCGGCGAGGCCTTCGAGCAGCCCGTGAACGTGGGCTGCGTCTACATGCTCAAGCTGCACCACCTCGTCGACAACAAAATCCACGCCCGGAGCATTGGGCCCTACAGCCTCATCACCCAGCAGCCCCTCGGCGGCAAGGCCCAGTTCGGTGGCCAGCGCTTCGGCGAGATGGAAGTCTGGGCGCTGGAAGCCTACGGCGCGGCCCACGTGCTGCAGGAACTCCTCACCTACAAGTCCGACGACATGCACGGCCGCACCCAGATCTACCAGGCCATCATCAAGGGCGAGACCATCAAGGATCCCGGCCTCCCCGAGAGCTTCAACGTCGTCAAGAAGGAACTCAACGCGCTGTGCATCGATGTCGAGATGCTCACCCGCGAAGAGCTGGACCCGGCCATGGCGGAAGAAGAACCCGCTGCCTTCTCCATCGAGGGCTGATCTCGTTTCCGCTTCCGTTTCCGACGAATACTTGAGAGGTCCACATGTATCCAGAGCAGCAGAACATCAACGCCTATGAATGCATCCGGGTGTCCCTGGCCAGCCCGGACAAGATGCGTTCCTGGTCCAAGGGCGAAGTCACCAAGCCCGAGACCATCAACTACCGCAGCCTGAAGCCCGAGCGCGACGGCCTCTTCTGCGCCCGCATCTTCGGGCCCGTGAACGACTGGGAATGCCTCTGCGGCAAGTACAAGCGGCAGAAGTTCAAAGGCGTTACCTGCGACAAGTGCGGCGTCGAAGTCACCAAGAAGTCCGTGCGCCGCGAGCGCATGGGCCACATCCAGCTGGCGAGCCCCGTCAGCCACGTGTGGTTCTTCAAGGGCGTCCCCAGCCGCATCGGCTACCTGCTGGACATCCCCCTCAAGGACCTGGAGCGCGTGCTCTACTTCGAGGCCTACACGGTCACCGAGAGCGGCGGCACCACCCTGAAGGAAGGCGAGATCCTCAACGAGGACAAGTACCGCGAGTACCGCAGCCTGCACGGCGAAGGCTTCAAGGCCCAGATGGGCGCCGAGGCCATCAAGGAGCTGCTCAAGCAGGTCGACATCGAAGCCCTCACCATCGAGCTCCGCGACCTGATGAAGAAGGAAACCTCCACCCAGAAGCGCAGCAAGGTCGCCAAGCGCCTCAAGGTGGCCGAGTCCTTCCACCGCTCCGGCAACAAGCCCGAGTGGATGATCCTGGACGTGGTGCCCGTGCTGCCCCCCGAGCTGCGCCCCCTGGTGCCCCTCGACGGCGGCCGTTTCGCCACCTCCGACCTCAATGACCTGTACCGCCGCGTCATCAACCGGAACAACCGCCTCAAGAAGCTCCTCGAGCTCAAGGCCCCCGACGTCATCGTGCGCAACGAAAAGCGCATGCTGCAGGAAGCGGTCGACGCGCTCTTCGAGAACGGCAAGCGCGGCCGCCTCCTTCGTGGCGTCAGCAACCGCCCCCTCAAGTCCCTCAGCGACGCCCTCAAGGGCAAGCAGGGCCGGTTCCGCCAGAACCTGCTCGGCAAGCGCGTGGACTACTCGGGCCGCTCCGTCATCGTGGTGGGCCCCGACCTCAAGCTGCACCAGTGCGGCCTGCCCAAGAAGATGGCGCTGGAGCTCTTCAAGCCCTTCATCTTTAACCGGCTCGAGCACAAGGGCTACGCGGCCACCATCCGCCAGGCCAAGGAGATGGTCGAGGAGGGCCGTCCCGAGGTCTGGGACGTGCTGGAAGAGGTCATCAAGGACCACCCGGTTCTGCTGAACCGCGCCCCGACCCTGCACCGTCTTGGCATCCAGGCCTTCCAGCCCGTGCTGGTCGAAGGCAAGGCCATCCGCCTGCATCCCCTCGTCTGCACCGCCTTCAACGCCGACTTCGACGGCGACCAGATGGCCGTGCACGTCCCCCTCAGCCCCATGGCCCAGATCGAGGCCAAGGTGCTGATGATGTCCACCCAGAACATCCTCAACCCCGCCAACGGCCGCCCCAACGTGGTGCCCTCCCAGGACATCGTGCTGGGTGGCTACTACCTGACCAAGAAGCGCATCGGCCGCCGGGGTGAGGGCATGGTCTTCGCCAACGTCAATGACGTGGTGTCGGCCCACGAGGCCGGCGTGGTCGATACCCACGCCATCATCCAGATCCGCCACACCGGCGAGTGGGTGGACACCGAGGCCTGGCATGCGAAGGATCCCAAGAAGAACTCCGAGCAGGAGGTCTTCGAGGCGCCCGCCGAGACCGTGAAGAATCAGCTCAAGACCACCACCGTGGGCCGCGTGCTCTTCAACCGCAGCCTGCCCGAGGAAGTGCCCTTCATCAACGGCCTGCTCAAGAAGGAGGGCCTGCTCTCCCTCGTGAACCGCGCCTACAAGCTGAACGGACCGGAAGTCACGATCCGCATGCTGGATGCCATGAAGGACACCGGGTTCATGTGGGCCATGAAGGCCGGCGTGTCCGTGGGCATCGACGATCTCGTCGTGCCCGATTCCAAGGCCAAGCTCCTCAAGACCGCCTCGGATGAAGTCCGCGCCATCGAAAAGGAATCCTACGAGGGCCGCCTCGACGCCTCCACGCGCTACAACCGCATCCTGGAAGTCTGGGGCAAGACCAGCGACCAGGTGGCTGGCGACATGATGAAGGAACTGGAAAAGCGCAACGAGACCGGCGAGTTCCTGAACTCGATCTACATCCTGGCCGACTCCGGCGCCCGTGGTTCCAAGACCCAGATCCGCCAGGTTGCCGGCATGCGCGGCCTCATGGCCCGCCCCAGCGGCGACATCATCGAGACCCCGATCACGGCCAACTTCAAGGAAGGCCTCTCCGTCCTCGACTACTTCATCTCGACCCACGGCGCCCGCAAGGGCCTCGCGGATACCGCGCTGAAGACGGCCGACTCCGGCTACCTCACCCGCAAGCTGGTGGACGTGGCCCAGGACGTCATCGTCAACGAGGATGACTGCGAGACCATCAACGGCATCGAGGTCGAGGCCATCGTCAACAGCGACGGCACCATCCGGTCCCGCCTGCGCGACCGCATCATGGGCCGCGTCTGCCTCGAGGACATCGTGGATCCCTACGATGCCGCCAAGACCATCGCCCCCGCCGGCACCCTCCTCTCCGAGGAACTGGCGTTCACGATCGAGACCAGCGGCATCCCCAAGGTCAAGATCCGCTCCACCCTCACCTGCGAGGCCCGCCGGGGCATCTGCGCCAAGTGCTATGGCCTGAACCTCAGCACCGGCCGCCTGGTGGACCTCGGCGAGGCGGTCGGCGTCATCGCCGCCCAGTCCATCGGCGAGCCCGGCACCCAGCTCACCATGCGAACCTTCCACGTCGGTGGCGCGGCCAGCCGCACCTCCGAAAAGAGCACCCACGAGGCCCAGATCGCGGGCATCGTGCGCTACGAGGGCCTGGACAACACCAAGGACCAGAAGAAGACCGTCGTCAACCGCAAGGGCGAGACCGTGGCCCTCACGCGGAACGGCTACATCCTCGTCACCGACGAGGACGGCAACGAGCGTGAGCGCTACAAGATCACCTCCGGCGCCATTCTCAGGGTCAAGGACAAGGAAGCGGTCGAACCCCGCACCGTGATGGCCGAGTGGGATCCGTACAACGACGTGCTCCTCACCGAAGTGGGTGGCGTCGCCGACTTCAAGGAATTCGAAGTCAACGTCTCCTACCAGGAAGAGAAGGATCCGATCTCCGGCAACTTCCGCAAGAAGGTCATCGATCCCACCGACGACAAGATCCACCCCCACATCAACATCAAGGGGGACAACCACAAGGTGCTCAAGCGCTACAACATCCCCACCGGCGCCTACATCGAAGTGGAAGAGGGCCAGGAGCTGCTGCCCGGCGACGTCATCGCCAAGACCAGCCGCCAGCAGGCCAAGACCAGCGACATCACGGGCGGCCTGCCGCGCGTGACCGAGCTCTTCGAAGGCCGCAAGCCCAAGGAACCCGCCATCATCAGCGAAGTCACCGGCATCGCGAAGTACGGCAACCGGGTCCGCGGCAACCAGAAGGTGGTCGTGGAGTCGGAGACGGGCGAGAAGGGCGAGTACCTCATCCCCCGCGGCAAGCACATCCAGGTGCAGGACGGCGACGAGATCCGCGCCGGCGAGAAGCTCACCGAGGGTGCCGTCAGCCCCCACGATCTCCTCAAGGTCCAGGGCGATCGTGCCCTCCAGGCCTTCCTCGTCAACGAGGTCCAGGAGGTCTACCGGGCCCAGGGCGTGGTCATCAACGACAAGCACATCGAGGTGATCATCCGCCAGATGCTGCGCTGGGTCCTCATCACCGACGTGGGCGACACCCCGCTCATCGTCGAGGAGAAGGTCGACAAGCACCGCTTCAAGGAGATCAACGAGCAGGCCCTCAAGGATGGCGGCCAGCCCGCCACCTGTGAGCCCCTGCTGCTGGGCATCACCAAGGCCGCGCTCACGTCCGAAAGCTTCATCTCGGCCGCCAGCTTCCAGGAGACCACCCGCGTCCTCACCGAGGCCGCCCTCGAAGGCCGCGTGGACTACCTGCGCGGGCTCAAGGAGAACGTGATCCTGGGCCGCCTGATCCCCGCCGGCACCGGCATGGCCCACTACCGGAACCTCGACATCGAGGAGGGCGAGTACCCCGAGCCCAGCCTCAACGAGTTCCAGGGTGGCGAGGACTTCGACGACGAATACGCCCGCATGGCCCAGCACGTCGAAGAGCTCCAGGGCATGACCGAGATCGACGGCGAGGACCTGTAGGTAGTAGAACCATGTAGTCCAGAACGGCCCGCTTCGGCGGGCCGTTTGCATCTGGGCCGGGTTCCGCTCCGGGAATTGAACGGATTCCGCGGGGGCTGCGTAAAATCAGTCCACGGTCGTCGGCCCTCATCCTGCGGCCGTCATTCACCAGGCGATCATCGGGAGGAACCAGGCATGACTCGACGCATGTGGCACACGGCCGGATTGCTGTTTGGAATCTGCGCCGCCCTGGCCAGCAGCCTCTCGGCCCAGGCGCCTCCCCCCGTCAAACGGACCATCGAGGCCTACACCGTGCCCGATGTCACCCTGGTGAACCAGGATGGGACCAAGGTGAAGCTGAAGACCCTGCTGGAGACCAACGACCCCATCATCGTCGACTTCATCTTCGGGACCTGCACGACCATCTGCCCCGTCCTGTCGGCGGGCTACGCCAACCTCCAGCTGAAACTGCCGGGCCAGGCCGCGAAGGCCCGTCTCATCTCCATCTCCATCGATCCGGAGAACGATACGCCCAAGGTGATGCGCGACTACCTCAAGCGGTACCGCGCCAAGCCAGGCTGGGATTTCCTCACCGGAAAGCGGGAGGACATCGACAAGGTGATGCACGCCTTCAATGCCTACATCCCCAACAAGATGCTGCACTACCCCCTGACCCTGATCCGGGATCCCAAGACCGGGCAGTGGGTGCGCCTTTTCGGCCTGATGAGCTCCTCCGAGTTCATGGATGAATGCAAGAAAGTGGGGATCCTGTGAGCGGGGCGGGGTGGTCGAACTCCTTCGGGCGGATCCTGGCCGGGATCCTGGGCCTCAGCCTGCTGCTGGCGCCGCCCGCTCTGGCGCGGGACAAGAAGCCGAAGACCATCGCGGGCCTTCCTGAAGCCAAGGCCCTGGCCCTGGGTGAGCGCATGTACCGGGAAGGCATCCTCCCCTCGGGTGAGCCCATGCAGTCCGTCGTCAGCACGGATGTGCCCGTGGCAGGTACCTCGTTCAGCTGCGCGAGCTGCCACCTGCGCGGGGGGCTTGGGTCCTGGGAAGGGGGCATCGTGACCCTACCCACCAATGGCGCCAAGCTTGCCCAGCCGAGGTACTGGAAATTCCCCAACCTCAGTCCTGAAGAGCGGGCCGAGCTGAAGCTCCAGAACCCGCAGGCTCGGCCTGCCTACACGGATCCGGCGCTGGCCCGCGTCATCCGCGTCGGCATCGATCCCTCCGGCTACGAGCTGCACGCGGCCATGCCACGCTATGAACTCAAGGACAAGGACATGGCCGTCCTGGTCCATTACCTGAGAAACCTGTCGGCGGAGTGGTCCCCCGGCGTGGATGCCACCACCATCCGGTTCGCCACGGTCATCACGGAGGAAGTCCGCCCCGAAGATCAGGAGGCCATGCTCGCGCCCATGAACAACTATGTGGCCCGGCACAACCAGCTCTCCAGTGGGTTCGGCAACCGGATGTACCTCGCGCCCGGCGGCAGTGAAATGAGCGGTGCCTACCGGAAGCTGTCGTTGTCGGTCTGGCGGCTGAAGGGCGCGCCCGAAACCTGGGACCGGCAGCTGTCGGCCTACCTGGCAAAGGAACCCGTGTTCGCGCTGCTGGGCGGGATTTCCTACGGAGAGTGGAGACCCATCCACACCTTCTGTGAGAACCACAGGCTGCCCTGCCTCTTCCCCCTCACCGACCTGCCGGTGGTCTCTGAGACCGACTGGTACACCCAGTACTTCTCCAAGGGTTACTACCAGGAGGGCCAGGCGGCCGCCAGGTACCTCCAGAGCCTGGACGAACGCGCGGCTACTGAACGTGTCCTGCAGATCGTCCAGGAGGGCCCGGAGGGCCGCGATCTCTCCGCTGGCTTCCGGGAGACCTGGCAGGAACTGGGACTTGGGGTGGCCAAGCAAATCCGCCTCGGCAAGGGAGAGCAAGTGGATGCGGTAACGTTGGGCGCCATCCTGCAGCGGGAGCAACCCACCGCGGTCCTGCTGTGGACGGATGCGAGCTGCTTTGAGGCCCTTGGGGACCTGGCGGGCCGCCCTGAGATGCCCAAGTTCGTGTTCCTGGCATCCAGTCGCCTTGGCGCGCAGATTTACAAATTGCCCGAGCAGGCGAGGCCCTTCACCTGGCTGACCTACCCGTATCGGGATCCCCAGGTGGAACCAAATGTCTCCAAGTACGCCAACAGCTTGTTCGCGGGCTTCACGAACCGGAACCCCGAGACCCGCATCGCCACCCGGACCTACTCGATGATCCAGATCCTGATCCAGGGGCTCATGGACATGGATCGAAACTATTACCGGGATAATTTCATGGACCGCATCGGGATGCAGCGCGACCAGGTGCTTCCGGACTACCTCCGGTTGAGCTTCGGACCGGGTCAGCGGTACGCCTCCAAGGGCTGCTACATCATGCAGCTCAGCCCGGGCCCGGAGCCGCGACTGGTCCGGAAAAGCGAATGGGTGACCCACTGAGACTGGGCTGGCTGCCCACTTGGGATATCCTTCTGGGTGATGTCGTCTTCCGCTGATTGAGGTATTTATGCAACGGGTCCGGTGTGGGCTGTCGGCAATGCTGCTCGGGCTGGCCATGCTGGTCACGGGCTGCAAGGATGTGGCCGAGGCGCCCACAGGCCTCGTCTACAGCTCCAACCCCGCCGTGTACACCACCAGGACGGCCATACCGGCCAACAACCCCACCCACAGTGGCGGCAGCATCGATTCCTATTCCGTCAGCCCGGCGCTTCCCGCAGGCCTGGCCCTCAACGCCAGCTCGGGGGTGATCACGGGGACGCCCACGCTGGCGACCGCCACCGCCACCTACACCGTGACGGGTGCCAACAGTGCCGGCAGTGCCACCGCCTCGATCAGCATCACCGTCAATGATCCGGTCACCCTTGCCATCACCACCCAGCCCGCGAGCCAGTGGGTCCTGGTGGGCCAGACGGCCACCTTCACCGTGGTGGCCACTGGCACCGGAACACTCTCCTACCAGTGGCTGCTCGGCGGCGTCGCCATCCCCGGGGCCACCTCGGCGTCCTACACCACCCCTGCCACCGCCCTCGCAGACAATGGCGGCAGCTTCACGGTCCAGGTCGTGGATGCCACGACCGCCAGCGTCACCAGCGCGGCGGCCATCCTCACCGTCAGCCTGGCCGGGCCCGGCACGTTCACCGCCACCGGCAGCCTGACCAACGGCCGGTACTCCCACACCGCCACCCTGCTGCAGAATGGCAAGGTGCTGATCGTCGGAGGATTCAACGGCAACAGCATGAGTGGTGCCGAGCTCTATGATCCAGCCACCGGCTTGTTCACCGCGACGGGCCCGCTCACCACCGCCCGCGATCACCACACCGCCACGCTCCTGGCCGACGGCAAGGTCCTGATCGCCGGGGGCGTCAATTTCGTCACGACCACGGCCACTGCCGAGGTCTATGATCCCACTTCCGGAACCTTCACCCCCACCACAGGCAGCCTGCAGGCAGCCCGGTCCGACCATTCCGCAACCCTGCTGCAGGGTGGAAAGGTCCTGATCGTATCGGGGCGCAATGGGGCAACCACCTACGTCGCAAGTGCCGAGATCTACGATCCAAGTACGGGACTATTCACCACCACGGCCAACGCACCTTTGAGCCCCCGGGCCACCCACAGCGCCACGCTCCTGGGGACGGGCAAGGTCCTGATCGCTGGCGGATTCTTCCAGGGCAACAAGCTGGCAACGGCAGAATTGTACGATCCCGGGACTGGCACCTTCGCCGCCACCGGAGTCCTGGCTGCTGCCCGCTCCTATCACACGGCCACGCTCCTCGCGAGCGGCAAGGTGCTGGTGGTGGGTGGGGCCACCACCACCGCCACGGAGCTCTATGATCCGTCCGCCGGGACCTTCTCCGCTTCAGGGAGCCTGGTCACGGCGAGAAGCCAGTACCACGCGGCTGCCCTCTTGGCCAATGGGACCGTCCTCATCGTCGGGGGGGTGGGCACAGGCAGCCCCGCGCCCCTGCTCTCGGTGGCCGAGCTGTATGACCCTGGCACGGGACTCTGCGCGGCGACCGGTTCTATGGCCGAGATCCGGGAGCTCCACACGGCGACCACCCTGCCGAACGGGAAGGTCCTGATCGTGGGTGGGGCGGGCAACACCGCCTACCTGGCGAGTGCCGAACTCTATTTCTGATGCGCGTGGTGAGTCGAAGCGACCAAAAGGTTGAGTCTTAGTCTCACAACCACTGTATTGATTCCAATTTACATGGTTCCTACCCCGTCGATGGGTAGATCTACCCATACCTCTAAATGTGTATCCGGCCGACGCTTGGATTCTCTTTAGGACAAGTTGTCGCACCCGGTCTCCTTTCATCTGGAATGGCTTGGCTGCGATTCCCCTCTCGTTCTTTTGCGCGCTCTCCCTTCTTCCTTCTTCTTTTTCACTCCAAAGCGAGGTGCACCATGCTCACAAGGTTCAAACAACTGCTCGCGCTGGCCGCGTCCCTTCTCCTGGGATTCGGCGCGCAGGCAGCGGCTCCGGCCACAGCCAAGGCTCCGGCCGAGGCTCCTGGCCAGAACCGCACGATGGCCCCCCAGGCCGGTGGCGATCGTGCCGCCGTCGTGGAACGGGCCAACCGCCGTGGCCAGCTGAACGCCGCGCGGGCAGCCGCAGCCGCGCGCCAGCAGGCGGCCCTCAAGGCCAAGGGTGGCAAGGTCGATCCCCAGACCCTGGGCACCAACCCCGCGGCTTCTCTCGGCGCTGCCAGAGCGACCGCCGCGAAGGCCAAGGCCGGTGGCCCCCAGAGTGTGCTCGTCCCTGGCCCTGGCTTCCAGCTCGCACAGCCGGACTACATGTTCGGCACCGCCTCCAACTGGCACAACACCAAGCCCATCCACAAGTTCATTGATACGCTGCCCGGCCTCAGCGCCGCGCACCCGAACAACCTGGGGAACTTCATCCCCGTGGCCGTGCCCGACAAGATCACCTATCCCGGAGCGGACTACTACGAAATCGGCGTGACCGAGTACACCCAGAAGGTGCACACGGATTTGAACGCCACCAAGTTCCGTGGTTACAAGGATCTGAACCCGCTCGCTGAGTCCGTCGCCAACGCGACGACCGGTGCCAACACTCAGTACCTCGGGCCCGTCATCATCGCCACCAAGGACCGCCCCGTCCGCGTGAAGATGACCAACATGCTGCCCGTCGGTCCGGTGAACCCCGCCACGGGCCGTCGCCCCGGCGATCTCTTCCTCCCCGTGGACACCACCCTCATGGGCGCCGGCATCGGGCTCAACGGTGGGACTGAGACCTTCACCGAGAACCGCGCCGAGTTCCACCTCCATGGTGGCCTCAGCCCCTGGATCAGTGACGGCACGCCGCACCAGTGGGTCACCCCCGCCGGTGAGACCACCAGCTACCCCAAGGGCGCGGTCTTCCAGAACGTGCCCGACATGGCCGCTGGCGCCACCCCCACCGATGGCATCGCCACCTACTTCTGGACCAACCAGCAGAGCGGCCGCCTGATGTTCTACCACGATCACGCGTTCGGCCTCACCCGCCTGAACGTGTATGCCGGCGAGGCCGCCGGCTACCTGATCACCAGCCCCACGGATGAACGGCTCATCAACGCCGGGATCCTCCCCGACCAGGGCGATCCTGCTGGCGTGTACCGCTATGGCATCCCCCTCATCATCCAGGACAAGACCTTCGTCGACACCACCACCCTCGGCACCGTCGGCGTCGCCGGCGGCACCGATCCCACGTGGGACGTGGCCAAGTACGGCGGCGATGGCGCCCTCTGGTATCCCCACGTCTACATGCCCAACCAGAACCCTGCCGACATCTCCGGCGCCAATGCCATGGGTCGGTGGGACTACGGCCCGTGGTTCTGGCCCCCGCTGACCGCAGCGGCTGGCCTGGTGCACGGCGAAGAGCCGGTCATCGGTGATCCCAATGGGACCACCTATCCCGGCACGCCCAATCCCTCCCTGGTGCCCGAAGCCTTCATGGACACCCCGCTGGTCAACGGCACGCCCTATCCCACCACCACGGTGGATCCCAAGGCCTACCGCTTCCGCGTCTTGAATGCTGCCAACGACCGCATGTGGAACCTGTCCTGGTTTGTGGCTGATGCCACGGGCAAGGACGTCACGATGGTTCCCGCCACGCCCAACGTCGCCTGGCCGGCCACTTGGCCCACCGATGGCCGCGCTGGCGGCGTGCCGGATCCCCTCACGGCTGGCCCGTCCTGGATCCAGATCGGCAACGAGAGCGGCTTCCTCCCGACTCCCGCGGTGCTCCCCGCCCAGCCGGTGAACTACGAGTACAACCGCCGCAACATCGTGGTGCTCAACGTCACGAACCACGGCCTCTTCCTCGGACCCGCCGAGCGCGCTGACGTCATCGTCGACTTCTCCGCCTTCGCCGGCAAGACGCTCATCCTCTACAACGACGCGCCTGCCCCGGTGCCCGCCTTCGATTCCCGGTTGGACTACTACACCGGCGATGTCGACCAGACCACGTCCGGCGGCGCGGCGACCACCCTGCCTGGCTTCGGCCCCAACACCCGCACCATCATGCAGGTCGTGGTGAATGCTGGCGTGAACCCGGCCTTTGATGTTACCGCCCTCAACGCGGCCTTCACGGGCACCGCCACCGCAGCGAGCGCCTTCGCTGAAGACCAGCACCTGCCCATCATTCCCCAGATCGCCTACAACAGCGCTCTGAACCGGACCGTCACCCGGGATTCCTTCGCCCGCATCCAGGACTTCAGCTTCTACCCCAATGCCGTCCTGCCTGCCCTCCCCGGCTTCATCGCCACGGAAAACGGCGTCCAGGTCAATCCTTCCTTCCTCAACAAGGCCATCCAGGAGCTCTTCGAGCTCGACTACGGCCGGATGAACGCCACCCTCGGCGTGGAAGTCCCCGGCACCAACTTCAACATCCAGACCACCATCCCCCTCGGCTACCGCGATCCCATCACGGAAGTCCTGAATGATGGCGAAACCCAGATCTGGAAGATCACCCACAACGGTGTGGACACCCACCCCGTGCACTTCCACCTCTATGATGTGCAGATCGTCAACCGTGTTGGCTGGGACGGCGCAGTCAGCCTGCCCCAACCCAACGAAATCGGTTGGAAGGAAACCGTCCGCATGAACCCGCTGGAAGACATCATCGTCGCCTTCCGGCCCCTGTCCCCGCGGCTGCCCTTCGCCATTCCCAACAGCTTCCGGTCGATGGACGTCCTGCAGCCCGCGAACATTTCTGTCAATGCCACGGATCCCGCGACCGGCAACCAGGCCGCTGGCTACTCCAATGCCCCGCAGGACTTCGGCTGGGAATACGTGTGGCACTGCCACATCCTCGGCCACGAAGAGAACGACTTCATGCGTCCCGAGAAGCTGGTCGTGGCCACCACCGTACCTGCGGGTGCCACCCTCCTGACGGCGACCATGGGCGTGCCCAGCCGCGCCGATCTGGC
The DNA here is from genome assembly GCF_030219325.1 of Geothrix sp. Lineage (NCBI taxonomy): Bacteria > Pseudomonadati > Acidobacteriota > Holophagae > Holophagales > Holophagaceae > Geothrix > Geothrix sp. The sequence goes on along the minus strand of NZ_CP126625.1, from coordinate 3,313,012 downwards.
CTGGACCGACAATGCCACCAACGAAGTCGGCTTCTCCATCCAGCGCAGCCCCGGCGGTGCCGGCACCTTCGCGGAGATCGCCACCGTCGTCCCCAACGTCAACAACTTCAGCGATTTCACCGTTGCCCCCGGCACGGCCTACGACTATCAGGTGGTCGCCTGGAACCAGGCCGGCTATGCCGTGCCCTCCAATACCGCCAGCGTCAATGCCCCGAACACCATCCAGGTGTCCGGCATGGTCAGCACCCTTAGCGGACCTTTGGCCAACGTCGCCCTCACCTTCAGCAATGGCGGCTATGTCGCCATCACCGATGGCACGGGCAACTACACCGCCACCGTCCCCAACGGCTGGGCCGGCACCCTTACGCCTGCCCTGTTCGGCTACACCTTCGCACCGGCGCTGCGCACCCTTGGCCCCCTCGGGCCCGCCAACCTGAGTGGCCAGAACTTCACGGCCACCGCTTTCGCGACGGTCACTGGCAATGTCACGCTCAATGGTGCCCCGCTTGCGGGTGCCACCATCACGCCCAGCACCGGCACCGCCGCAGTCACTGACGCGCTGGGGAACTACACCATCACCACCCCGGTTCCCTGGTCTGGCACCGTCACGGCCACTTCGGGCACGCTCGTCTTCCTGCCCGCCGTGTCCGCCGCGATGAACCTCACCACCCCTGGCCAGAACGCTGTCCAGAACTTCGCAGCCGCCACGGCGACTGTCTCCGGCGTCGTCACGTTCCTTCCCGCTGCCACACCTCTCGCGGGCGTCACGATGACCTACACCGGTGGCACCACCACCACCGCTGCTGACGGCTCCTACTCCTTCACCGTCAACGCGGGCTGGACCGGCACCGTCACTCCCAGCAAGGCCGGTTACCTCTTCACCGCGCCTTCGAACACCTACACCAACCTCACCGTCAACACCGTCACCAACTACACGGCCGTGGCTGCGGTTCCCATCGCTGGCGTGGTCTACATCAACGGTGTTCCGATCATCCCGATCGCGGGCGTCACCATCACCTTCAGCGGTGGCGCTGGCACGGCCATCACGGATGCCAACGGCGTCTACAGCCACGACGTACCCAGGGGCTGGACCGGAACGGCCACACCGAGCCTCGCCGGCTACACCTTCGCTCCGGCGGTGCGCGGCTATAACAACGTGATCAACGTCCAGGCTGGCCAGAACTACCGTGCGACGGCCGTGGTGGTGCTCTCGGGCAACATCACGAATGGCGGGCTGCCCATGCAGAACGTGACTGTGAACTTCGGCGGCGGCATCACTGCCACCACCGATGCGCTTGGCAACTACACGCGCACCATCAACTCACCCTGGACCGGCACCGTCACTGCCACCCGCAATGGCTATACCTTCAACCCAGTGAACTACACGTACGCCGCCCTGACCACGAACCAGGCCAACCTGAACTTCGCAGTCACAGGCGTCAGCATCACCGGCCAGGTCTACATCAACGGCAGTGCTCCACGAGTCGGAGTGGCCGGAGTGACCATCACTGCCAGCGGTGTTGGTACGACCACCACTGATGCGAACGGTAATTTCACCATGGTCGTCCCGCGGGGATGGAGCGGAACCCTGACCTACTCCGGTCTCGGGAAGGTCTACGCTCCCGCAGCGCGCAGCTTCACCAATGTCATTGCACCGACGGGTGGTTGGAACTCCAGGACGAATTGATCCTGGGACCTTTCACCAGCAGTAGGAAGACATCCGGGGAGGGGCAACCCTCCCCGGATTTTTTGACGCTCGATGAAAATCGACCCAAGGAGCAAGGCAGGTCCCTGCTGGTCTTGGAACGGAGATGCGTGAGCGGTTGCCTGGAGTTTCTCCCCAGCCGAGGCGCCCCTGGCACTATTGGTCTGACGCCCCCCAACTGACCGTCTGGTAGCCTGGATTCCATATGCCCGAGCCGACTCTCTCCCACACCACCCAACCACAGCCCCCTCTTCAAGTCTGGCTTGGCCACTTGCAGAAAGGCTGGTCCCAGTTCCGCCGTCACCTTGGAATTGGTCTGGCGATCGGATTGCTGACTGGCATTGTCCTGCTCCTATTGCCAAATCAATACAAATCGGAGACGCGGATCCTTCCCGCCGAGCAGCGGGGTGGTGGAGGCGCCGGGTACGCCGCCGCTGCCATGGGCCTGAGCATCCCCGGCCAGGAAAGCCCCGATGCGGTCCTGGTCGACATTCTCAATAGCCGGACGCTGCGGGAGGCGTTGCTGCGAAGCCGGTTCAGGTTTGGCATCCGAAGTTGGTACTTCGGAGCCACTGAAACGCGCGAGCAGAGCCTGTACGATTACCTTGGAAAGCGGAACCTGGATCGGGCCGTGAAGGCACTGCAGAAGCGAATCAGCGTCAGCCGGGACATCAAGACCAAGCTCATCACGATCTCGGTCGAAACCGAGAGCCCTCAGCTCAGCCAGGAAGTCGCCCGGCAAGTGGTGGCCTTGCTGGATGAGTTCGTCTCCAGTCGGGCAAGGACGCGAGGCGGCGTGAAGGCAGCCTTTTCGGAAAAGCGGCTGGTCGAAGCTCGAGACGAGATGGGTCGTTCCGAAGCGTCCTTCCACGCCTTCCTCGAGGGAAATCGCAACTACCTGCTGAGCTCAGATCCCGCCGTGCGCCTCAAGGGACAGCGTCTCGAAAATGATTTCAAATTGCGCACCCAGGTTGTCACGACCCTGACCATCGCCCACGAGCAAGCCCTGATTGAGGAAAAGAATGATATGCCGATTCTCAATGTGCTTGACGAGGGGAACCTCCCCATCGAAAAGAGCGGCCCTCCGCGATCCCTGGCCGTTGGCCTGGCTGTTGCCTTGGGAATATCCATGAGTTGGGCCATCGCGAATTGGGCTTGGATCTCAAGTAAACTCAATTCGAACCGTGGAGAGACAGTCTAGGGGGTGGGCTTGAAAGGCGTCCTTCTTGCCGGGGGTACAGGCTCGCGTCTATTCCCCCTGACAAAGGTTACGAACAAGCACCTGTTGCCAGTCGGGCAGGTTCCAATGATTTGGCATCCCTTGTGGAAGTTCAAGGAAGCTGGGATCGAGGAAATCCTGATCGTCACCGGTACAGAGCATATGGGGGACGTGGTCTCGCTTCTCGGCTCGGGGAGAGAGTTCGGTTGCCGGTTCACCTACAAGGTTCAGGACGAGGCCGGTGGCATTGCGCAGGCGCTGGGCCTGGCCGAAAATTTCGCCGGCGGATCCTCCCTGTGCGTGATCTTGGGGGACAACATCTTCAAGGACGCCCTTGGGCCGGAAGTCGAGGCCTTTGGAAGGCAGGGACGGGGAGCCCGGATTCTCCTGAAGCCCGTGGAGGATCCGCAGCGTTACGGCGTTGCGGACGTGAAGGACGATCGAGTGCTGGGGATCGAGGAGAAGCCGGCTGCGCCGAAATCGAACCTGGCTGTGACGGGCATCTACTTCTACGATGAGGCCGTGTTTGACATCATCCGGACCGTGAAGCCTTCGGGTCGGGGTGAACTGGAGATCACGGACGTCAACAATGCCTACATCGCCCGGGGCGAACTGAGCTTTGGGGTTTTCCTTGGATGGTGGACCGACGCAGGCACCTTCCCGAGTCTCGCCCATGCCAATGACCTGGCGGGCCGGGAAGACATCCCCTTTCGGGCAGCCATTGAAAGGAGCTGAGCATGGAGTTCCGCAAGGGTCCCATTGAAGGCGTGGTGATCACCCCTTTTCGCAAGTTCGTGGATGAGCGCGGGTGGTTGGCGGAGATCTTCCGTCACGATGAATTGCCAACTTGGTTCCGCCCCGAAATGTCCTATGTGAGCGTGACGAATCCGGGTGTGCTCCGGGGCCCGCATGAGCATGTGGACCAGGCCGATCTCTTCTGCTGGGTCGGGCCTGGCGACTTCCTGCTCACCCTGTGGGACAACCGGCCTGAGAGCCCGACCTATCTGAACCGCATGGAGGCGGCGATGGGGGTGAACAACCCCGGTTCTGCCCTGATCCCCAAGGGCGTGGTCCACTGCTATCGCTGCATCAGCCACGAGCCCGGGTTCGTCATCAATTGCCCGGATCGCCTCTTCATGGGGACGGGAAAGTCCGAGGCAATCGATGAAATCCGGCATGAGGATGACCCTGAGAACCCCTTCGTGAAGGACGAGAGGGCGCGCAGGGCGCAACTCTGATGCGGGTCTTGGTCACAGGGGGGGCCGGACAGCTGGCCCAGGCCCTCCGCAAAACCTGGCTGGGACACGAACTGATCCTTCCGGAGGAGTCGGTTCTTGATCTGAGCGATCCAGATTCCATTCGCCGGGTTGTCGCGCAGGTTCGCCCGGACATCCTGATCAATTGCGGAGCCTTCACCCAGGTTGACCGCTGCGAGTCGGAACCCGAGCTGGCCGTTCTGATCAACGCCACCGCCGTGGGGTGGCTGGCCGAAGCCTGCGAGGCGCAACGGGCCCTTCTGGTCCAGATCAGCACGGACTACGTGTTCGATGGCACCAGCAGAAAGCCCTATCGGGAGGAGGATCCCACCAACCCGACCTCGGTCTATGGCCGCACCAAACTTGAAGGTGAGTACCAGGCAGCCCGGTGCTCACGGCACCTCATCGCGCGGACCAGCTGGCTCTATGACGCCTGGGGCAAGAACTTCTTCAATACGATGCTTGCCGCCGCCGCCCAAGGGCGCCCCCTTCGGGTCGTGGACGACCAGTGGGGCGCGCCCACCTCCTGCCGGGCCTTGGCCCGACAGCTGCTGGCCGCGGCAGAGCATGGCTGGCATGGGCTCGTTCATGCTTCCTGCGCGGGGGAAACCACGTGGCACGAGTTCGCCAAGGCCATTTTTGAAGCCAAGGGGATGGCTCCAGACCTCAGTCCATGCACCAGCGACGGGTACCCCACCCCGGCCAGGCGACCGGCCTACTCCGTCCTGGATGGCGCGAAAAGGCGGAAGCTGGGGCCTGATCTCATGCCCACCTGGATGGATGCACTCAGGGAAGTGATTGACGCTCCGGAGTTGGATGGGAGGCCCGATGTCTGAAACCATCTTGATCACCGGCGGAGCAGGATTCATCGGCAGCAACCTGGTTCATCACTGGTGTCGAACCCACCCGCGTGATCGCATCCTGGTGCTGGACCGGCTGACCTATGCGGCCGACCCGAAGCTGATCCAGCACCTTGAGGGTGTGGAGCTCGTGGTGGACGACATCCAGAACCTGGAATTGGTTCGAAGCCTGATTGAGAAAAACCAGGTCACCAGGATCTTCCACCTGGCCGCCGAGAGCCATGTGGACCGCAGCATCTCCGGACCCGCCGCCTTCATTCAGACCAACCTGGTCGGCACGTTCTCCATGCTGGAGGCAGCGCGCCAGGCCTGGGGGGGCGACCGCAACTGCCGGTTCCTGCATGTCAGCACGGACGAAGTCTATGGCTCCCTGGGCGATGCCGGGAAGTTCCACGAGAGCATGCCCTACGCCCCCAACAGCCCGTACAGCGCCACCAAGGCCGGCGGTGATCACCTGGTGCGCGCCTACCATCACACCTATGGCCTGAATACCGTCACGACGAACTGCTCGAACAACTATGGCCCGCGACAGCACAACGAGAAGCTGATCCCCCTGGCCATCAGCCGCATGGCGAAGGACGAAGCCATTCCGGTCTATGGCAATGGCCAGAATGTCCGGGACTGGCTGTTTGTCGAGGATCACTGCACCGCCCTTGAAATGGCCATGGCCTCGGGGACGGCGGGTGAGACCTATTGCATCGGCGGGGACAACGAGTGGAGGAACATCGACCTGGTTGAGCTCCTGTGTGACACCGTGGACCGCCACCTTGGCCGCAGGATCGGAATGAGCCGTTCCCTGATCCAGTTTGTGGATGACCGCGCAGGGCACGACCAGCGCTACGCCATCGATGCCACCCGCATTCGCGAGCAATTGGGATGGACCCCCGTGACGGCCTTTGAGGCGGGTCTGGCGTCAACCGTGGCGTGGTATCTATCGCCTCCCTGACGACCGACTGCCTTCATGCCCAGGCCTTTCTCCCTCGAAGGATCCGAATGACTCCATCTCCTGCGGCCGCCCTGTTCAGGCTGGCGAAGAATACGGGCCTGGTCGCCTTGGGCACCGCCATGGGGCATGTCTTCGTCCTTGCGTCGACCCCCTTCCTGTCGCGCCTCTATTCCACGGACCAGTTCGGGGAGCTGGCCCTCCTGCTCTCCATTTCCGGCATCGTCCTCGCTGCCGGGTGCCTGCGCTATGAAATGGCCCTTCCCGGGGCCGAGGAGCGGGCTGCGGTCCCCATCTTCATGCTCTGCGGGGTCATCGCGGCCTCGTTGGCCATCCTGGCCTTCTGCGCCTGCTTCCTGCCCTGGCACCGCTGGTTCGACCACCCCATCCTGCAGCTGATCAGGGAACCCTGGCTGGTGGCCGGGCTGGTGGTTGGCACTGCCATGTTCCAGGCGGTCGCCGCCTTCCTGGTGAGGGAGGGCCGGTTCGCCCCGCTGGCAGCTTTGCGAACCTCGCAGGGATTTCTTTATGCCATGTTGGCCATCCTGCCGCTGTTCGGACTGCTCTGGTCCTATGTCCTGTCCTTTCTTGCCGGCGGTCTGGTTCTCAGCGGCTGGGTGTACTGGAAACACCGCGCGCAGACCCGCTCCTCAAGCCCCGGCATGCTGCTGGCCACCGCCCGGGACTATAAGAGGTTCCCGATCTACCTTCTGCCGGGGATCGTCCTCGACATGGTTGGACTGAGCGTCTGCGTCTGGATCATCTCCGCGATGTACGGGCTCTCCCAGGTGGGGCAGTATTCCCAGATCCAGCGGCTCATCGGTGCGCCCATGCTCCTCATCAGCGCCAGCCTTTCCCAGGCCATGCTGAAGCATGCCTCGGACGAACAGCGGGCGCGCCGCCCGGTGTGGCCCCTGGTGAAGAACCTGGCCCTCATCCTGGGGGCCTGCTGCCTGGCATTGCTGATCGTGATGTTCTTCTTCGGATCCTGGGGCCTGCATCATTTCCTGGGGCCCAAGTGGCGGGTCGACACCTTCTTCGTCTGCATCATCGCCCTGCCGGTGTTCGTGCGCAGCTCGGTGTCCCCCCTGTCGACGGTTTTGATTACCACCGGCCGGTTGCGGCATGCCCTGATCTGGCAGGTCTGCTTCTTCGTGACCAGCGTCAGCATCCTGCCCTGGCTGGCCGCTCATACTAGCTTTGACAGGTTCCTGCTCGGCTATGCCGTCCACCAGTGCGTTCTCTATCTGATCTACTTCCTCATCATCAGGCACGACTCGAAGGTGCCTGGGCCCTCCACGGAGCTTGTCAGCGAGCCGATCGAGTAAATCCGGTTGGTTGTCGACACCCTAGCCAAGGATTGATATGTGCGGGATTTTCGGCCTTCTGCAAGCCCGGCCCTTCGAGGCCGGGGAGCTGACGGCCATGGGCCAGATCCTTCGCCACCGGGGCCCCGATGATGAAGGTTTCCTGGTCGTCCAGGATGGAGTCTGTGAACCCTACGGGGGCGTGGATACACCCGGGGAGATCTTCGAGGCCAGGGCCCCCTACCTTCCCGCCCGCCGGTTGGGCGACTCGGCCCTTGGTCCCCGGGGCGGCCTGGCCCTGGGACACCGGCGCCTGTCGATCCTGGATCTGTCCGCGGCCGGGCACCAGCCCATGTCCTACCGGGACCGCTACTGGATCGTGTTCAACGGTGAAGTCTACAACTACCTCGAGCTGCGGGCCGAGCTGAGCGCGAAGGGCTACACCTTCCTCAGCCACACCGATACCGAGGTGGTCCTCGCGGCCTATGACTGCTGGGGGACGGGTTGCCTGTCCCACTTCAATGGGATGTGGGGCCTGGCCATCTACGACCACCGGGAAGAGACCCTGTTCCTGGCCCGGGATCGCTTCGGCGTGAAGCCCCTCTACCTCTGGTCCACCGAGAGGGGCCTGGCCTTTGCTTCCGAGATCAAGGCCTTCACCGCGCTCGAGGGCTGGGCGGCCCGCGGGAATCTCGGCCGGATGTTGGACTACCTCGTCTGGAGCGTGTCCGACCACTCCGAAGAGACCATGTTCCAGGGCGTGACCCAGGTCCCGCCCGGCGGGCAGCTGCTCATCAAGGTTCCGGAGGCCCTCTCCCTGTTGCGGGAGGGGCGTCAGGCTCGGCTCCAGCCCACGGTTTGGTACGCCCCCCCGGAAACGGTCCATCGCTCTTCCCTGGCGGAAGCGCAGGAGACGTTCCGCGCGCTGCTGCTGGATGCCGTCCGGTTGCGGCTCAGGGCCGATGTGCCGGTCGGATCCTGCCTATCGGGTGGGTTGGATTCCTCCACGGTGGTCTGCCTGATGCAGCAGCTCCTGCTCGAGCAGGGCGCCGCCGGTCAGCAGCGGACCTTCACGGCCTGCTCGGCGGAACGGGCCTTCGATGAATCCGAGTACGCCAGGATCATCGTCGCGCATACCGGCGCCCAGGGCATCTTCACGACGCCCGAACCCGAACGGCTCTTTCGCGAGCTGGAGGCCCTGGTGTGGAGCCAGGATGAGCCCTTCGGCTCGACCAGCACCTTTGCCCAGAGATGCGTCTTCGGTCTCGCCCGGGAGAATCAGGTCTCGGTGATGCTGGACGGGCAGGGGGCCGACGAGATCCTGGGGGGCTACACCTGCTATGTCGGAGCCTACCTGGCGGAGCTGCTCCGCAGCTTCAACCTTCCGAAGCTGGCCCGGGAAATCACCAACATCCAGAGAGAGACCGGGTTCAGTCCCCGGCGATCGCTCGGGTACATGGCCGCCTATACGATCCCCAGCCTGATCGGCCTGATGGGCCGCTTCGATGACCGTGCCTTCTCCGAGCGCCACTGGCTGGCTCAAGGCCACCGCCAGGCCTTCTCCGAGGATCCGGTCACGGCCGCCGGCGGACGCAGCAGCTCGGTCCGGCAGGTCTCCCTGGCCCAGCTGACCTCCATCAACCTGCCCATGCTGCTGCGGTGGGAGGATCGCAACTCCATGGCTCATTCCATCGAGGCGCGCACCCCCTTCCTGGATTACCGGGTCGTGGAGGCCTGCCTGGCCATGCCCGCGGAGTTCAAGATCGGCGGCGGCGTCTCCAAGCGGGTGATGCGGGGGGCCATGCGCGGCCTGGTGCCCGATCGGATCCTCGACCGGAAGGACAAGATGGGCTTCGTGACCGCCGAGCAGGTGTGGCTCAAGGGTGAGGCCAGGGCGCAGTTCCGCACGGCCATCCAGGAATCACTGGAGCGGTTCCCGGGCCTGTTCTCGGACCGCTTGCTCCCGGACTTCGACGCCGTCACCGCGGGGGAGAAGGGCTTCGATTTCAGGTACTGGAGGGTGATCAACCTGGGGTATTGGGGGCGGGCCTTTGATCTGTCGCTTTGATGGGTTCGGGCTGGCGGCCGGCCCCGTCGCGTAATCTAGGACGGGGATGGGGCCCGGGGGGCGGGTCGCTCCAGCTTGGGGGAGGGTGGCACGGCATGGCGAATCAGGATGGAAGGACGGAGCCGGGCCGAAAGGTCTGGTTCTTCACCTCCGAGCTCGAGAACGAGCGGGCGGGCAGCTTCCGGCAGGAGCGCTGGGGGAAGGTGTTTCTCGGCCTCGGGGCCGAGATAGCCATTTTCAATGTCATGGGTTCCCTGCACCTGACCGTGGCCCGCTTCGAGGACGAGGCCTCCTTCCTCGCCTTCCGCGCCGAGGCCCTCACCCGCGCCCCGCTCATGGCCTCCGTCCGCGAAGGGCTGGCGGTCAAGCTGCTGCGCCGGATCAAGCACCTGGCCCTGGTGGATTTCTACCTGCCCAACATCCTGCTGCTGTTCTTCAAGGCGCTGACCCGGCTGCTTCGATCCCGGGACCGGGTGCTCATCCTGTGCTCCTCGCCCCCCTTCGCCCTGGCCTTCGTGGGGTTCCTGCTCAAGGTGCTGCTCCCCTCCCGGGTTCAGCTGGTGGTGGACATGCGCGATGCCTGGGCCCTGCATCCGGCCCTGGGTGGGATCAAGGGGCTGAAGCGGGCCATTGAAGGCGCCGTGCTCCGGAGGGCGGACCACGTGAGCACCGTGTCCCATGGGCTCCGGCAGGAATTCGAGACAGCCTATGGCATCCAGGTGGAGGTCCTCTACAACGTGGCCACCCACTACTTCCAGGGGGAACGCGCCACCCTGGACCTGACGGAGCTTGATCCCCGGATCAGGCCCGGGGCCGTCAAGCTGGTCTACACCGGCAGCACCCCGGAGGGGTTCTACGACCTGGCGACCATCGTGGGCGGCGTGGCCGACTTCCTGGCGGAACATCCGGAGGTGTCGGAGACCCTGCAGCTCATCTTCGTGGGGGCCTGCCAGGAGCTGGCCCTGGAGGTGGCCCGCAGCGGCCGGCCCCTGGGCGATGCCGTGGTCCTGGTCCCCCATGTCTCCCACGCCAGGGCCAAGGCGATCCAGAACTCGGCCGACGCCCTCACCTTCCTGGCCTTCCCGGGGCAGGGGAACAAGGGCGTGGTCTCGGCCAAGTTCTTCGAGTACCTGGCGCAGGGCAAGCCGATCTTCCCCCTGTCCGTCGTGGCGGGTTCGGATGTCGATCAGCTGCTGGAGCGCTACGCCGGGGGGACCTGCCGGCTCTTGACGCGGGAGGAGATCGCGCGCCAGCTGTACCAGGTGGCCATTCACGGGGTTCGGGTGCTGCCCCGTTGCCAGGATGGGGATCGCTTGAAGGACCTGCTGAACGACTACGTCCGCTTCGCGACCTCCCTCGTCTCCGGGAAAGCGGCATGCTGAAGACGCTGACCCGGGCTGAGTCGGCAGGGATCTTGTTCCTGATCCTGTTGGTGCTCATCTATGCGGTGGGTTCTCTGGTCCTCCACTTCTACATGGACAGCATCTACGCCCTCCAGTTTGCGGGCATCACGGTGGTGGGGGCCCTGGCTTTCTTCCTGGGCTGGCAGGTCAAGATCCGGGCCCGCATGCCGCTGCTCCAGCTGGACGTGGACCAGTTCATCCTGCTCCTCTGGGTGCCCTTCCTGATCTTCGCGGTGGTCGCCTGGAGCACGGCGGAACAGATTCCCCTGGTGGCGGCCCTGGGGGGCGCAGATTCCGAAACCATCTCCATCCTGCGGGAGCAGTTCTTCAAGGCCAGGCCCGGCTGGCAGGCCTCCTTCGTCTACATCCACGCCATCCTCACCGGGGCCCTGATCCCCTACTCCATCGCCAAGGCCTTCTTCGACCACCACCGCCTGCGCTGGGCCCTCTTCCTCTTCTTCCTGTTCTACTGCATCACCTTCATGGAGAAGGCCTACTTCCTGAAGGCCATGTTCCCCCTGATCTACCTGGTGTTCCAGGGGAGGATCAGGTTGCGGATCAAGCCGATTCAACTCCTTGCCATCACCTTCAGCATCCTGTTGTTGGTCACTTACTTCTCCGGTTCGAGGGGCGAAGTGATGAAGCCCGAAGACAGCGACGTGTTTTTCTCAATGAATTATGCAGCCGCTGGCCCCTTGCAACACCTTCTGTGGCGTTCAGTCGCGATTCCCATCATTACGGCCGTCGATTCCCTCCGGACCTTTTATGAAACCTTTGGGGGCGAGTATTTCAGGGGCGCGACGACCTCTGTGTTTTCATGGTTGTTCGGGTTGAAAAACATTCAATTCGAAAGGGCCGTGTTCTTTGCGCAAGGTGGCCAGAATGCGACAGAAACCGGCTCCGCCAATGCGGTCTACTTGGTTGAAGCATTTATCAATTGGGGTTACACCGGGGTTGTGATCATATCGTTCATCGCAGGGGCATTGCTGCGGTTCATGGTCATTTCCGACGACGAACCACTGAAGGCGTTGTGGATCCTCTTTGCCATGGGGCTGTTCGTCGCAGGTCTTGTGGGCATCCTGTTCAGCAATGGGTTCCTGCTGCTTTTCCTGATGGCCTTCTTCGTGAAGATCGGGAAGCCTAAACCGGTTCATCAAGTTCGTTAGACATCTGCTCAGGGGTCTCATGTCAAAGCCCAAAATCCTGATCACCGGCGGGCTGGGGTTCATCGGGCTCAGGCTCGGGCGGCGCCTGCTGGATGCCGGCTGCCACGTGGTGGCCATCGACAACCTCAGCCCCCAGATCCATGGGGCCCTCCCGGTCGTCGACCTCACGGGGCTCGTGGGGCGGGATTTCCAGGTCATTCGCGGGGATGCGGGCCAGCCGGAGGGTTTCGCCGAGGCCCTCGGGTCCGCGGACGCGCTGGTGCATCTGGCGGCCGAGACGGGCACGGCCCAGTCCATGTATGAGCTGGCCCGGTACAACGCGGTGAACTCCCAGGGGACGGCGGCCCTGCTCCAGTGGTTGCAGGACCACCCGCACCGGGTCCGCAAGGTGGTCCTTGCCTCGTCCAGGTCCGTCTATGGCGAGGGGGCCTATCGGTGCGGGGCCTGCGGTCCGGTGGCTCCGGATGCCCGGACCGCAGACCGTCTGGACAGCCATCAGTGGGATCCGGTCTGTCCCGCCTGCGGCAGCGAGCTTGAGCTCATCCCCACCCCGGAAACCTCCCGGCCGAGGCCCTCCTCCATCTACGCCGCCACCAAGCTCGCGCAGGAGGACCTTGTCCGCATCGCCTGCGGGGCCTTCGGAATCCCTTTCTCCATCCTCCGTTTCCAGAATGTCTACGGGCCGGGGCAGTCCCTCCACAACCCCTACACGGGGATCCTGTCGATCTTCTCCACCCGGATCCGCCGAGGACTCGACCTGCCCATCTTCGAAGACGGGAAGGAGAGCCGCGACTTCATCCATGTGGAGGACATCGCCGAGGCCATCCGGCTCTGCCTCGAGTCCGAAGCCACCGACGGGCAGACCATGAACGTGGGAACGGGCATTCCCACCAGCGTCTGGGACATGGCCAACCAGCTGGTGCGGGCCTTTGGTGGAGCCTCGAAGACCCACCTCACGGCCCAGTACCGTCTGGGGGACATCCGGCACTGCTTCGCAGACATCTCCCTGATCAGCCGTCTCACCGGCTTCACGCCCAGGGTCAGCCTGGAGGAAGGCCTCGCGGGCTTCGCCCGCTGGGTGGACAGCCAGCCGCTCCCGGAGGATGGGCTGGACCGGGCCAACCGCACCCTGCTCGACAAGGGGCTGATGAAATGAGCCTCTTCCCGAACCTGCGGGCCGACGTGGCGAGGCAGCACCACTTTGCCGGGCGCCAGATCCCGCCCGAGGCGGTCAGTCTCGGTCAGGTGGCGGCGGCCCTGTTCTCCCCGCGCTTTGCGCCCGTGGCACTGTTCCGGACGGCCTACTGGTGTGGGCAGCACCACCTCAGGCCCCTGGGCAAGCTCGTCTCCATGGTCAACATGGTGCTCTTCGGCCTGGAGATCGGCCTGGACTGTGAGATCGGTCCCGGCCTGTTCTTCCCGCACACGTCCGGCACCGTGCTCGGCGCCCGGAGGATCGGGAGGAATGCCGTCATCTACCACAACGTCACCGTGGGGGCCAAATTCCCGGACCTCACCTTCGACCGGACGGTGCGCCCCGACATCGGAGACGATGTGTTCCTCGGGGCAGGTGCCAAGGTGCTGGGATCGATCACCCTTCAGGACCGGGTGGTGGTCGCCGCCAACTGCGTGGTGGTGCATGACGTCCCGGCGGACAGTCTGGTGGCGGGCGTGCCGGGCCGGCTGGTGCCGAAGGGGCAGCCAGGCGACGCTACGCCGCTTGATGATCAGGTAGGATGTCCGGATGGGAACCGACCAGGCCAATCAGGTACTTGAAGTGGACGTGCCAGCCCCGGTGGATTTCCGGGGAAGGACCATCCTGGTCATCTCCCCCCGGTTCTTCGGCTATGAGCTGCGGATCGTGGAGCACCTTCGAAGCAGGGGCGCCCGGGTCGACTATCTGAATGAACGGCTGGGTGACTCCGCCGTCGTGAAAGTCATGCTCCGCCTGGCAACAGCCCTGATGAAGCGGTTCTCCAGGCGGTACTTCCGCCGGTCCATCGAGCGGCTGGCCGGAAAGTCCTACGACGATGTGCTCATCATCAGCCCGGAGTCATGTGATTCGGAAGTCGTCCAATGGCTCCGAGGGGCCTTCCCGGGAGCCAGGTTCATCCTGTACATGTGGGATTCCTTTGAAAACAAGTTCCCCAGGGGGGTGGAACCGTACCTTCAGCTGTTTGATAAATGCCTGACTTTCGACGAGCGTGATGCGGCGACCTATGCGATCGAGTTCCGGCCCCTGTTCTTCTGCGATGAAGGTCCTGTGGAAGGTGGCCAGCCCGACTTCGCCTTCTCCTTTGTGGGGACCATCCACAGCGACAGGTACAGAATCCTCCGGACCATGGTTGCTTGCGCAGATGCAGCGAAGCTTCCGTATTTTATTTATCCTTATCTACCAACACGGTTACATTATTGGCTATTTCGAGTAATTAAGAGAGAATTCAAAGGAAGGCGATTGTCTGATTTCATGTTCCGGGGAATGCCATATCAGGACGTACTTGAAGTCTTGAGATCATCCTTCGCCATTGTTGATGTTGAACATCCGGGCCAGCAAGGTCTGACCATGCGTACATTGGAAGTATTGGGGGCCGGGAAAAAATTAATTACCACAAATGTAAATATAAAAAAATATTCATTTTATAACTCGAACGAAATATTTATCCTTGACCGGCTCAATCCCGAGGTTCCCACCACCTTCTTCCGTGAACCCCGGGGCATGCCCAGCAAGGAGTTCAATGGAGCCTATGGTCTGACAGGGTGGGCGAATTCGATCTTTCAGTAGTCCGCTCCCACGGATACCTTCCCTTTGAAAGGGGGAGGGCACAAGGAGCTTCGACGGCGTGCTAATGTCATGAATCCTGGAGACAAAATGGGCATCGGATTTACTTCATCCGTCAGTGAGATCAAAACCCTGCTTGAAGGTCTTGCCCGAGAGTACCCGCCAGAGGTTGCCGCTATCCGCCTCAGGGACATACCGAGGGTCGCATTCCAGATTGAATTCATTAAACGGCACCAACCCGGCGCGAAAACTCTCTGCGACGTCGGTGGCGGCATAAGCCTGTTTCCACTTGCTTGCGCTGCGCTTGGTCTGGAAACAATCGTCATCGATAATTTTTTGGATGTTTTCCACAATGATGCCCTAGATAACAAACGAGAATCGCTGTTTGAGGCAGCCTACAAGATCCAGGACAAATACGGAGTCCAGCGAGTTACACGGGATTTCATCATCGATGGCCTCGAATTCAGCCCTGGATCAATTGACGTCATAACCACGATTGACTCACTGGAGCACTGGCACCACTCACCCAAAAAGCTCTTCAGGGATGTGATGTCCTCCTTGGCTCCTGGAGGACTGTTTTTCATCAGCGTGCCGAACTGCGTCAACCTGCGAAAGCGGATGACGGTTCCGTTCGGTTTTGGGAAGTGGTCGGGAATGGATGCCTGGTACGAGAAGGAGAGGTTTGTTGGCCACGTCCGTGAACCCGATGTCGATGATCTTCGCTATATGGCCAAAGACATGGGAATGAGGAGTTGGGAAATCTTTGGAAGAAACTGGCAAGGCTATTTGAATCGGCGGCAGTGGGTGAGGGCCATCACGCCCGTTGTTGATGTCCCGCTCCAGCTATTCCCGACTTTGTGTTCAGATTTGTATTTGGTTGGATATAAATAAAGCCCCTCGCCGTGCCCTCGAACAATGTGGAGGTGCCTATGCGGACCCTAGCGAGCGCTCTCTTGCTTGTTTCAATGACCCGCACATTGGGCGGTCAGACGATCGGGGGTTTCGAAACTCTCGGAACCTACCGGGGGATTGGAGGGCAGTACGCCAGCGCCGTGGGCCCAGGTCCGACAGAGGGCTCCGAGCGGCTCTATGCGACATACCTCTACCTGGATAAGACCTTCGACCTGCTGGCCATTGACTTGGTTACCACCAAGGCCCAAGTATTCCCAAATCCCGTCAAGGGTGAGTTCGCGGCTCGATGCATGACTCTTGGGCCGGACGGAAAAATATATGTGGGTTCCGCGCCCAATGCGCATCTCCTGCAACTGGATCCAAGAACCGGAAGGTATAAGGACTTGGGGCAGACCAGCCCCACAGAATCCTTCATCTGGGATTTGACCTTTGGCGTGGACGGCAAGTTGTACGGTGGGACCAGCCCCAACGCCAAACTGGTGCGGTTCGACCCCATCACCCAGGTGGTGGAGGATCTTGGGCGGCTGGATCCCAAAGAGGACTACGCCCACTACCTGGCGGCCAGCGGAGACGGGTTCATCTACGCCGGCATCGGCGCCGCCAAGATGAATGTCGCGGCCTACCGGATCAAGGACGGAGAGCGTCGCGGGGTCCTGCCCCCGGAATTCCAGGTCCAGGGCCAGGCCAATGTCTACAAGGGCGTCGATGGTCGGATCTATGCCGTGGCAGGCAAGCAAAGCTTCCTGTTGCAGGGTTGGGAAGCCAAGCCAATTGAAGCTAACGTAGCAGCCCGGCCGCTGTACCAAGATCGTCTGAGAGACGGCAGGACAGTCGCGCTCCGGGGTCGCACCCTGACATATCGGGACTCTCAGACCGGAAAGACGGAGGCCCGCCCCTTCCAATACGACGGGAACGAACTCCCCATTTTCAGGATCGGCCTCGGCCCGGATGGCGAGATTTATGGGAGTTCCGCACTCCCGGCACATCTTTTCCGCTGGGATGCTCGGTTAGCACGGTTCCTGGATCTCGCAGACCTGGGCGGAGGTGAAGTCTATTCGTTCCTGGCGAGTGGGCGAAACCTGTTGATGGCATCCTACGGAACTGACGCACCCTTGTACTCCCTTGATCCCTCCAAGCCGCCCTCGGATGACCCGAAGTCTCCCAATCCGGTTCGGATTGATTTCGCGGGCGCGGACAAGGGTTGGAGGCCCTTGGCTCTCGTCGAGGCCAAGGATGGGAATGCTTACATCGGCGCCATTCCCGGTTACGGCAGGCTGGGTGGGCCATTGTGTTTCTGGGATCTACGCTCCGGGAAGGTGGAACAGCATATGGATTTCATCAAGGACCAGAGCGTGGTTGCCCTCTGTCCTTGGAAGAACTTCATCCTGGGAGGCACCAACGTGAGCGGCGGCATGGGCAGCCACCCCACTCAGCAGGAAGCCAAGCTCTTCTGTTACGATCCCGCAGCCAAAAAGGTGGTTTTCGAGGTCGTTCTCCCCGGGTTTGCCTCATTCGAGAACCTCCAGATGGCTCCCAATGGCCTGCTTTATGGCATCGGAGGGCGGACATGGTTCGCCTTCGATCCGGACCGGCGGGCCCTGTTGTTCCGCAAAGAGCTCCCATTCCCTGGCGGCACCGTCTACAGCTCCGTACAACTCGGGGCCGATGGTCGGATCTGGGGCCTGGCCGGGCACCCGGCAGCCGGGATCTTCGCCATCGACCCTGCTACGCAGACCATGCAGGTGGTGGCACGGCCCCCCAAGCCGATCACGGCAGGCATGGTCATCAAGGGGGGATTCCTCTACTTTGCCAGCGGCTCGGAGCTCTATCGGTACGAGATGCCGAAGGCGCCACACTAGCCACGCAGGTGTCGATCCTCATCTTCCCGTGCGGGGAGAATCGCTGAGCCGATTCCCAGTCTCCGCGCAAAGAGGGCGGTTGGCCGCGTCAGGAATTGCACTAGACTCGCAGCAGATCACAGATTGATTTCGATACTCTACCGAGGGGCGATTGAACGCATTCTGGGCGGGTCTTCTGGAGGGTGGTTTTCTTGAGCGCACTTGATTCGCGAGACCTGCTTGGCATGCTCGGAAGAAGCAAGCATCTCCTCAGGGAGGACCTTGGGCGTCACGGGGCGGCCTTGTCCGAAACGGTCGAACATTCGAGGTTCCTGATCATCGGCGCTGCCGGGTCCATCGGCCAGGCGGTCACGCTGGAGATCTTCTCCCGCAATCCGCGGGTCCTGCATGCCGTGGATATCAATGAGAACAACCTGGTGGAACTGGTCCGGGACATCCGCAGCTCCCATGGCTACATCAAGGGCGATTTCAGGACCTTCGCCCTGGACGCGGGATCTCCGGAGTTCGAGGCGTTCTTCCGCGCCGAAGGGCCCTACGACTACATCCTGAACCTCTCCGCCCTGAAGCACGTGCGCAGCGAGAAGGACCCCTACACGCTCATGCGCATGATCCAGGTGAACATCCTGAACACCTTGTCCACCTTGAAGCTGGGCGCGGACTCAGGCGCCCGGAAGTACTTCTGCGTGTCCACCGACAAGGCGGCCAATCCCGTGAACATGATGGGGGCCTCGAAGCGGATCATGGAGATGTACCTGCTCTCCTCGTCGGAGGCCATGCCCATCTCCACGGCCCGGTTCGCGAACGTGGCCTTTTCGGATGGCAGCCTGCTGCACGGCTTCAACATGCGCCTGGCCAAGGGGCAGCCGATCTCGGCACCCAACGATGTCCGGCGGTACTTCCTCACGCCGGAGGAGGCCGGGCAGCTCTGCCTCATGTCGGCCCTGCTCGGCGAATCCCGGGACATCTTCTTCCCCAAGCTGTCGGCCGAGCTCAACCTCGTGACCTTCTCCTCCATCGCGGAGCGGTATCTCGCCGCGAAGGGGCTCGAGCCCCTGCTTTGCGACACCGAGGACGAGGCCCGGGAACGGATGGCCTCAGCCCCGAGGCAGGGCCGCTGGCCCTGCTACTTCTTCCAGAGCGACACCACCGGGGAGAAGGACTTCGAGGAGTTCTTCACGGATTCCGAGGAGGTGGACCTGGGGCGCTTCGATTCCATCGGCATCGTCAAGAACGCGGCCACGGCCGACCCTTCGCACCTCCAGGCCTTCCTCCGGGAGATCGAGCGGCTCCGCCAGAGTGGCCGCTGGACCAAGCAGGACATCGTGGACCTGTTCTTCAACCTCCTGCCGGAGTTCCATCACCTGGAGACCGGGAAGTACCTTGATGGAAGGATGTAAGTGATCCGGACCTTCGATTTCATCCTCTCGAGCCTCGCCATCCTGGTGCTGCTGCCCATCCTGCTGCCGGTGATGCTCATCCTCGCCTGCACGGGCGAGCACCACGTCTTCTACCTGCAGACGCGCATCGGGCAGGGCGGACGGCCCTTCAGCGTGTTCAAGTTCGCCACCATGCTCCTGAACAGCCCGAACCTGCCGGGGGGGTTCATCACCCAGGCCGGGGACCCCCGGGTGCTGCCCTTCGGGAGGCTGCTCCGGAAGACGAAGATCAACGAGCTTCCCCAGCTCTTCAACGTGTGGCTGGGGCAGATGAGCGTCATCGGCCCCCGGCCCGTCGTGGCATCCCACTTCGACCTCTACTCGCCGGAGCAGCAGGAGGCCATCAAGGGCATGAAGCCCGGGCTATCGGGCATGGGCTCTCTCTTCTTCAGGGACGAGGAGAGGATCCTCCGGCATCCGGAGCACGAGCCCAAGTGGGTGCACGACCAGGTGGCCGCCCCCTACAAGGGGGCCCTGGAGCTGTGGTACGCCCGGCACGTCAGCCTGTACCTCTACTTCAAGCTGATCATCCTGACCGTCCTGGCCATCCTCAACCCGGGACTCAAGCCCCTGCGCTGGTTCCGGGAGCTGCCGCCTCCGCCCGACCTGCTCCGGCACCACTGGGAGTAGCAGGGGACCCGGCAAAGGAAGAGGGCCCCGGGAGGGGCCCTCTTCGCTGGAATGCCTCCGGGGCCTAGCGGTCGCGCCGGGGCCTGGGCCTGCGCTCGCGGCGGGGTTCGCCAGCGGCTCCTTCCTCGCCTTCGGGCTCGGCATCCGCGCCCTCGGGCTTGGGGATGAGCGCCTTGCGGCTGAGCTTGATCTTGCCGCTCTTCTCGTCGATGCCGATGCACTTGACCATGACTTCCTGGCCTTCGCTCACCTCGTCAGCCGGGTTGGCGACGCGGTGGTGGGCCAGCTCGCTGACGTGCAGCAGGCCGTCGAGGCCGGGGAGGATGGTCACGAAGGCGCCGAACTCGACCACCTTGGCGACCTTGCCCAGGTAGGTCTTGCCAACCTCGGCGGTCTGGATGAGGTCGCCGATCATCTTGAGGGCCACCTGCAGCTTCTCCTGGGTGGGGCCGGCGACCTGGCAGAGGCCGTCGTCGTCGATGTTCACTTCGCAGCCGCTCACCTCGATGATGTTGCGGATGGTGGCGCCGCCCTTGCCGATGACGTCGCGGATCTTCTCCTTGGGGAGCTGGATGCTGTGCATCTGGGGGGCGTTGCTGGCGAACTCGGCGCGGGGCGCGGCGAGCACCTGGCCCATGAGATCCAGCAGGTGCAGACGGCCGGCCTTGGCCTGGTCGAGGGCCTTGGTGAGGATCTCGGTGGTGATGCCGCCGATCTTGATGTCCATCTGCAGGGCGGTGATGCCCTTCTCGGTGCCGGCGACCTTGAAGTCCATGTCGCCGTAGTGGTCTTCCTGGCCGGCGATGTCGGACAGGACGACGAACTTGTCACCGTCGCTGACGAGGCCCATGGCCACGCCCGCCACGGGGGACTGGAGCTTGATGCCGGCATCCATCAGGGCGAGGGTGCCGCCGCAGATGGTGGCCATGGACGAGGAGCCGTTGCTCTCGGTGATGTCCGAGACCACGCGCACGGTGTAGGGGTTCTCTTCAGGCGTGGGGAACACGGCGAAGATGGAGCGCTCCGCCAGCATGCCGTGGCCGATCTCGCGGCGGCCGGGCCCGCGGTTGGGCTTGCACTCGCCCACGCTGTAGCCGGGGAAGTTGTAGTGCAGGTAGAACTTCTTGCGGTATTCCTCTTCCAGGCCATCGATGATCTGGGTGTTGTTGATGGTGCCGAGGGTGGCGGTCACCAGGGCCTGGGTCTCGCCGCGGGTGAAGAGGCAGCTGCCGTGGGCCGCGGGCAGGACGCCCACTTCGATGTTGAGGGGGCGGATCTGGTCGAACTTGCGGCCGTCCAGGCGCACGCCCTGCTTGAGGATGGCGTTGCGGAAAAGGGTCTCCTTCAGCTCGTCGAAGCAGGCCACCAGGTCCTTCTTCAGCTCGGGCTTGTCGGCGCAGAACTGGGCGACGGCTTCCTTCTTGAGCAGGTCGATGGTCTTGTAGCTGTCGATCTTCACCTTCATGGTGAGCGCGGCGAAGAGCTTCTCGGCGAAGGCGGCGGCCACCTGGCCGTAGAGCTCCTCATTGCGGGCGGCCTTGGCGGCGGCCACCTTGGGCTTGCCCACCTTGGCCTGCAGGTCCTTCTGGAGCTTCACCAGGGTCTTGATCTGGTCGTGGCCGAAGGCCAGGGCCTTGACCATGTCGGCTTCCAGCACTTCCTTGGCGCCGCACTCGACCATGACGAGGGCGTCGGCGGTGCCGGCCACCAGCAGGTCGATGTCACTGTCGGCGCGCTGCTCGACGGTGGGGTTCACCACCAGCTGGCCGTTGACGCGGCCCACGCGGACGCCGCCCACGGGGTTCACGAAGGGGATCTCGCTGATGATGAGGGCCGCGGAGGCGCCCACCATGGCGAGCACCTCAGGGGCGTGCTGGCCGTCGTAGCTGAGCACCTGGGCGGTGACCATGGTGTCGCCGTTGTAGCCCTCTTCGAAGAGGGGACGCAGGGGACGGTCGATGAGCCGGCTGGTGAGGGTTTCCTTGGTGGTGGGACGGCCCTCGCGCTTGAACCAGCCGCCGGGGATCTTGCCCGCGGCCAGCACGGGCTCGCGGTAGTCCACGGTGAGGGGGAAGAAGTCGATGCCTTCGCGGGGGGTGCCGTAGCACACGGCCACGAGGACCATGGTGTCGCCCTGGCGGACCACGACGGCGCCGTGGGCCTGCTTGGCGATGCGGCCAGTCTCAATGGAGATGGGCGTTCCGCCCAGGTCCACCGAAACGGTGGTGGGGTTGAATTTCAAAGCGTTCATGCAGTCTCCCGGGCCCTCGGGCCCGCGGTGGCTCCCCCAGATCCCGGGTACCGACCCGGGTCTCCTGCGATCGCTCCATGAAACCCGTCCGCCGAGTCCTGGATCAGGAGGGGGAGGTGGGCTTCCTGCAGAGGTCGCCGCCGAAGGGGAGCAGGTGAAAATCGGCAGATTCATCCTACCGCGAATTCCGCCCGACGCCGAATCCCGGGAGGCCGGAGCACGAAACTGGACTCCCGCCGAAGGCTGCCGATGAGAAATAAACGCCGGAAGCCGTTCCCATATTCAAAACAACTTGTCAGTCCTCATTACCGGAATTTTACTTGCCCATCCTTATGTGGAGACTGGATGATGGGGTCTTCCAATTGTTCTTTTCCCGACTCAACCCCCGCCCCTCCAGGCCGGGTCCGTTGGTTCGAACTCTTCCACGCCACCCCATAGACTTTGGGGCACCTCCATGCCGTCTTTCCAGGATTCAACGCTCATCTGTGTCGGGATCGGCGCCGCGATCACCTTCGTGATCTCGTTGGCCTGCATCCGCTGGGTCGCGCCCCTGGGCTGGACCGACCATCCCGATCCGCGGAAGCAGCACCGGGCGCCCACGGCCCTGACCGCCGGGCTGGCGCTCTGGATCCTGCTGACGGGCCTGCTGGCGCTCGGGAAGTGCCCGCTGCCCATCGACCGGGTGGAATGGGCCGCGGTGCATGGCATGGCCCTGATGGGCTTCCTGGACGACCGCCTGAACCTGCGCTCGCGCTACAAGGCCATCTGCGGGCTTGGCATCGCCCTGCTCCTGGCTGTCGACATGGCACCCGAGCTGAGCCAGCTGACGACCCGCATCCACTTTCTCGGGCTGTCCCTGCCTGACCACCCCCTGGTGACGGTCACGCTGCTCACCCTCTGGTTCTGGTCCATTCCCCAGGCCTACAACCTGATCGATGGGCTGAATGGGCTCTCCATGGGGTACAGCCTGCTGCTGCTCTCCCTGTTCGGCCTGGTCCTGGGGCACGCGCCCTCCGGTGGCTTCCTGTTCGGTGGCGTGATGGCCGTCCTGCTCCTCAACTACCCCAAGGCCCGCCATTTCCTGGGCGATTGCGGGAGCCTGATGCTGGGCACGCTGTTCGCCGTGTTGACGGCCAAGGCCTTCGCCGTGGCCAACGCGAACCTCATGCTCTGGGTGTTCGCCTATCCCGCCGTGGACGTCACCCTGGTGGTGTCGGTCCGCAAGTGGAAGCGGGTGCCCCTGGGCCATGCGGACCGCAGCCACCTGCACCACTTCCTCGTGGATCGCCTGGGTTCCCAGCGGGCCTGGCTGGTGCCGCTGGTCCTCCTGTCGCTGGCCGCGCTTCCCATGAGTCGCGCGCTGAGCTTTCCGGGCCACAATGCGACCTCGCTGCTGGGCCTGGCCGCGCTGGTCTTCCTGGCCCTCACCGCCTTCCGGGATCGGGTGGATCCCGCGAAGGTGGCCGTTCCCCTGCGGCCCCTCAAGGATCTCGAGCAGGCTTCCGGTCCGAACCAGGTGGCATGAATCCGGGCACATGCTAGGTTGGATCAGCCCCCGTGGACCTTGTGCAAGGGAACGAATATGCGTCTGACTCTACCTTTGGGACTGATGTGCACCTGTCTGGTCGTCGGCGCGCAGACACCCTCGGAACTGGACCTGCAGAACCTGAAACAGTACGTGGGGGCCCCCCAGAACCAGATCCAGCAGGCCCCTGACGCCACGCCCAACAAGGGCGCCCTGACGCCGAAGACGGCGGAGGGGAAGGACGCCGAGGAAAACCGCACGGGCCTGTCCAAGGAGGAGCTTCAGTACCGGGAGAACGCCAAAGCCGAAACGGAGATCAAGGCCCTGAAGGCCCGGGACAAGGGCCCGCGCCGATTTGCCGCGGACCTGTTCGACACCCGGCAGGCGAACCCTTCCGCCACGACCGACGGCGGCATTGCCGAGGACTACGTGCTGGGCGCGGGCGACGTGCTCTCCGTCAACGTGTATGGCAGCGCGACCTTCGACGTCCCCGCCCAGGTTGATGGTCGAGGGGAGATCGTCATTCCCAAGGTCGGCTCGGTGAAGGTGGCCGGGTTGAGCCTGGGGAAGGCCAAGCAGGCCGTGCAGGGGCTGGTGGCCCGCCAGTTCTCGCGGGCGAACGTGGATCTGCAGGTCATGAAGCTGCGCGAGGTCAGGGTCTTCGTCCTCGGTGAGGTCTACAAGGGCGGTTCCTTCCTGGTGTCGAGCCTCAGCTCCCTGGTGAACGTGCTGGGCCTGTCGGGCGGCCCCACCAGCGCCGGGAGCTTCCGGGACATCCGGGTGGTCCGGGGCGGCCAGGTCATCCACCACCTGGACCTCTACCCCTTGCGCGCCGAGGGAAGGGGCAATGTGAACTTCAGCCTGCAGAGCGGGGACGTGATCTTCGTTCCGATCGTGGGCATCCGGGTGCTGATGGAGGGCGCCTTCCTGCGGGTGGCTGCCCCAAGCCGCGAGACGGGGGAGGGCGCGACCGGAATCCAGCTGGAGCTGAAGGGCCAGGAGAGCGCGCTGGATGCCGTGCGCTTCATGGGCGGCTTGCTGCCCACGGCCTATTCCAGCTTTCTCACCTTGCAGCGGGTGGACCCGAACGGGGTCATCAGTGTCCAGAACATCCCCAACACCGATCAGGCCCTGCGGGACACCCGGCTCTTCTTCAACGATGTGGTGCGGGCCCTGGTCCAGACCGAGAGAACCGAGGGCGTGGTGGAGGTGGCCGGCCGCATCCGGGTGCCGGGACGCTTTGCCCACAAGCCGGGCTTGCGGGTGCGGGACCTGCTGGCGGGGCAGGAGCAGCTCCTGCCCGACACCTACCTCGGCCGCGGAGAGCTGGTGCGGACCTATCGGGACGAGCGGCAGGAACTCCTCACCTTTGACGTGGCGAAGGCCCTGGAGGGGGATGTCAGCCACAACCTGGCCCTGGAGCCGCGGGACCGCCTGACCTTCTACACCATCACGGACTTCCGCCTTCCGCGGAAGGTGACCGTGATCGGCCCCTTCACGCACCCCGGCACCTTCGACTGGTTCGAGGGGATGCGCGCCTCGGATCTGGTGTTCCGGGCAGGCATTCCCCAGCTCTCCGCCAACCGCTATTACGCGGAGCTGGCCCACACCAAGGATGGGAAGCCCAGCCAGGTCCTGCGCCTGGACCTCGAGCGGTTGCTGTCGACCGAGGCGGGCAGCCCGGTCTCCCTGAGGGACGACACCCTCAACCCGAGGGTCGACCCCTATGACACGCTCAGCCTCTATGAGAAGCCGGACTACCGCACGCATCGTGTGGTGCACATCGGCGGGCAGGTCGCGCGGCCGGGCACCTATGTGCTGGACCAGGACAAGCCGACCCTCAGCCAGCTGATCCAGCGGGCCGGGGGGCTCACCCCGGAGGCCATGCCCAAGGCTGGGATCTTCCTGCGGTCGCTCCAGGGCGGCGGGGATCCGCAGGCCAAGGGGGTGGCCGACATCCTGGGTCGCCTGAACGAGACCAAGCTGCTGGTGGAGCGGGAGACCTCGGCCGGCCAGGCCCAGAAGACGGCCCTGTTCCGCCCCCCGATCCTGCATGGCCTCAGCGATGCCAAGCTGAACCGCATGGTCGTGAACTTCGAGGGGGCCCTCAAGGGCGACCGGGGGCAGGATGTCGAAATGCTGGACGGCGATGACGTCATCATCCCCCGGCAGACCGACGCGGCCTACGTGGTGGGCGAGACGGCCAGCCCCTTCGCCACCTACAAGGTGGTTCCGGGCAGCAAGGTGGCAGACCTGCTCAAGACGGCCGGCGGCCTGACCCGCAACGCCGATTCCTGGAACATCCGACTGGTGAAGGCCGATGGCCGCATTGTGGACTCCTGGGTGAACGGGAAGACCGTCGAGCCCGGGGATACGGTCATCGTGCCCCAGCGCATCCGCCGGGACACGGCCTGGCAGGATGACCTGGCGGCCCTGACTCCCATCGCCCTGCTGCTGAACGCCATCCGCTGGCGCTGAGGGCCCCCGGATGCAGTCCTGGTAGAATGAAGGGCCCCGCCGCTGCGGGGCCTTTTCATCGTGAGTGCCATGATCCTGCGCAAAGAGTACTGGTTCGAAGCCGCCCATTTCATCTACAACCACCCGGGCAAATGCCGGAACCTGCACGGCCACAGCTACAAGCTCTTCGTGCTGCTGGAGGGGCAGGTGAACGCCGAGACCGGCATGATCATCGACTTCGACGACCTGTCGAAGGTGGTGGTCGAGAAGGTCATCTCGAAGCTCGACCACCGCTTCCTCAACGACCTGATCCCCCTCTCCACCGCCGAGAACATCTCGGTGTGGATCTGGGAGCAGCTGAAGCCCGAGCTGCCTGCGCTCTGCCAGATCGAGGTCTACGAGACCACCGACAACTGCGTGATCTACCGGGGGGCCTGAGATGCGACGGCTGCTGGTCCTGCCCGCTCTGCTGCTCCTGGTCGGCTGCGAGGCCCTCAGCCCGGCCCTGAAGTACGAGGAAGCGGCCCGGCAGCTGCGGTTCACGCTGGACCGCGTGGAGCCGAAGGTCGAGCTGGCCTTCCCCCTGGAGCAGTCGCGCCTGAGGCTGCGGCTGGAGGTGGGCGTGGACAACCCGTCGGACCAGCACCTGCGCACCCGGCGCGTCGCGGGCGACCTGAAGCTGAACGCCAAGGGCAGCGATTTCGCCCTGGGTTCGGTGAGCTTCCCCGAAGGCGCCGACATCGCCCCCAAGGGCCGCAGCGTCCTCAAGGTGGATGTGGCCCTGGGCTACAACGACCTGAAGACCGCCTGGGGCCCGCTGTCCGGCGCGGTCCTGCGCCAGGAACCCGCCACCTGGAGCCTGGCCGGCGAGGCCCGCTTCGAGATCCTGGGCATCGAGTTCGGCGTGCCCTTCCGCACCAGCAAGGGCAGTGGGTCATGACGGACCTCCGTTGATCCGCGCTGTCGTCTTCGACCTCTGGAACACGCTGGTCTTCAGCCCGGCGGGGAGCCCCTTCCAGCGGATGAAGGAGCTGCTGCGGCCCGAGCAGGCGCACCTGTTCCCGGCCCTGATGCGGGATGGCATGGTGCAGGCCTACCCGTCGGTGCGGGTCTTCCTGGAAGCCTGGCAGGACCGGGCGGGCCTGGACGGGGCCCAGGTGGACGGCATGGCCCAGGCCTTTCTCGAGGCGGGCCGGCAGGCCGAGTGTTTCGCGGGTTCCCCTGAGGCCGTAGGTGCGGTGCGGGACCTGGCCCGGGTGGCGCTGCTCTCCAATACCCAGACCTTCGGCTTGGAGCTGCTGGACCGCCTCGGCATCGCCGGGCGGATCCGCACCCGGATCCTCAGCGCCGAGATCGGCGCCCTCAAGCCCGAACCGGCCGCCTTCGAGGCGGTGCAGCGCAAGCTGGGGGTGTTCCCCGGCAACCTCGTGATGGTGGGCGACAGCTGGACGGACGATGTGGAGGGCGCCGTGTCAGCCGGGTGGACGGCCATCTGGGTGAACCGCGAAGCCAAGCCGCGCCCCGACCACGACCCCGACCACCCCATCTACGAGGTGCGCAGCCTGGACAGGGTGCCCGAGCTCATCCAGGGCCTGCAGGACGGCATGCGCTGTCCGACCTGTTTGGGGTGAGGGGCGAGGGAGCCGGCGGTCGCGCGGCATGACCTCCTCGCCGGGGCCCCGCGCCAGGGCCTGCCCCGCAGGCCCTTCTGCGACCCGGCGGTCGCGTGGCATGACCTCCTCGCCGGGGCCCCGCGCCAGGGCCTGCCCCGCAGGCCCTTCTGCGACCCGGCGGTCGGTCAGGCGCTGGCGCTGTCCTGGCCGGGGAACTGCAGGTCCATGACCACGGCGTGGCGGGGGGTGTCGGCGCGCTCGATCCAGGACACCCGGGCGCCCAGAAGGCGGGCCAGCTGCATGAGGCTTTCGCGGGACTCCTGGTGGAGCGAAGCGGAGAGCTCGGGGTGCAGGGTCAGGCGCACGTCGGCCCCGCGCAGGCGCTCGCCCAGGCGCACCAGCTCGCGGTAGGCCTTGAGCAGGGAGGTCTCGGGGCTCTGGGTGCGGCCGGCGCCGTTGCAGGTGGGGCAGGGCTGGGTGAGCTGGCGCTCCAGGGAGGGGCCCGTGCGCTTGCGGGTGAGCTCCACCAGGCCGAACTCGGAGATGCCTCCGGCGCGGGCGTGGTTGCGGTCCCGCTTGAGCTCCTCCTGGAACCGGGCCAGCACCTCGTCGCGGTGGAGTGGATCCACCATGTCGATGAAGTCGATGACCACGATGCCGCCCAGGTTGCGCAGCCGCAGCTGGCGCACGATCTCGGGGATGGCCTCGAGGTTGGTGAGGTAGACGGTCTCCTCGAGATCCTTCTTGCCCACGAACTTGCCGGTGTTCACGTCCACGCTGACCAGGGCCTCGGTCTGGTTCAGCACGATGGAGCCGCCGTGCTTGAGGAAGACCTTGGGCTGGCGCGCGGAGTCGATCTCGGACTCGATGCCGAAGGCCTCGAAGATGGGCAGGTCAGACGTGAAGCGCTTCACGCGGTTCGACCACTCGGGGTGGATGTTCTCGACGAAGGAGACCACCTCGCGGTGGGCGGCGTCGTCATCGACCCAGAAGGTGGAGACCTCCTCGCGGAAGATGTCGCGCATGACCTTCTGCAGCAGGCGCAGGTCCTGCCAGACGAGGCCCGGGGCCGGCACGGTCTCGGCCTTGGCCTGGATGCCCTCCCAGAGGCGGCGCAGGAAGACCACGTCGCCCACCAGGTCCTCGTCCTTTTCGCCGATGGCGGCGGTGCGGACGATGAAGCCCTCGCCGGGCTGGGCGTGGGCGCGGATCAGCTCGCGCAGGCGATCGCGCTCCTCGGGATCGGTGATCTTGCGGGAGATGCCGATGTGGTCGATGCCGGGCATGAA
Organism: Geothrix sp.; assembly: GCF_030219325.1. Lineage (NCBI taxonomy): Bacteria > Pseudomonadati > Acidobacteriota > Holophagae > Holophagales > Holophagaceae > Geothrix > Geothrix sp. The sequence goes on along the minus strand of NZ_CP126625.1, from coordinate 3,284,334 downwards.
GACCAGGAAGCGGCCGGGGAAGCTCAGGTGCCGGGAGAGCCGGGGGCCCTTGGAGCCGATGGGATCCTTCACCACCTGGACCAGGGTCTCCTCGCCCTCCTTGAGGGGCGGCAGGGGCGGCGGCGGCGGTGGCAGGTCCTCGCTGGGGGTCTCCTCGCCTTCCTCCTCGGCGGACAGGTCGACGCCCAAGCGCTGGGCGACGGGGTCATCCAGGTAGAGGAACCCGTCCTTGACGCCGCCGATGTTGACGAAGGCGCTCTGCATGCCGGGGAGCAGCTTGGCCACCCGGCCTTTGTAGACATCCCCCACCTGGCTCTTGTTCATCGTCCGTTCGAGGAACAGCTCGCAGAGCTGGCCGTTCTCAAGCAGGGCGATGCGCGTCTCCAGGGGGGTCGAATTGACCACCAGGGACTTGCGGACTTCCATAAAACCAACCTTTCAGAACTTTGCAGGGGGTCGCCTTGCCCCCACCGCGGGCCCCAGGGTCGTACCAGACCGAAGGGTGAATCATTTCTACCATGACCCTTGGATGCCGCGCCAACGGTCAAAGGTTCCGGGATTGGATTTTATTCTTCTCAGTCCGTGAAGGCGGCCACGCAGAGGGGGGTGCGCTCCTGGGTGCGGCGCTCGGTGATGCGGTTGCGCTCATCCACGAAGACGACCCTGGGGGCCACGGTCTCGGCCTCCTCGGCGGTCATCCAGCCGTAGGCCGCGATGATCACCAGGTCGCCGGCGTTCACCAGGTGGGCGGCGGCCCCGTTGATGCCGACCTCACCGGACCCCGGCGTCCCCGGAATCACGTAGGTGGAGAGGCGCGATCCGTTGGTCACGTCGTAGATGTCGATCTTCTCGTTCTCCATGAACCCGGCGGCTTCGATGAGCAGCGGATCCAGGGTGATCGACCCCACGTAGTCCAAGTCGGCCCTCGTCACGGTGGCGCGATGGATCTTTCCGAGCAGGAAGTGGCGCAGCATGCATCCTCCGGTCCAGGCTCCGTGGAGTCCCGGCCAACGCATAAGCATGGACCCAGGATTACCCCGGGTCCATGCTCGATTTTTACCTACTCAATTGAACAGCACCACGTGCAGATCCAGCCCGATCCGGGGCGGGGCGATGGGCGGGGGGGCCATGGGCAGGCGGAAGGCGCCCTCCAGGTCCAGACGGGCCCTCGGGTCCCGGACCTGGCGCAGCACCCAGCGGCCGTCCAGGAAGACATACATGCGGGAGGGATCACCCGGCACCAGGGCCACGTAGCGCCGGGTCTCGTCCGACCGCCAATAGCCGTTCATCCAGGGCGGGGCGACATGGCGACGGCCACGGTCGTGGTCCCGGTCGTCCTCATAGCGGTGGGCGTGGTGGTCGCGGCCCTCCCGCTCCTTCCAGTACTCCCGCTCGCGGCGGTCGTGCTCTTTCCAGTAGTGGCGGTCCTCCTTCTGCTCCTCCTTCCACTCCCGGCGGCGCTCCTTGTCTTCCGGGCGGTCTGGGCGGGCGAGGGCGGGCAGGGCCATGGCGGCGATCAGGCCGACGGTCAGGCAGGGACGGAACATGGGCGACTCCAGGGCAAGGGGCCTCAGACAGCAGGGCACCCCCAGCCTAGGTTCATTCTGAGGGCAGGACCATACGCCGATCGGATGAGCCGGCCGTGCGGGGTCAGGCGGGGCTGGTCGTGGCCTCGGTGATGGGGGGGGTGAGCAGCACGTTGTCGATGAGCCGGGTGCTGCCGACATAGGCCGCCACGCAAAGGGCGGCACTGCGGTCCACCTGGCCCTGGATGGGCTCCAGGTTCTGGGTGTCGACCAGTTCGAGGTACTGGACGGAATCCACCCCGGCGAGGGGTTTCCGGGCGATCTCGACCAGCCTGGCGGCGTCCCGCTCCCCGCCATCGAAGGCGGCCTTCGCGGCCAGCAGGCCCTCGCTCAGCCGGAGCGCCCGGCGCCGGGCATCCTCGTCGAGGTAGGTGTTGCGGCTGCTCAGGGCCAGACCATCGGCCTCCCGGACCGTGGGGACCACCACCACGTCCACGGGCAGGTTCAGGTCCCGGGCCGTGCGCCGGATGACCACGGTCTGCTGGAAGTCCTTCTGGCCGAAGAAGGCCAGGTCGGGCTCGACCATGTTGAAGAGCTTGGCCACCACGGTGGCAACCCCGCGGAAGTGGCCGGGGCGGAAGCGCCCGCAGAGGGGGTCGGCCAGGCGGCCGGGTTCCACGTGGGTCTGGAAGCCCGTGGGGTAGATCTCGGCGGCCTCGGGGAGGAAGAGCACGGTGGTGCCGGCTTCCAGGCAGAGGTTCTGGTCCCGCTCCAGGTCCTTGGGGTAGCTGGCCAGGTCCTCGCTGGGCCCGAACTGGGTGGGGTTCACGAAGATCGACACCACGGTGGCATCGCAGCGGGCGGCGCTCTGACGGATCAGGGCCGCGTGGCCCTCGTGGAGGAAACCCATGGTGGGGACGAAGCCGATCCGCTTCCCTGCTTCCCTCAAGGGACGGAGCAGGGCTCGTAAATCAGCGATGGTACGGACAACTCGCATGGACAAAAGCGGGATCCTTCAGAAGACACCTGCCAGCTTACCAAGGGGGCCCCTAGGGGCGCCACTGGGTCAAAGCCGGACGAACGGCTTCTGGAAGGGTATAGGATTCCCGCTCATCCGGGAACCCTCCCCCCCGCACATCCTCGGCCCAGGTGGCCAAGGCGACCCGTAGGTCTTCGAATCCTTCGGCATAGCGTCGGACGAATTTCGGGGAGGTGCCGGGCAGCAGGCCCAGCACATCGTGGAAGACCAGCACCTGACCCGAGCAGTGGGGGCCGGCCCCGATGCCGATGGTGGGAATCTCGATGGTCTCGGTGACCTTGGCCGCCAATTCCGCCGGGATGCCTTCCAACACCAGGGCAAAGCACCCCGCGTCCTGCAGCTTCTGCGCATCCTCCAGCAGGCGCAGGGCCTCGGCTTTGTGCTTGCCCTGCACCTTGAAGCCGCCCATGGGGTTCACGCTCTGGGGGGTGAGGCCCAGGTGGCCCATGACGGGGATCTCCGCGTCGATGAGCGCGTGGATCATGGGCAGGCGCTTGGCACCCCCCTCGAGCTTCACGGCCTGGGCTCCCCGCTGGAGGAAGCCCCCGGCATTGCGCAGGGTGTCCTCCACGCTCAGGTGGAAGCTCAGGTAGGGCAGGTCGGCCACCAGCATGGCGTTGGGGCGGGTGCGGGCCACGGCCTCCAGGTGGTGGTTCATCATGGCCATGCTCACGGGCAGCGTGTTCTCGAAGCCCAGGCAGACATTCCCCACGCTGTCCCCCACAAGGATGACGTCCACCCCTGCGGCGTCCGCGATGCGGGCGGTGGCGGCGTCATAGGCGGTGACCATCACCAGCTTCCGTCCTGAGCGATGCCAGGTATGGACTTGGGACAGGGTGATGCGGGCGCGCGAATCGGCGGGCAGGTGGCTCATGGGGTCTCCGCTGGAAGGTCGAAGCCTGGGGCTTCTATGAAACCACCAAAAGGCGGAGACAGGATTAACGGGATTGAAAAGATGGATTAACAGGATTAAAAACCCACCCTGTTTTCGGCGTCACGCGGCTGGATGGATTTCAGGATCAAACATTGAAACCGCAGATGACGCAGATGACGCAGATGGGTCACAGCCCCAGCACAAAAGTCTGTCTCCAATTTTTCATCTGCGTGAATCTGCGACATCTGCGACATCTGCGGTTGATTGAAATTGTTTGCATTTAAATCCTGTTAATCAAGCTTTTAATCTTGTTAATCCTGTCCAAGTCTTTCATCCCGGATCGGGAAAGGCAGGCAGGTTCATCTGGGTGGGCGTCCAGTCCACCAGCGGATCGGCCCGCTCGGGCTGGATGAACCGGAGGCCCACGGCCTCCACGGTCTGGCGGAAGCGGTGGAGGTCCTCCCGGCCCAGGAAGCTGGTCTCCTGACCCTCGGGGAGCCGGGCCCACAGCTGCTGGAAGCTGGGGAAGGCGTCCTGCATGCGGGCCCGGGCCCCCAGCTTCTCGCCCCGCTGCAGCAGCAGCTGGGCGCCCTCGGCGCTGGCCTCGAGGATCAGCGCGGGGAACTGCAGGTCCCGGGCCGCGGCCTGGACCTCGCTCCAGGCTTCCAGCGACTCCAGCGCCACGGCCTCGGTGGCCGGGACCGTGGACAGCAGCAGGGCGTGGGCGCGGTGCCACTCCAGGTCGAGCCACCGTGACCCGGAGCCCTCGACGGGCCCCTTCAGGTTCTCCAGGATCGCCCAGCCCTGCTCGGGAGCCTCGAGACGCGACTGGCGGGCCTCCCGGGCCACGGCCTGGCTGTAGCGGAGCTGGGCGAGGCGCTGGCGCCAGAGCAGGCCCGTGGATTCGTAGTGCTCAGCCGCGGCCCGGAAGAGGCGGGCCGTGTCCCGCCAGGCACTGCGGAAGCGGGCGACCTCGCCCTGGAGGAAGAGGTGGTCCCCCTGCTCCTCGGGCGACAGGAGCGGCGGCTGGGTGGCCAGGGCCTCGAACTGGGCGTGGTCGGCGGCCACGGAATCGCCCATGGCGGCGAAGGTGCGGGCCCGCCAGATCTGGATGAGGGAGACCAGGGCCGCGTCGCCCAGGCGCTGCGCCCGGGCCAGGGCCCGGTCCAGGTGGGACAGGGCGGGGCCGAGGAACTGCTGGAGGCTGCGGACCATGCCGAGCGCGAGGTGTCCCTTGGCCTGGAGGGTGGTGTCACCCTGCATCCGGGCGGTCTGGAGGGCCTCCCGCAGGAGGTGGATGCAGGCCTCGGACTGGCCCTGTGCGAGCCGGACCTGGGCCAGGGCGATCTGCACGGAGACCAGGCTGCGGAACCCCTGGGCGTGCTCGAGCATCCGCTGGGCCGACTGCAGCATGGAGGCGGCCCGGAGGAACTGGGACTGGCCGGCCAGGGCCTGCCCGAGGGCGAGCAGAAGGGCCGCCTGGTCCTGGGGCAGGGGCTTGAAGCCACCCTGGGGATGCAGCCCCTCCTCCAGGGCGCGGATGCCCTTGGTGAGGTGGCCCTGGAGCAGGTGCAGCTGCCCGAGGGCCAGGCGCAGGCGGGGCTGTTCGGGATGCAGGGGGTGATCGGTCAGCCGTTCGGAGGCGAACTGGAGCGCCTCCTGGGCCTCGGCCGGCCGCCGCAGGCGCAGGAGCAGGGTGGCCCGCTTGCGGAAGAGGCGGGCGGCGGTGAGGCGGCTCTCGTCGTCGTTGGCGCCATGGGCCAGGGCCCCGAGGGCCCGGCCCAGGGACAGCAGGGCCTCCTCGTAGGGGGAGCGCTCCGCGACCTCCTCGGGAAGGCGGACGCCCGCGGCCCAGGCGTCCGCCAGATGCTCGTGGAGACGGGCCTCCTCCCGGGGCGCCGGCCTGAGCTGGAGGGCCTGACCCACGATCCGCCGCACCTCCTCCGGGGAGCCACTGGTCGCGTGGTCGAGCGAGGTGAGCACCGAGGCCAGCGCCGTGGCCTCGTCCGAGGCCAGGGATTGCAGGGGCACGGGGCAGTCCCAGCCCTGCTCCTGGAAGGCCGCGGACAGGGCCCGGGCCAGCCGCTTGAGCTCCGGCTGGGGCGTGTGGCCCAGCACCAGCTCCCGCCAGCGCGGGTCGGGGATCAGGGCGTGGCCGCGCTGGAGCTGGGCCAGCCGGGACCCCACGGCGCCGTGCAGCGCATCTTCCAGGGCCTCGTCCTGGAGGCCGAGCAGCCGCCCCAGGGCGCTGGTGGGCAGCGGCCGCTCGGCCAGGGCCAGCAGGCGCACCAGGGTGGCCGAGGCTGCCGTCAGCCGCTGGAGGCGGCCGAGGAAGATCTGGCGCATCAGGTCTTCTTCGGCCCGCAGGGTCGTGGGCTGGCCCGGCACCAGGAACCACTGGTTCCGATCCCAGGTGAGGGTCCCGGACTGGTGGGCCAGTTCCAGGAAGTTCCGGAGCAGCCCGGGATTGCCGAGGCTCTGGGTGATCAGGTCGGTGCGGAAGGACTCGGGCAGGTCGTGTCGGCCCAGCAGGTCCTCCAGCACCAGGCGCAGATCCTCGTCCTCCAGCCGGTTCACGCCCACCACCGCCGCCGCCTGTTCGCCGCGCAGCTGCGCGATGAGGGGTCTCAGGCCCGCCCCCTGGGCCCCGGTGGTGAGGGAGAGCAGCCAGGGCAGGGAGGAGGCATGGACCAGTTCCCGGATGAGGGTCAGCACGCCGGGCGTGGCGCGGTCCAGGCCGGAGAGGTGGATGAGGCGGTGATGCAGGAGGCCGGCGAAATCCAGGGCCTCCAGGGCCGCCTTGACCTCCTCCGGCTCGGGCCCGGTCTCCTGGCCGTTCACGTGGCGCCCCCCGGTGAGGAAGGCGAAGGCCTGGACCCGCAGGGAGAGGGTCTTGGCGGCCTCGGGCCGCTCCGCGTAGAAATCCACTTCGCTGCCGCCGAGCAGGGCCTCGAGGAGCCGACCCAGGAAGCGCCCCGGGGACTCGTCGGCGGAGGCCGCCAGGTGGTGGACCCAGATCCCTTCCCCTTCAGCCACGGCGCAGGCGAAGGCCGCCAGGTGCTCCTTGCCCACGCCCTCTTCGCCCTGGAGCAGGACGATGCGTTCCATGGGGATGGGGGCGCTGAAGCCCAGCATGAGGGACTTGAGGTAGGGGAGTTCCTGGCTGCGGCCCCGGAGGGGACGGGCGATGGGCTCGGAGAGGTCCCGCGGGTGGTTCCAGGGCAGATCCTCGGACAGGGCCGGAGCCGGGGCTGTCTGCGGCAGGAATCCCGCCACCACCTCGAGCCCCCAGGGGGCCTCGCCGATGACCCGGGGAACCTGGGTGAGGCCGGGCCGGAAGGTGATGACCTCGGGATGCAGGAACCGGGGGTGGGGATCCCGGCCGAGCTGGTCGCCGAGGTGTGCCAGCAGGGCCTCGCGCTGGGCCTCGCCCCAGCCGGCCCAGAGCCGGGCCAGCGGCGCGCCCTGGATCGCCTGGAGGTACCAGGCCTGCTCCCCGTCGAAACCCAGGTGGCTGATGACGGGGTCCAGGGGCGTGGCATCCAGGAACCGCGCGAGGTAGGTGTCACGGATGTGGTCGAGGTCGCGGTCGTTGGGCAGGGGAGACCAGAGCTGCGCCAGGAAGCGGGTGCCATCCAGCTCACGCCGCATCAGGTGCCAGGAGCAGCCCTCCCCCCGACCCAGCTCGGTGAGCCAGGTGTAGCGGTGGGTGCCGAGGAAACGGGTCACATCCACGGGTGGACCTCGGGGGTTCCTGCTGGACGGTGGGGGGGCATGGCCGAGAGTGTACCCCAGGGGCCGCCGACCGTTCTGCCGGGCCGGAGCCTTCCCGCTCGGGCGGCCGGCTGGAGGTCAGGCGGATCCCGGACACGGCTGTGCTGACAATTTTTCTCAAGCTTGCCCCCGCCGTGGCCGATACACATCGAGCCGCCAGGAATGGGAATGGAGTCCCCTTCCAACCGAACCCAAGGAGGGGTCATGTCAGATCTGAGCGTCACCTCCACCACCACCTCGGTCCCGCCAAGTTCGTGGGCCCAGCGCAAAGCCCTGTTCGATCAGCTGGGGCAGGCCCTCCAGGCCGGGGACCTCTCGGCCGCGCGGACCGCCTTTGCCGCCCTGCGCCCGGCCTCGGCACCGGAGGCCCCATCCCAGGATCCCGGGGGCACTGCGTCCCGGAACCCCTTCGCGGCCCTGGCGGATGCCCTGCAGAAAGGCGACCTCGCCGCGGCCCAGGACGCCTTCGCCCAGATGGCGCAGCGCCGGGAGCATCATCATCCCCGGACCGAGGAGGCCGAGGCCTCTGAGGCGGGTTCCTTCAAGCAGATGAAGGCCCTGTTCGATCAGCTCGGGCAGGCCCTGCAGGCAGGTGATCTGTCCGGGGCCAGGGACGCCTTCGCGGCACTCCAGGCCCGGGGGCCGGGGAACGGTCCTTCGTCCCGGGAGGGCCAGGGTGCCACGGCCCAGGGGCCTTTCGCCGCCCTGGCCACGGCCCTCCAGAAGGGCGACCTCACCGCGGCCCAGGAGGCCTTCGGCCAGATCCAGCAGGCCCGCGGCCACCACCATCACCATCGTGGGCACGAAGCCGGGAGCACGACCCCGGTGACGCCTCCGACCACTCCTCCCGCCACAGCCACCGCACCCGCCTCGACCACGCCCCCCGCGTCTTCGGGGGACCGCGATGGAGACCGGGATGGCGACGGGGCGAAGGCCCAGGGGGCGCGGATCGACCTGACGGCCTGAAGGGGCTAGCGGGCGAAGAAGGGATCCAGGATCACGGCGGCGGTGAGCACCAGGGCGAACAGGTTGATGTTCATGAAGACGCGGCGGTAGAGCACCGCGTCCTGTCCGGGCTTCAGCAGGGGCAGGGACCCGACGATGAGCCAGATCGCGCCGAGGCCCAGCATGAGCTCCGCAGGCCAGGATGCCAGCACCCGAAACATGGGCAGCAGGCCGCAAGCGGCGGCGGTGCCGCAGGTCCAGGTGAAGGTGAGGCGCGACAGCCGGGGGCGCCCGAAGACGCTCACCAGGGTGGGATAGCCGGCCTCCTCGTAGCCCTCGGCGTGGAGGCCCACCAGCAGCCAGAAGTGGGGCACCTGCCAGATGAAGAAGACGAAGGCGAGGGCCAGCACCGAGGGGTCGGCCAGGCTGCCGCCGGCGGCCGTCCAGCCGATGGCGGGCGGCAGCGCGCCGATGAGGGAGCCCGGCACCACGGCGAAGGCGCTGACGCGCTTCAGGGGGGTGTAGAAGCCGTTGTACCAGCCCATGGCCAGGGCCCCGAGCAGGGCCGAGGTGAGGTTGTGGGCGAGCCACAGCACCAGGAAGCCGCAGACGGCCATCACCGTGGCGATGACCGCAGCCTGGGCCGGGGACAGGTCCCCCCGGGGGATGGGCCGGTTCGCCGTGCGGGGCATCAGGGCATCGAAGCGGTGCTCCTGCACTTCATTCAGGGCGCTGCTGCCCATGGCCAGCAGCAGGATGCCCAGGAGCGTCGTCACCAGGCCCAGGTCCGCGCCGCGGAGGAAGGCCACGTAGCCCGCCGCCGCCGTGAAGGTGGACGCGCCCGAGATGCGGAGCTTGGTCAGCTCCAGGAAGGTCGAGACCGGGTGGGATTTCGAGGCGGGAAGGGCGGCCACGCTCAAGGGTACGCTCCTAGTTCAAGGTCTTGATGTAGCGCACGACCTCGTCCAGCTCCTGTTCGGTGAGCTGTGTCCTGGGCATGGCGTTCGGGTAGCCGCGGACCACCTGATCAGTGGGGTTCGTGATGGATCGCCGCAGGTAGGCGTCATCCACCTGGACCACCTTCATGGTGCCGGCCATGAGGACCTGCTCTTCGCGGCCGTAGAGGGCCTTCAGGGTGGGGCCCACCTTGGGCTTGCCGTCCACGGAGTGGCAGGCGAGGCAGCCCTTGGCCGTGAGCACGGCCAGGCCCTGGGGCATGCCCTTGAGGTCGGGGTGGGCCTCGGCGGCACGGAAGCTCTTGCCGGGCTCGGGGGCATCCTCGCCCCCGAAGTACCAGGCCTTGAACTCATCCTCGGGCACCACGATGACCTTGCTCAGCATGAGGCTGTGATCCACCCCGCAGATGACGGTGCACTCGATGTCGTACGAGCCCACCTTGGTGGCCTGGAACCAGGTGGTGTTGGTGCGGCTGGGCACGGCGTCGATCTTGATGCGGAAGGAGGGCACGAAGAAGCCGTGCACCACGTCGGCGCTGCGCACCTCCATCTTCATGGGCTTGCCCATGGGGGCGAAGAGCACCCGGCTCTGCTTGCCGTTGGGGTATTCGAAGGACCAGCTCCACTGGCGGGCGGTCACCTTCACGGCCATGGCATCCCGGGGGGCCTGGTTCATGTACTCGTAGTTGGTCCAGCCGTAGTAGAAGATCGACAGGAACATCACGAGGGGGATGACCGTCCAGACGATCTCCAGGCCCACGTGGCCGTCGATCTGAGAGGCCACCGGGTGGCGCTTCTTGCTGTAGCGCACCACGAAGTAGATCATCAGCGTCGTGATGCCGATCAGGAAGACCACCGACAGCCCGAACACGTAGAAGAAGACCGCGTCGGACTTCTGGGCCGATACGGCGGCTTGGTTCATCCAATCCATGGGAGCCTCAGCGGAAAGCGACGTCGGAGAACAGCAGGGCGAAGAAGATCAGCAGCGTGCCCAGGGTCACCAGGACCACGACCTTGAAGAGTGGCCCCTCGTATTTCAAATGCATGAAGTAGTAGAAGACCAGGCCGGCCTTGAGCGGGGTCAGGGTGAGCAGGCCCCAGACGGCGGCGGTCTGGCCCAGGTGGCTGACCCCCACCAGGCAGCCGGTGAGCACCACCAGAATCACCCAGATCTTGATGAAGGTGCCGTAGCCGGGGTGCTCGGCGTGCTCGGTGGGATGTGCGGCGTGTTCGCTCATGGGATGCCCTTACGCGGCCAGGTAGAACAGCGGGAGGAGGAAGATCCAGATCACGTCCACGAGATGCCAGTAGAGGCCGCTGTTCTCCAGGTGGACGTACCGGTCCTGGCGGACGCGGTCTGTGGCCACCCACCAGAGCATGACGCTCAGCACCCCGAGGCCCACGATGACGTGGACGCCGTGCAGGCCGGTCATCGTGAAGTAGAGGCCGAAGAAGACCTGTTCCCCGGGAGGCAGGGTGGCCAGGTGGTGGGAGTTGGGGTAGATGCCGTGGTGGAACTTGGCGCCCCATTCGAAGCCCTTGATCACCAGGAAAGTGAGGCCCAGGGCCAGGGTGGTCCCCAGGAAGGCCATGGCCCGCTTCTTCTCGGCCCGCTGGATGGCCACGATGGCCAGCACCACCGTGAGGCTGCTGGTGAGCAGGACCACGGTGTTGATGATGCCCAGCGTGGCGTTCAGCTCGCCGCCCCCATGGTGGAACTCGGCGGGGTAGCGGTAGCGCATGTAGGAGTAGCCGATGAAGAGGCCGCCGAAGAGCACCATCTCGGTGACCAGGAACAGCCACATGCCCAGACGCGCGCCGAAGTCGTCGCGGTGAACGTGCCCTGTCATTCCGCACCTCCCGACCGCCGGGTGGCGGAGTGGGCTCCAGTGGAGCCCGCGAAGCCGGCCCCCGGCGAGGAGGGAATCATGAAATCAATGTAGGGGGCGCTCATCTCGCCTCCTGCTGCTCGAAGTGGTAGGGGCCGTGGGTGATGGTGGGGATCTCTTCGAAGTTCTCCAGGGGCGGCGGGCTGGGAATGGTCCACTCCAGGGTGACGCCACCCCAGGGGTTGTCCTCGGCCTTGGGGCCCTTGAAGATCGCCCGCAGCAGGGTGCCGAAGAAGATCAGGAGGCCCAGGATCAGGAACCAGCTGCCCACCGTCATGACGATGTGCAGCGTGTGGTACTGCGGCAGATGCACGTAGTAGCGCCGGGGCATGCCGAGCACCCCCGCGATCATCATGCCGAAGTAGAGCATGTTGAAGCCGATGAACATGGGGAACCAGGCCACGTAGATGGCCTTCTTGGAATACATCCGCCCCCACATCTTGGGGAACCAGTAGAGCAGGGCCGCGAAGAGGGCCATGCCGGTGCCCCCGAACATCACGTAGTGGAAGTGCCCCACGATGAAGTAGGTGTCGTGGATGTGCACATTGATGGCCAGGGCCCCCTGCATGACCCCCGTCAGGCCGCCGATGCAGAACAGGAAGATGAAGGTCATGGTGAAGAGCAGGGGCGGCTGGAAGTCGATGCTGCCCTTGTAGAGGGTGCTCACCCAGTTGAAGACCTTGATGGCGCTGGGCACGGCCACGACCATGGTGAGCAGGGAGAAGACGATCTGGGCCGTGTTGCTCATGCCCGACGTGAACATGTGGTGGGCCCAGACCAGGCTGCCCACGGCGGCGATGGACATGGAGCTGAAGGCGATGGCCTTGTAGCCGAAGATGGGGCGCTTGGTGAAGGTGGGCAGGATCTCGGAGATCACGCCCATGGCCGGCAGGATCATGATGTAGACCGCCGGGTGTGAGTAGATCCAGAAGAGGTGCTGGTAGAGCAGAGGGTCGCCGCCCTTGGCGGGGTCGAAGATGCCGATGCCGAAGAAGCGCTCCAGGATGACCAGCACCAGGGTGATGGCCACGATGGGGGTGGCCAGGAGCTGGATCCAGGCGGTGGAGTAGAGGGCCCAGCACATCAGGGGCATCCGGAACCACTTCATGCCGGGCGCCCGCAGGCGGTGGATGGTGGTGACGAAGTTGATGCCCGTGAGCATGGACGAGAAGCCCAGGATGAAGGCCGCGAAGACCGCCAGGCTGACGTTGGTGCCGGTCTTCAGGCTGAAGGGCGCGTAGAAGGTCCAGCCGGTGTCAGGCGCGCCGCCGCCGGTGAAGAGGGAGAGCACCGCCAGGATGGCCCCGGCCATGTAGAAGTACCAGGAGGCGAGGTTCAGCCTGGGGAAGGACACGTCCTTCGCGCCGATCAGGATCGGCAGGAAGAAATTCCCGAAGACCGCCGGAATGCCCGGGATGATGAACAGGAAGATCATGATCACGCCGTGGAGCGTGAAGAGGGCGTTGTAGGTCTGGGCCGAGATCAGCTTCTGGAAGGTGGTCAGCTGCACCAGGCGCATCACGAAGGCGACGCCGACGGCGACGAAGAAGAACGTGATGGTCGAGTAGAGGTAGAGCAGCCCGATGCGCTTGTGGTCCGTGGTGGTCAGCCAGGCCAGGAGGCCCTTGCGCGTCCCGGTGTCCACCAGGTAGCTCGGCTGCGCCGTGGAAGCATGCGTGCTCATTGGCCCTCCTCTGACTGGGTCCTGCGCCCGCGGCGGGTCAGCGCGAACACGAAGACCAGTGCGCCCAGAATGATGAACGTGGCGCCGATGGTGGTGGTGTTCAGGACGTACCTGCGCCCGACGGGGTCATAGCTGAAACAGAACTTCAGGAACTTGTTGATGGTGGGCTGGGCCTCGCCCCGGGCCGCCTCCTGGGCCGCCAGCTGCACGTCGGCGGGCAGGTAGGTGACGCCGTACATGTAGCGGGTCACCTGTCCTTTCGGACTGAGGAAGATGATGGCGGCGGCGTGGATGAAGTCATCCTTGTCGCGCTTGAACTTGAACCCCACGGCGTCCGCCAGGGCCCTGGTGGTGGCCCCGGGTCCCGTCAGGAAGCGCCAGGCGGCGGGCGGCATGGGCCGCTTGATCTCGCCCAGGTAGTTGGTGCGCTTCTGGGCGGCGACCTCGGGCTCGTCCCGCTCGTCGAAGCTCACGGTGAGCACCTGGAAGTCCCGGCCGGGCACGGCCTCCGTGCGGTTGATGACCTCAGCGACGCCCCCGAGCTGCGGCGTGCAGATGCCGGCACAGCGGAAGTAGTTGAGGGTCAGGATGGTGGGCTTGTCGATGAGCTGGCGCAGGGTGACGCGTTTGCCATCCTCGTCCTTCAGCTCAAGGTCGAGGGGGATGGTGGCGCCCAGCTTCTCGTTGATGCCCACCTCTTCCGCGGTGAAAGTCGGGGCCGGGGATTGGGCCTTCATCATCGTCGGACTCAGGGCCATGGCCGTGAGCGTGAAGGTGAGGAGGAACTGTCGAAGCGAGGGCTTGGTCATGGGCTCAGCGGATGGTCGATGGGGCGGGCTGGGGACGGGCTTCCGCATATTCGCGGCAGAGGATGGTCACGGCGCGGCTCACGGGAATGCGGTTGGGGATGACCTCGCCGGCGCTGGCGAAGAGCTTCTCCAGGCTGGCGAGGGCCCTGGGGTCGCTGGCGCCGTGGTCGAAGGAGCCCATGGCCTGCACCGCATGCGCCAGGGCCATGCGGTCCTTCTTGCGCAGGTAGTTGTAGGACACCATGGAGCTGCCCTTGATGCCCTCGTCCAGGGTCTTGTAGATGTCCTCGATCCGCGTGCCGTTCTTCCAGCCCGCCTTCTCGGAGAAGTTGCGGGGCCTGGGATTGAGCCCCTTGCCGGCGGCGCCATCGCCCTTGCCTTCCGCGCCGTGGCAGGTGGCGCAGTTCTGGTCGAAGAGCGCCTTGCCCCGGGCCAGGAGTTCGGGATTGGGGGTCATGACGGTCCTGGGGTCGATGGGGGGGATGACCTCCCGGGCCACAGCGGGGTATTCCGTGGGATCCAGCCAGCCGGTCTCGCCCTGCACGGCCTGGACGGAGGTGTCGGTGGTGTGGGCCTGGTAGCGCAGGCCAGGCACCACGGTGAAGCCGAAAAAGGCGGCGATGGCGATGAAGCCCAGCACCACCAGCAGGGCGGAGGCGAGGCGCTTCAACTCTTCGGGAGAGAGGTAGTCGTTGAGCTTCATAGCCGGAACTCCAGACCCTCGCGGAGGAAGGGATCGCCGACGGGCATGTCCTCGCCCTTCTGCATGGCGCCGCGGACCCAGAGGAGGATCCCGCCGATGAAGAAGAGGGCGAAGCTGAGCTCGGGCCAGGAGAAGAGCGGCTTGGCGCCGAGCGCGGGGAAGATGAGCCAGTACATGTCCAGCACGTGGGCGCCGAGCATCAGGAAGGCCACGCGGCGCATGCGCCTGGGATCCTTCTTCGAGTCCCGGGTCACCAGGGCGAAGAAGGGCAGGATGAAGTGCAGGAAGGCCAAGGAGATGGTGATGGCGCGCCAGGCGCCCGCCAGGCGGATCTTGTAGTAGATGACTTCATCCGGCAGGTTCGCGTACCACATCAGCATGTACTGGGCGAAGCCGATGTAGGACCAGAACACGGTGAAGCCGAAGAGGAAGGCGCCCAGGTTGTAGAGGTGGTCGCCCTTCACGCCCTCCAGGCGGTTCCGGTCCTGGAGGTAGAGCACGGACAGCGCCGTGGCCGCCAGGCCGCTGAGGAAGGCGCCGGCGAAGACGTAGACCCCGAAGATGTCGCTGTACCACTCGGGCGTCAGGCCCGAGATCCAGTCGAAGGCGATGAGGGTGATGACCAGGGCGAAGATCGCCATGAAGGCTGGGGCGAACTTCCGGGCGCGGACGTTGAACGCGGGGTCCTTGGAGCCGTCCTGCTTCAGCGAGCCCCCCACCAGCATGGCCAGGCCCAGGAGGCAGAGGCCGAAGGCGATCAGGGTGCGCACGGAGAAGAAGGGCAGGCTCAGCCAGAAGGCCTTGCCGGCCAGGATCGGGTGGTGGGCCGCCTCGGGCCGGGCGCCGGGGTAGAGCACGGGGATGGCGCCCAGGGCGATGAGGCCCACGGGGATGGCGGGCAGCAGCAAGGTGGCCAGGCGCTCGGGGATGCGGCGGATGGGCACGCTCCAGCGGGCGCTCACTAGGTGCTCGAGGGCCACGATGAAGAGGGAGCCGAGGCCCAGGGTGAACATCAGGACGAACCAGAGGATCCAGTTGGCCCAGAAGCGCTCGGGACCGGCCGCCGCATAGGTGCCGGCGACGCCCAGGGCGCCGAGCGCCGTGGCGCCCCAGATGAGGGTGGAGGCGTGCTTGTTCTGGCTCATGGGGTGACCACCTTCAGGTCCTCGTCCTTGGCGTTCTGGGCGCGCTGCAGGGCGCGCACGTAGTGCACCACGGCCCAGCGCTCCCGCTCGGAGAGGTAGGGGGCGTGGGAGGGCATGGCATTCTTCCCGTTGACGATGGCCCAGTAGATCTTGCCGTCCGGGTAGTCCCGGAACTGCTGGGACTGCAGGTTGCCGGCCTTGGCCCCGTAGGCCGCGGTCAGGCTGCCGGAGCCGTTGCCGACGGCGCCGTGGCAGACCTCACAGCGGGTGGTGAAGACCTTGCGGCCCAGGGCGAAGACCTCCTGGGTGCGGGGCAGGGGATTGATGAGGGCGGCGGCGGCCTCCTGGGTACCCGTGGCGGTGGGCAGGTAGCCCCGGGCCACGGTGCCGGGCACGGGCTTCTGCATGCCGTGGCCGTCCTTGAAGAAGGTCGACGCCTTCTGGGCATTGAGGCGGGGCTGGTCCTGCATGTAGACCATGGGCTTCAGGATGGGGAACCACTTGGTGAGGCTGTAGATCGCGATGCCCGCCACCAAGCAGGCCACGAAGATGCCGCCCAGGGTGCGCAGGATGAAGTCGCTGGTGAGGAAGGGGCTGCGATCGGGGGCGGGCAGCACCTCCACTTCGACGGCGCCCGCGGCCCGCAGGGCCTGGGCGGCGGCGGCGCTGTCGAAGCCCTCGTCCTCGGCCTCCAGGGCCAGGACATAGCGGTCCCGGGTGATGCCCGTGATGGCCTTCGAGGACAGCACCGGGTGCCCGAAGAAGGGCAGCTTGTTGAGCAGGAACAGCATCCCGAGGCCCGCCGTGAAGGTGGCGAAGAGCACCGTCACTTCGAACATGATGGGGATGAAGGCTTCCCAGGAGCCGGCGGGCTTGCCGCCGGTGATGATCGGGTAGTCGACGGCGCTGATCCAGTACTGGAAGCCGAAGGCGGTGAGCGCGCCGATGATGCCCATGACCAGCACCATGCCGCCCAGGGGCGACTTTCGCAGGCCCAGGGCCTCGTCGATGCCATGGATGGGATAGGGCGTGTAGGCCTCGACGGTGCCGAGCTTGGCGGCGCGGGCCTTGGGGATGGCCGCCATCAGGGCGTTGGGCGTGTCGAAGATGCCGAGGACGGCGAATGAGGTCTCAGACATGGTGGTCATCTCCATGGTGAGAAGGCTGCGCGTCCGGCAGGATCGCCTTCACTTCCGTGGTCGCGATGACCGGCAGGACCCGGGCGAAGAGCAGGACCATGGTGAAGAAGAGGCCGAAGGTGCCCAGCAGGATGCCGAAGTCCGTCATGGTGGGCTGGTAGATGCGCCACGCGGAGGGCAGGTAGTCCTGGTGCAGCGAGATCACGATGATCACGAAGCGCTCGAACCACATGCCCACCGTGACGCCCAGGGCCACCAGGATCATCCAGAAGTAGCTGGTGCGGGCCTTCCTGAACCAGAGGATCTGGGGGAAGAGGATGTTGCAGAAGATGGTGAGCCAGCCCGCCCAGCCGTAGGTGCCGGAGATGATGTTCATGAAGCCGTGGTGCAGGAACTCGTTCATGGAGTACCAGGCCGTGAAGCCCTCCATCATGTAGCTGTAGCCCATGATGCAGCTCATGGCGAGGATCACCTTGTTCATCACGTCGAGGTGGCGGACGGTGATCAGGTTCTTCAGCTGCATGGTCTCGCGCACCACCACCAGCACGATCACCACCATGGAGAAGCCGGCGAAGATGGCGCCCGCCACGAAGTAGGGCGGGAAGATGGTCATGTGCCAGCCGGGCACCACGGAAGTGGCGAAGTCGAAGCTCACCACGGAATGCACGGAGAGCACCAGGCCCGTGGCCAGGCCCGCCAGCAGCAGGTAGGCCTTCTCGTAGTGCTGCCAGTGCCGGGCGGCGCCGCGCCAGCCCAGGGCCAGGATGGTGTAGATGACCTTGCGCAGCTTGCTGGTGGTCCGGTCGCGCATGGAGGCGATGTCGGGGATCAGGCCCAGGTACCAGAACATCAGGGACACGGAGAAGTAGGTGTTCACCGCGAAGACGTCCCAGAGCAGCGGGGATCGGAAGTTGGTCCAGAGGGCGCGCTGGTTCGGGTAGGGGAAGAGCCAATAGGCCAGCCAGGGCCGGCCGATGTGGATCAGGGGGAAGACCACGGCGCACATGACCGCGAAGATGGTCATGGCCTCGGCGAAGCGGGCGATGGCGTTGCGCCAGCGCTTGCGGAAGAGGAAGAGGATCGCCGAGATCAGCGTGCCGGCGTGGCCGATGCCCACCCAGAACACGAAGTTGATGATGTCGAAGGCCCAGAACACGGGGCTGTTGTTGCCCCAGGCGCCGATGCCCTTCACGAAGGTGTAGCCGATGAAGCTGAGCCCGATGAAGAGTGCCGTCAGGGTGATGGCCAGGCCGACATACCACTGCCTGGGGGGCTTGATCTCGGGGAAGGCCAGGACCTGGTCGTCGAGGCTGCCGGGGGTGACCACGCCCACCGTGAGCGCGGGCTCCAGCAGGGCCTCCGGGATGGCGCCGGCCTGGGCGGCGTCAGTGCGCATGGGAGCCTCCCTCGACGGCGGGGTTCTTCAGATCGGCCAGGTAGGTGATGGCCGGCCTGGCGCCGATCTCCTCCAGCACCTTGTAGGCCCGGCTCGCGGCCACCAGCTGGGCGACCTTGCTCTTGGGATCCTTCAGGTCGCCGAAGACGATGGCGTCGGCGGCGCAGCCGGCCATGCAGGCGGTGGTGATCTCGCCGTCGAGGATGCCGCGGCCCTCGCCCTTGGCGCGGATCTTCACGTCCTGGATGCGCTGCACGCAGAAGGAGCACTTCTCCATGACGCCGCGGGGACGGACCGTGACCTCGGGGTTGTTCACCAGGGTCTCGGGCTCGGTCTTGTAGGCGGTGTACTCCAGGAAGTTGAAGCGACGCACCTTGTAGGGGCAGTTGTTGGCGCAGTAGCGGGTGCCCACGCAGCGGTTGTAGGCCATCTGGTTGAGGCCGTCGGGGCTGTGGTTGGTGGCGTTCACCGGGCAGACGTTCTCACAGGGCGCATGGTCGCAGTGCTGGCAGAGCATGGGCTGGTGCACCACCTTGGGGTTCTCCAGCTCGCCCTCGTAGTAGCGGTCGATGCGGATCCAGTGCATCTCGCGGCCACGGGACACCTGCTCGGGGCCCACCACGGGCACGTTGTTCTCCGACTGGCAGGCCACCACGCAGGCCGAACACCCGGTGCAGGCCGCCAGGTCGATGACCATGCCCCACTTGTGATCGGGGAACTTCTGGTCCTCATACAGCGTGACCAGCTCGGGCACGTGGTGGTGCCCCTGCGGGTGGTGCTCGAACTCGTCCATGGTGAGCGAGCGGACGATGTCGCGACCCTCCATGCGGTGGTGGCTCTGGGTGCGGGAGAGCTCCTTCCTGCCGCCGGCCTTGGCGAGGCGCACCCCCCGGACGAGGTTCGCGCTGGCCGGATCCAGGCCCATCAGGGGGAAGGCGTTGACGCCCACGCCCTTGGCGACGCCACCGGTGCCGCGGCCGTAGCCGAGGGCCAGCGTGAGCACGCCCTTGGCCTGGCCGGGCTGGAGGACGGCAGGAAGCCGCAGGGTGGTCTCCCCGAGGCTGAGGCTGACCCAGTCGCCCTCCTGGATGCCCAGCGCCTGCGCATCCTGCACGGACAGGGCCACCGGGTTGTCCCAGGTCATCTTGGTGATGGGGTCCGGAGTCTCCTGCAGCCAGCTGTTGTTGGCGTGGCGCCCATCGTGGGTGGCGAAGCCCGGCACGAGCACCAGCTCCAGGCCCTCGGCCCGCGAGGCGGCGGCCTTCTTCGCGGCGGCGGCCACGGAGGCCCCCTTGAAGGCGGGCGCGGGGGCCTTGTCCTCGACTTTCACGAGGCCATCGTGGAGGGCCTGCTCGAAGGAGGTGACGACGGGCAGGCTCTTCTGCCAGCGGGCCTTCAGGTAGGCGTGGTAGCCGTCCGGGGCGGAGGCGCCGAGGGCCTTCAGCGCGCCGAGGAGGATGTCCTCGCCCTGACGGGTGTCATAGAGGGTGCCCACGGTGGGCTGCTGGAGGACGGCGGCGCCCGGGGTGCTGAAGTCGCCCCAGCTCTCCAGCCAGTGGCTCTCGGGCAGCAGGACCTGGCACTGGGCCGAGGTCTCGTCCTCCACCTGGCCGATCCAGGCGCGGAACGGCACCTTGGTGGCGGCCTGCTTCCAGGCCGAGGCCCTCGGGAAGGTGAAGGCAGGGTTCACGTCCCAGAAGATCGCGGCGGCGTAGCGCCCTTCGGCCATGGCCTTCACGGCGGTGTCCAGGTCCCTGACCGTGGCCAGTGGCTCGGCGGCGCGAACGGCCACGCCCTCGGAACCCAGCATGGCGTTCAGCAGGTGGGCAGCCTGGTGGGCCTCGGCGGGCATCTGGGCCCCGCAGAGCACCACGGCCTGGCGGCCCGCATGCTGGAGATCCTTGAGCAGGTTCGTCCAGAGTTTGGTGTTCCCCCCAAGCTCGGCGGGCGCGCCCGCCGAGATCGCGGACAAGTCCGCGCCTGCGGGCAAAGCGGAACCTTTAGCGGCCAGTTCCTTCGCCAGCGCGAAAGCGATGGCGCCGATCCGTGAAGGCGACACGGGCACCCGCACATCCGCGTTGGTGCCGGTCAGCGTCAGGGGTCCCTCCAGGACCCACAGGCGGTTGATCTCGTCCTTCGCGCTCTTCAACCTCCGCTGGGCGCCCCAGGCGCCCAGCGCCTCGGGATCCTCGCCGTTGAGGAAATCGGCTCCCAGGGAGAGGATGACCTTGGCCTTGGCGAGCCGGGGTTGCACATCCACGGACTGGCCGAAGCTGGCCTTGGCGGCCTCCTCGGCGGCATCGCCGGCCGCAGGCTCATAGGCCAGGTGCTCCAGGGTGGGCAGGGCGGCCTTGAGGTCCGCCAGCAGGGCCTTCCGGCTGGGGGAGACCACGGCGGGGGAGATCAGCAGCACGGCCTTGCCTGAGGACTTGGCGGAGCGCAACGAGCTGTGGAGCTGGCTCTCGGCCTCGGCCCAGCCGATGGTCCGGCCCTCGGCCTTGGGAGCGCGGAGCCGGTCGGGATCGTAGAGGCGCAGCACGTCGGCCAGGGTGCGGGGGCTGGTCTTGCCCTTCACGCCGGGGTGCTCGTCGTTGCCCGTGAGGTGGATGGGCCGGCCCTCCCGCGTCTTCACCAGGACGGGATAGACCCGCCGGCCTTCATGGGTGCCGCTGGCGTAGTAGTTGGCCACGCCGGGCACGACCTCCAGGGGGCGCTTGGTGTAGGGCACCACGGTGCCCTGGCCCTTGCGGTCGCAGGCCACGGTGGCGGCCAGGGCCGCCGTGGCGCTCACCAGGCCGAGGAAGTCGCGGCGGGAGAAGCCGCTCTGGACGGGCAGGCCATGGACATCGTCAAAGGCGCTGGGGACCGCGCCCGGCAGGAACTCGTCGTGGGCCGCAGCCTGGGCTTCGGGCGTCTCGAGGCGTTCCTCGAGGGTCCGCCAGAATCGCGGGGTCTCGAGGGGGCCATGTTCGGGAAGTCGTGTCTTCATCGGGTCATCCGCGGCGCTTGATGGCGTGTTCGGGGGGCGTGATGGTGAGGCGGGAGATGGCGGGTGCAGGCGCCTCGGCCGAGGTTTCCTGGCCGGAGGCGAACACGAGGCTCAGCGCGCGCTGGCCCAGCAGGAAGGGGCCTGCCAGCAGGGCCGTGGCGCGGTCCACGATCGGCTTGCGGGGAGAATCGGCCATCGTCGGAGGCTCCTAGCGGTGGCAGGCGGCGCAGTGCTCGGCGCCCCTGGTGATCGTCGAGCCCGGGGGCAGGGCCGCGTGGGGATCCCGGTGGCAGCCCAGGCAGTTGCCCATGCGCATGCCCATCTCGCGGGTGAGCACCTTCATGGTTTGCACCTCGCCGTGGCAGCTCTGGCAGGCGATGCCGGCGTTCACGTGGGGCCGGTGGTCGAAGAAGACGTGATCCGGCAGCGTGTGGACCCGCTGCCAGGGCAGGGGCGCGCCGGTGTTGGCGATCTGGGCCAGCTTCTGGATGGCGGGGCGGTCCACCTTGGTGACCTTGTGGCAGTCCATGCAGAGGTCCGGGCTGGGGATGCCCGCAACCCGGGACTTGTCCGCGCCCGAGTGGCAGTACTGGCACTGGATCCGCAGAGTGCCGGCATGGAGCTCGTGGGAGAACGGGATGGGCTGCTCGGGGGCATAGCCCTTGGCGAAGCGGTCCGGCTGGGTGAACCAGCCCACGCTGAGGACCGTGGCCAGGACCGCCACGGCCGCGGCCGGCAGGACGAAGCGGAACGCCTGGTCGAATCGGTGCATGCACAACCCCTTGGAAAGCGCTGGCTTGCAGGACGGGGCCGGGAAGCCATCAGGGAACGGTGTTCGGTGGGACAGATCGGGGACCTGCGGGCCGACGGGGCGTGGGCGGGGGATCCCCCAACCTCAGGCTGATCCGCTTGGACGAGAAGGCTCAGCCTTGTCTAAAAAATGATTCAGACATCACCCAAACCTGGGGCTTCCACCCCAGGGCGACAACTCGGCAAGTTGTGTCGCAGATCACGATGATAGGGCAGGGGAACCCGAATGTTTACCTATTTTTTCTGAGGCGTTTCCAGACATTTAAGAGGATTTTGCGGTGGTCTATATCGGCCTCGTCCGAAAGGACGATTTCCTCCAGGACCGGACGCCGAATTACCTAGTAAATCCATCAGGCTTTCGGGAATCCCATCCAGGGTTTCAGCAGTCCCAGATGGCCGAACAGGGCCCCCATCCGCTCCACGGGGAGTCCCATGACGGTGGAGAAGCTCCCCTGGACCGCCTCGATGAAGAGGGCCCCGATGCCCTGGATGGCGTAGGCCCCGGCCTTGTCCATGGGCTCCCGGGTGCCCACGTACCACCGGATCTGGGCCTCGGTCAGGGGGCGGAAGAAGACCTGGGCGGTGTCCACGAAGCTGTGGATGGCGTCGTTCCGCTGCAGGCAGAAGCCGGTGTGCACCTGGTGGGCCCGGCCCTGGATGAGGCTGAGCATCCGCACCGCGTCTTCGACATCCACGGGCTTGTTCAGGGTGTGGTGGTCCACGGCCACGGTGGTGTCGGCGGCCATGACCCAGCGGCCCGGGTTGCGGGCGGCGACGACTTCGGCCTTGAGCTCGGCCAGACGCAGCACCAGGTCGGAGGGATCCTCGTCGAGCAGGGGGGTCTCATCCACCTGGGGGGCCTGCAGCTCGAAGGGAATGCGCATGGCCTCCAGCCAGTGCCGCCGCCGGGGGCTGCCGCTGGCCAGGATGAGGGGCTGGAGGGCGATCTCGGCGAGGCCGGGCATGGTGTCGGTCATCGGAGCCCCCGGGCCTGCAGGTCGGCGGTCTTCACGCGCATGTGGAAGCTCTCCACTTCATGGCCCGGCTGGAAGCCGAAGCGGGGATAGAACTCCGTGGCGTCCCGGGTCTCGAGGACGAAGCGGTGGACCTCCCCCACCCAGGGATGCCGCAGGGCCCACTTCACCAGCTCCGAGGCGACGCCGAAGTTCATGAGATCCTGGGCCACCACCACGTCGTAGAGCTTGGCCTCGTAGGCATGGTCGGACCAGAGGCGCGTGGCCCCCACCAGCCGGCCGCCCATGTGGCCCTCGGGCACCAGGCGGGCCGTGAGCATGCGGGAGCAGGAGAGCAGTCGCCGCCACTGCTCGATGGTTCGGTAGGCGGTCCAGTAGACCTCCTCCGCCTGGAAGAAGATCTGGAGCTCCCGGGGGTCCACCGTCCAGGTCTCGTCGAAGAAGGCCACGGTGCCCTGGGGCGTCGCCAGTGGCTCGGGTACGAGGAAATCACGGTTCATCTGGGGTTCCGGGGCAGGACCTTCCATCCTAGCAGGACGCATCCGGCGAGCAGGATGGCCATGAAGCCGGGCAGCAGCCACGCGACGCGCGCCGGCGTCCGGACGGGGCGCCACCGCAGCGTCGCTGCATAGGCGCCTTCGGTCAGTGGGTTGCCCCAAAGCTCGAACCGCCCGTCCTCCCGGAAGATGCCGGACTTGCCCGTGAGCGTGGCCCGCACCAGGGGCACCCCCAGCTCCGTGGCCCGCAGGCGGATCTGCGCCGCATGCAGGTCGGTGGCGATGCTGCGGTCGAACCAGCCATCGTTGGTGTGGTTGCTCAGCAGGTTGGCGCCGCTGAGGGCAAGCCCGCGCCGGGTCCGCTCCGGCAACAGGGCCTCGCTGCAAATCAAGGGATGGACGCGCACCTCCCCGGCCACGGAGGGCACCACGAAGGCGCAGTCCGGTTTCAGTTCGCCCGGCTCCTGCGAGAGGAAGCCCAGGCGCTGGTCCAGCCAGCGCCGCACGGGCTCGGGCCCCGGCATGCGCTCGCCGAAGGGCATGGGTTCGGTCTTCGCGAACAGGAAGGCAGGCCGCTCCGCCACTTCGCCCCGGACCAGGTTGAAGAGCCCGCCCTCGGTGCCGTACAGCCAAGCCACACCCCGGGAGGCGGCTTCCCGGGCGAGGCGGGGGTCGCTCTGGCGGTCATCCCGGCCCAGCACCGAGCTCTCAGGCCAGAGCAGCAGGGTGGCCCGATCCGCCTGCGGCAGTCCCTGAGACTTCAGCAGGGCATCGCTCCGCCGCCACATCTCGCCCTCCATGCCCACCCAGCGCTGTCCGGCGGGGAAATTGGGCTGGATGAGGGCCACATCCAGGCGCAGCTCAGGCTGGCGCGGGAGCAGGTACCAGAAGCCGCCGGCCAGCAGGAGAACCCCCAGGGCCACCCCTGGTCCAGCCAGGGCCCGGCGCGGTGAGCCGCCTCCTGCGAGGGCGGCCGCAGCCCAGGCACCGGAGGCCCAGGCCAGGGCCGAGAGTCCTGAAGCGCCCAGGAAGGCCGCGGCGCGGGCGGTCCAGGGCAGGGATCCGAAGGCTGCGCCCCAGGTCCAGGGATAGACGTGGAAGCCCCAGGTCTCCCAGGCGAGCAGGATCAGGCCCGCCGCCAGGGCAGCGCCCGGGGCTCCGGTCCGGCGGAACATCCAGCGGGCACCCATGGCCACCAGCCAGAGCCCCGTACCCTCCCAGAGGCTCAGCAGCACCAGGCCCAGCAGGGCCGCGCCGAAGGGCAGGCCACCCTTGCTGGCCAGGGTCTGGGGCACCCAGAGGTAGAGGAGGACCAGGCCGGCCACCAGGGTCAGCCAGGTCCAGCCGGCGTGGCGCCCCTTGAACAGTCCGTCCAGCAGCAGCAGGGGGAAGAGCAGGGCCATGGCGGGTTCCAGCCAGCCCCCCAGGGCGCCGGGGAAGCGGAAGGCCAGCACGAAGACCGCCGCGAGGACCAGGGAACTGAAGGAACTGAGGAGCCAGCCTGTTTTCAACCCGAATACCTCCGCGCCGTTTCAAAGCAGGCGATGCCCGCGGCCACGGCCGCGTTGAGGCTCTCCACGCCCCGGATGGGGATGGCCAGGCGCTGGACGCCCGCGGGCAGGTCCACGCCCTGCCAGCCGTGCCCCTCATTGCCCACCAGGAGGCGCAGGGGCTCGGACAGGTCCGCTTCGGCCATGGGAATGGCGCCCGGACCGCCATCCAGGGCGAACCAGCGACCGGCGTCCGGAGCCAGGGCCTCGACCCGGCGCAGGGGCAGGAGGAAGGCGGCGCCCATGCTGCCCCGCAGGGCCCTGGGGTGGAAGGGGTCGGCACAGCCGGGACCCAGCAGGGCCTCCTGGAAGCCGAAGGCCGCGGCACTGCGCAGGATGGCGCCGAGGTTGCCAGGATCCTGGATGCCCCAGGCGCCGATGACCCGGGAGGCCAGGGAGCCGGTGGGTTCCGGGCCGAGTTCCATCAGAAGGGCATGCTCCGGTGGGCTGCCCGCCTCGGCCAGTTCCCGCATGAGGACCTCGCCCAGCACTTGGGTCTCGACCCCCAGGACCGTCTCCAAGGGATGGGGATCGGTCTGCTCCAGGCGCAGCCAGAGGGCTGGTTGCAGGCGCTTTCCGGCAGTGGTCTGTCGGGCCTCGGCCCAGGCCTCGATGAGCTTCTCCCCCAGCAGCAGGGTGCTCTCACGCCGCAGGCCACCCGCCTTCAGGCGGGTCTGCAGCGCCCGGAAGCGCGGGTTGGCCTTGCTGGTGAGGGTCGGGGTCATGGGAATGGGAAAACGGCGATGTATTAGACTATCCGCTCCAACCGGCCTTACTCATTTCCCTCTGGCGCCTTTTCAGGAGCACCGATGCAACCCTTTGTCCCATCCGACCAGAACCTGCGGGAATTCTCCCTGCGGGCGGTGCTCATCGGCCTCGTCATGGCCGTGGTGCTCGGTTCCGCCAACGCCTACCTCGGGTTGAAGGCCGGCATGACCATCGCCGCCACCTATCCGGCGGCGGTCATCGGCATGGCCCTCATCAAGCTGATGAAGGGCACCATCCTCGAAGAGAACATGGCCCGAACCGTGGGCAGCATCGGCGAGTCCGTGGCCGCCGGCGCCATCTTCACCGTGCCCGCCTTCGTCATCAGCGGCATCTGGCCCAAGTTCTTCACGGCCGGGAACTACGTCACCAGCTCCCTGATCATGTTCACGGGCGGCGTGCTCGGCATCATGTTCGTGGCCCTGCTCCGCCGCGTGATGGTGGAAGATGCCGAACTGCCCTACCCCGAGAGCGTGGCCGCCGCCGAGATCCACAAGGCCGGCGCCCGCGGTGGCAGCGGCACCAAGTTCCTCTTCGGCGCCATGGGCATCGGTGCCAGCATCCAGGCGCTCGTGCAACTCTCCCTCTTCGCCAGCGCCTGGGAGAAGTTCGTCTTCTTCAAGACCTCGGCCATCAACCTCGTGGGCACCTGGAAGGCCAAGGTCGCGGGCGGCATGCTGCTCAGCTCCCCCGGCATCAGCCCCGCCTACATGGGCGTGGGCTACATCATCGGGCCCAAGCTCGGCGCCCTGAACTTCTCCGGTGGCATCATCGCCTGGGGTCTGCTGGTCCCGATCATCACCTACTTCCTGGCCCCCGGCGTGCTGCCTGAAGGCGCCCCTGAAGGCGATTGGATCGCCCTGTCCTACTCCGTGTGGAAGTTCATCGTTCGCCCCATCGCCATTGGCGGCATGCTCGTGGGCGCCGGCTTCACCCTCTTCAAGATGCGCAAGAGCCTGGCCACGGGCCTCACTCGCTCCGTCTCCGACGTGAAAAAGGCCGCATCCGGCGACCACGTGGTGGACCGCGTCAACAAGGACCTGCCCTTCACCTACGTCCTCGGCGGTCTCGCCTTCGCTGCCGCCGTCACCTTCCTCATCACTTGGCAGATCTTCCACGTGGGGGCCATGGTGTCCTTCGTGGCCGCCCTCGTCATGGTGATTCTCGGCTTCTTCTTCGCCGCCATCAGCGGCTACCTCGTCGGCATCATGGGATCGAGCAACAACCCCATCTCCGGCCTGACGCTGACCGCCCTCGTCCTCACCGCCCTGGTCATGGTGCTGCTGGGCGTGAAAGGCCGGGAAGGCGTGGCCGCCGTGCTTGGCGTGGCCGCCATCGTCTGCGTGAGCGCCGCCGTCGCCGGCGAGATGCTGCAGGACCTCAAGGCCGGCCACATCCTGGGCGGCACCCCCTGGCGCATGGAAATGGGCGATCTTCTCGGCGTGGCCCTGGCCTCCGTCGTGCTGTTCATTCCCCTCATGGTGCTGCACGAAGGCGACATCACCGCCCAGGGCACCAAGCGCATCGCCGAACTGACCGCCCAGCAGGTGCAGGTCGTGACGGCCCCGGATGGCAAGACCTACAGCATCGATGAAGTGAAGAAGCTCCCCGCCGATCAGAAGAAGGCTGTGCTCTCCCTGGATGCCGGTTTCGGCTCCAAGCAGCTGGCCGCCCCCCAGGCGGGCCTGATGGCCCTGCTCAGCCGCGGCATCGTGGAAGGCAAGATGGCCTGGCCGCTGATCATCGTCGGCATGATGATGGGCTTCGCCTTCATCCTCATGCAGGTGAAGAGCCCGATGCTCGTGTCCGTGGGCATGTATCTGCCCCTGGAAACCACCTTCGCCATCTTCCTGGGCGGCCTGATCAAGGGTGTGGTGGAGATGTCCGCTGCCAAGCGGGGCCTCAACGAGGCCCAGAAGGTGCGCGTGGAGAACAACGGTGTGCTGCTGGCCGCGGGCCTCATCGCCGGCGAGGCCTTGGTGGGCCTGGTCTTCGCTTCCCTCGCCTTCTTCGAGGTGAAGTACAAGATCTTCCCCAACCCCGGCATGTTCTGGATCAGCCTCCTGATCCTGGCTGGGATCGCGTTCTACCTCGTCAAGGTGCCCCTGGCCAACGCCGGCGAAGCCGACGAGCCCGCGCCGCCGAGTGCCAATTTCTAAAGCGCTAAAGCAGTAAAGATTCACCGCCAAGACGCGAAGACGCCAAGAAAAGCAGAAGACATTCTTCATTCAGTTGCCTTTCTTGGCGCCCTTGGCGGCTTGGCGGTGTTCTTTTTTGAAAGCAATCACATGAACTCGTTTCCCGATGAAGCCTTCCTAGCCGTCGTCCCCTTCCAGGCGCTCTCGTCCGAACCCGGCGAGGACGGCACGGTGGTGCTGATCCGCCCCAAGATCCTCTCCAAGCGCTGGACCTGGCTGCTGCGGATGATGAAGAAGCCGAACTACCGCGTGAAGCTGGATGCCCGCGGCACGGCAGTGTGGCAAGCCTGCGATGGCGTCCGAACCGTGGCCGAAGTGGCCCAGGTGGTCGCTGAAGCCTTTCCTGGCGAGCCCGACGCCATCCACCGCACGGCCCTCTTCATCCGCGAACTGGCGCGGGGCCAGTTCATCAACCTCTTCCACCGGCCTGACCCGCTATCCTGATGCCCCGGAGGCGTCATCCATGGCCAGGAAGGTGAAGGAGGAGGGCCAGGTCCTCACCCGCAAGCGCACGCAGCTGCGGGAGCCGGGGATGTGGAAGGTCCTGCTCCACAACGACGACTACACCACCCAGGAATTCGTGGTCTGGCTGTTGAAGACGGTCTTCCGGAAACCGGAGCCCGAAGCCACGGTGATCATGCTGGCGGTGCACAAGGCCGGCGTGGGCGTGGCCGGCATCTACACCCGGGACGTGGCAGAGACCCGCGCCGAGCGGGGCCGCCAGCTGGCGGAACGGGACGGCTTTCCTCTGCTGCTGACGGTGGAGGAGAACGATGCCTGAGTCGCCACAGATCAGCCCCGAGCTCAACCAGGGCTTCCAGCGGGCCTTCGAGCTGGCCAAGGCCCGGCGCCACGAGGACGTGGCTCTGGAGCACCTGCTGCTGGCGCTGCTGGACGACGCCCATGCCGCCCGGGCCCTGAAGGGCTGCGGCGTGAACCTCGATCGCCTGCGCGCCGATCTGGAAGCCGTCCTGGGCCAGTTCTTCGAACCGGTTCCGGAAGGCGAGGCCTTCCAGCCCCACAGCACCCTCGGCTTCGTCCGCGTGGTGGAGCGGGCCCTCGTCCATGCCTTCAGCTCGGGCCGCCAGGACCTCCGGGGCGGCGAATTGCTGCCGCCCTTCCTCGAGGAGGAGTCCAGCCATGCCCGCCAGCTGCTGGAGCGCCACGGCGTGAAACGCCTGGCCCTGCTGAAGGTGCTGAGCCACGGTCCCGCCGCGGACAAGGGCGTGCCCAGGGCCCCGGCGAAGAAGCAGGCTGCCGGGGAGGAGGACGAGGCCACCGTGGCCGAGAACCCCCTGGAGGCCTACGCCACGGACCTGGTGGCCCGGGCGGCCGCGGGGCGGCTGGATCCCCTGGTGGGCCGGGACGCGGAGATCACCCGCATGGCCCAGGTGCTGTGCCGGCGCCGCAAGAACAACCCGCTGCTGGTGGGCGAGCCCGGGGTGGGCAAGACCGCCATCGTGGAGGGCCTGGCTCGGCGCATCCACGAGGGTGCCGTGCCCGAACCCCTGAAGGCGGCCCGCATCTACGCCCTGGACCTGGGGGCCCTGCTGGCGGGCAGCCGCTACCGGGGCGACTTCGAGGAGCGGCTCAAGGCCGTGCTCAAGGCGCTGGCGGAGCAGGCCGGAGCCATCCTCTTCGTGGACGAGATGCACACCCTGGTGGGCGCGGGCGCCACCAGCGGCGGCGCCATGGACGCAGCCAACCTGCTGAAGCCGGCGCTGGCCTCCGGGGAACTGCGCTGCATCGGCGCCACCACCTTCCAGGACCTGAAGGGCTCCCTGGACCGGGATCGGGCCCTCTCCCGCCGCTTCCAGGTGGTGGAGGTGAGCGAGCCCTCCACCGAGGACGCCCTGGGCGTGCTGCAGGGCCTGAAGGCCGCCTACGAGAAGCACCACGGCGTGACCTACTCGGCCGAGGCCCTGGAGGCCGCGGTGCGCCTAGCTTCCAAGCACCTGCCCGACCGCCGCCTGCCGGACAGCGCCCTGGACGTGGTGGACGAGGCCGGCGCCGCCCAGAAGCTGCTGCCGAAGAAGGACCGCGTGAAGAAGGTCGGTCCGGCAGAGATCGAGGCCGTCATCGCCCGCATGGCGCGGGTGCCGGTGGCCAGCGTGAGTGCAGATGATCGCGAGGCCCTGGCCACGCTCGAAGCGTCGCTTCGAGCGCAGATCTTCGGTCAGGATCCAGCCTGCGAGGCCGTGGCCAGCGCCATCAAGCTGGCCCGCTCGGGACTGCGCGATCCCCTGAAGCCCATGGGCTGCTTCCTCTTCGCGGGACCGACCGGCGTGGGCAAGACGGAGCTCTCCAAGCAGCTGGCCAAGGCCCTCGGCATCGCCTTCCTGCGCTTCGACATGAGCGAGTACCAGGAGAAACACGCCGTGGCCCGCCTCATCGGCGCGCCGCCAGGCTACGTGGGCTACGAGGAGGGCGGCCTGCTCACGGACGCCGTGCGCAAGCAGCCGCACGCGGTGCTGCTGCTCGACGAGCTGGAGAAGGCCCACCCGGATCTCTTCGGCGTGCTGCTGCAGGTCATGGACCATGCCTCGCTCACGGACAGCCACGGTCGCAGCGCGGACTTCCGGCACACGGTGATCGTCATGACCACCAACGTGGGCGCACGCGAGCTGTCGGCCCGCCAAGTGGGCTTCGCGGAGGCCGGAGGCCGGCGCTCGGCCACCGGCACCATCGAGAAGGCCTTCAGCCCGGAGTTCCGCAACCGCCTGGACGCCATCCTCCAGTTCGCGCCCCTGGGCCGCAAGGAGATGGAGCGCGTGGCCGACAAGCACCTGCGCGAGCTGGAGACCCAGCTGGCCGAGAAGGCCGTCACCCTCACCTGCACGCCCAAGGCCCGGGCCTGGTTGGCGGAGAAGGGCTATGACCCCGCCTTCGGCGCCCGGCCCATGGCCCGCCTCATCGAGCGGGAGCTGCGCCGTCCCCTGGCGGAAGCGCTGCTCTTCGGCCCCCTGGCCAAGGGCGGCAAGGCCAAGGTGGACCTCAAGGGCGACCGGCTGTGCCTGTCTTTCGGCTGACGACGAAGCTGATCTTTCCGGACCCGGAGCTGGCCGAGGACGGGCTCCTGGCCATCGGCGGCGACCTCAGCCAGGAGCGCCTCCTGCTGGCCTACCGCAGCGGCATCTTCCCCTGGTACGGCGAAGGGGATCCCCTCCTCTGGTGGTCACCGCCGGAACGGGCCCTGCTCCGGCCCGGGCACTTGCACCTGTCCGCCCGGACCCGCCGCTGCCTGCGCCTGCGCCCCTTCGAGGTCCGCTTCGACACGGCCTTTGAAGCGGTCATCGGCCACTGTTCCCGGGTGCCTCGTCCCGGCCAGGATGGCACCTGGATCACGCCGGAGATGCGCTCGGCCTATCTGGATCTGCACCACGCCGGGTACGCGCACAGCGTGGAGGCCTGGCGGGATGGCGAGCTGCGCGGCGGGCTCTACGGCGTCTCCCTGGGCGGGGCCTTCTTCGGGGAGAGCATGTTCAGCCTGGAACCCGAGGCCAGCCGCGCGGCCCTGGCGGCGCTGGATGCGCGCCTGGCGGCCTGGGGCTTCAGCCTGCTGGATGGCCAGCTCCCCCATGAGGGGCTGGCCGGCTACGGCTTCCAGAGCGTGCCGAGGCCACTCTTCCTGATGGAGCTCGCCCTGGCGCTCAACGCCGGAGACCGCATGGGGCCTTGGTCAGTTCAGTAGGGAGATCCGGCCTGGGCGTGGCTATCATTCCCACAGGCCACCACCGAGGACTCCCATGCAGACGATCTCGGAATCGCGACTTTCCCCACGGCACACCATCGCCCTGGTGATGGCCGGCGGGCGCGGCAAGCGCCTGATGGACCTCACGGACCACTACTCCAAGCCCGGTCTCGATTTCGGCGGCAAGTACCGCATCATCGACTTCACGCTGTCGAACTGCGTGAACTCGGGCTTCCGTCGGATCATGGTGCTCACGCAGTACAACTCGCACAAGCTGCTCGAACACCTCCAGTTCGGCTGGACCTTCCTGCCCGGCAAGCTGAACGAGTACGTCCACGTGCTGCCGGCGCAGCAGAGCTTCGACAAGAACGCCTGGTACAGCGGCACGGCGGACGCCGTCTACCAGAACATGGACAACATCCAGTCGGCCAATCCCAAGAACGTGCTGATCCTCGCCGGGGACCACATCTACCGCATGGACTACAAGGTGTTCCTCCGGGACCACCTGGAAAACCAGGCGGACATGACCATCGCCTGCCTGGAGGTGCCCAGGGATGCGGCACGGGGCTTCGGGATCGCCCATGTGGACGACCAGGACCGCATCGTGTCCTTCGTGGAGAAGCCAGACGATCCCCCGGCGATTCCCGGGAAACCGGACAGGGCCTTCGCCTCCATGGGGATCTACCTCTTCAGGGCGGAGTTCCTGTACGAGCAGCTGAGGCTGGATGCCGAGGATCCGAACTCAGGCCATGACTTCGGCAAGGACATCATCCCCAGGATCGTGGCCCAGGCCCGGGTCTTCGCCCACCGCTTCGAGAGCAGCTGCATCCCGAATGCCGGGCACCCGGAGCCCTACTGGCGGGACGTGGGCAGCGTGGATTCCTACTGGGAGGCCAACATGGACCTCACCAGCGTGTTGCCTGCGCTCAACCTCTACGACGAGGCCTGGCCCATCACCACCCACCAGGAGCAGCTGCCGCCCGCGAAGTTCGTCCATGCCGGCGAGATGCGCAACGGCGTGGCGCTCTCCAGCCTGGTGTCCGGCGCCTGCGTCATCTCCGGTGCCCACGTGCACCACTCCCTGCTCTCCAGCCGGGTCTTCGTGCATTCCCACGCCCGCCTGGACGGCGCCATGATCCTGCCGAACTGCGACATCGGCCGCCATGCCCGCCTGCGCCGCTGCATCGTGGCCCGGGACTGCCGCATCCCGGAGGGGCTGGTGGTGGGCGAGGATCCGGAAGAGGACAGCCGGCGCTTCTACCGCACGGACGCTGGCGTTACGCTGATCTCCCAGCGGATGCTGGATCAGCTGGAGCGCTAGCCACTTTGAAGATCCTGTTTGTTGCCTCTGAGCTGTTCCCCTACGTCAAGACCGGCGGCCTGGGCGACGTGATGGCCGCCCTGCCCAGGGCCATGCGCGTCCTCGGCGCCGATGTCCGCCTGCTCCTCCCCGCCTACCCGGCGGTCTGCGATGCCGTCACCCTGCAGGACGAGGTCACGGTGCTGCCGGACCTCATGGGGGGAGGGCCCGCCCGGATCCTGCGCGCCGAGGCTCCGGGCCTGCCCCTCTACCTGCTGGATCAGCCCGCCTACTTCGAGCGCCCCGGTGGCCCCTACGGCCAGCCCGAGGACCTGGCCCAGCGCTTCGCCGCCCTGGCCTGGGCGGCGGCCCACCTGGGCCGGGTGGGGGATGTGGTTGGCTGGCGGGCCGAGGTGCTGCACGGGCATGACTGGCACACGGGCCTGATGCCCGCCTACGTGGCCTACGGGAGTGGACCCCGGCCCGCGACGGTGATGACCATCCACAACATCGCCTTCCAGGGACGCTTCTCCGCGAAGCTGCTGGGCGACCTGTGGCTGCCCCGCCACGCCCTCACGCCCGAGGGCGTCGAGTTCCACGGCGACATCGGCTTCCTCAAGGCCGGTCTCCGGCTGGCGGACCGCATCAGCACCGTGAGCCCCACCTATGCCCGCGAGATCCAGGTGGCCGGGGGCCATGGCCTCGAGGGCCTGCTGGCGCACCGGAGCGGGGACCTGCACGGCATCCTCAATGGCGTGGACCGCACCGTGTGGAACCCGGCGCGGGATCCCCACATCCTGAGTCGCTACGACTTGAGGCACCCGGGCCGCCGCACGCCGAACCGCCCGGACTTCCAGCGCCGCATGGGCCTGCAGGAGGATCCGGACGCGCCCCTCTTCGCGGCCATCAGCCGGCTGGATCCCCTCAAGGGCCTGGACCTCGTGCTGGACAACGTGGACCACCTCGTCCGCCAGGGCGGGCAGCTGGCGGTCCTGGGTACCGGGGACCCCCATGCCGAAGGCGCCTTCCGCCAGGCGGCCCAGCGCCACCCCGGTCGCGTCGCCGTCTTCATCGGCTACGACGAGATCCTGGCCCACCGCGCCTTCGCGGCGGCGGACGTGATCCTGGTGCCCTCGCGCCAGGAGCCCTGCGGCCTCACCCAGCTCTACGCCCAGGCCTACGGGGCCCTGCCCCTGGTACGCCGCACGGGCGGGCTGGCCGACACCGTGGTGGGTGCCACGCCGGAGACCCTGGCCGCCGACACGGCCACCGGCTTCCAGTTCGACTGGCCCACCGGCCTGGCCCTGGGCGAGGCGATCAACGATGCCCTGGCGCTGTTCCGCGATCCCGCCGCCTGGCGGCAGGTGCAGCGGCGCGGCATGGCCACGGAATTCGGCTGGGAGGGCCCGGCCCGCGCCTACCTCGAGCTCTATGCGACCATTCCACCGAAGGGGGATTGAGATGGACATCCACGCGCACTGGCAGACCATCGCCGCCCACCCCATGGGCGGCTGGCGGCAGCTGGCCGAGCCGGCGCTGCCCGGCCTCGATCCCGCCAGGCGGCTGCTCTGGTGCGGCATCGGTGGTTCCCTGCTGCCTTCCGAAACCCTGGTGCGCGCCTTCGGGGATGAGCGGGCCTTCCGGAACTGGGTGCCCCTGGCCTCGCCCGAACCGGCCCCGGACTTCCGCCTCCAGCCCGGCGACCAGCTGGTCCTGGCCTCCAAGAGCGGCAAGACCCTGGAGCTCTGGACCTGGATCTCCCGGCTGCGGGCCCTGCCGGGCCATGGGGACCTGGCCGCGCCCATCCTCATCACCCAGGACGACGCGAACCCCCTGGCCACCTGGGGGCGGGCGAACGGCTGCCGCATCCTGCCGATCCCCGTCGAAGTCGGCGGGCGCTTCTCGGCGTTCACGCCCATCGGAACCCTGCCCCTGGCCTGGATGGGCCGGGATGCCGCGGCCTTCCTGCGCGGAGGTCGCGAGGTCGCCGCGGAGCTCGAGGCGGACAAGGGCCCCTGGCGCGACCGGGTGGCCGCCACCGTGCAGCTGCTTCTGGATGCCCACCAGAAGGGCATCACCGAGTGGGTGCTCATGCCCTATGCCATGCGCCTCGACAACCTCTCGGCCTGGTGGGTGCAGCTGGTGGCCGAGTCCCTGGGCAAGGTGGCCAAGGACGGCACCCGCAAGGGCTACACCCCCATCCGCGCCGTGGGCCCCGTGGACCAGCACAGCCAGCTGCAGCGCTGGATGGCGGGACCGCGGAACCTCGGCGTGATCGTGATGACCCTGGACGGTGCTGCCCCGGCGGAAAAGCTGGACCCTCCGCCAGGCTCGCCCTATCCAGGCCTCGCCAGCTTGACGGGCGGAGAGATCCTCCGAGCCCAAGCCGAAGGCACCATGGGGGCCCTGGAGGCCGCCGGGGTGCCGGTGCTGCGCTGGCCCATGCCGGCCCTCACCGAGCATGAGGTGGGCGCCTTCATGATGGCGTGGCAGGCCATCATCGGGATCCTGGGTTTCGCCCTGGACCTGGATCCCTTCGACCAGCCCGAGGTGGAGGACGGGAAGAAGCGCACCTTCAAGCGGCTCGGCCTGGCCTGAGTCGGGCGCTCTCAGAGATCCGTGATCAGGGCCTTGTCCCGCTCGAGGGCCTCCAGGGCCGAAGTCCGGTGCTCCTGGTAGGCCGCGTCGTTCAGGTGCAGGATGTCCATGGCCTCCCAGGTGGCCCCGGCGAGGGCATCGGGCATGCCGATGCCCACCTGCAGGTCGAAGGCCATCTGGTTGCCCAGGGCCACCAGGGCCACCAGCCGCTGGTGCTCCATCGCCGCATGGAGGGGGTCGTGGTGCCAGCGGGCCACGGCCTCGATGCCTTCCGCGAGGTTCCAGGACGCCAGCAGGGCCTCGCCCACCATGGCATGGTCGAAGCCGAAGGTGTCCAGTTCCAGGCTGAGGCCGTCGCCCCCCTCCTCCTGGAGGCGCCGGAGCAGGGTGCCGTAGCTCTCGGGGAACTTCAGGATCATGACGCTCTTCCCGATGTCGTGCATCAGCCCGGCCAGGAAGACCTCCTCGGCGATGGGGAAGCGCATGGCCCTGCTGAAGGCGCTGCCGGTGAGGGCCGTCACCAGGGCATGCTCCCAGAGGATGCGCTCCTGCAGGCCCACCGGGCCGCGGGTGAAGAGGTTCTTGACGCTGGAGGCCAGCACCACGCTGCGGGTGGTGGAGAAGCCCAGGGTCAGGATCGCCTGGGTCAGGGTGGTGACCTCCCGCATCCGGCCGAACATGGCGGAGTTGGCCACCTTGAGGATCTGCGACGTGAGGGCCTGGTCCGTGCGGATCAGGTTCTGGAGCTGTTCGGTGGAGGTATCGGAATCCGAACTGATCCGGATGACCCGGGTGGCCACCTGGGGCAGGGGCGGCAATTCCCCCAGGTTCTGGATGACTTCGTGCGGAGACATGGGCATGGCGGATCCGGGGCTAGGGCCTCACCCCCAACTCATCTTCATCCGGTGGCGGGGACATGAGTTCGGGTGGGGCCTCAGGCCATGGTCAGCTGGAACAGGTGCGCGGCGCTGGCGGCCAGGTGTTCCATCAGGTCGATGCCCTCCGCCGTGAGCCGGCCCGGGCGGGAGTCATTGCACTGGATCAGGCCGTAGGTCACGTCGTCCCGGCGGATGGGGAAGAGGCCCAGGGTCTCGTATCCATCGGCACAGCAGCGGTTGCGGGTCTGGCCCAGGCAGCCGGCCTCCGGCGAGGCCAGCAGGTCGCTGGTGGAGGAGGAG
Source organism: Geothrix sp. (assembly GCF_030219325.1). Classification (NCBI taxonomy): domain Bacteria; kingdom Pseudomonadati; phylum Acidobacteriota; class Holophagae; order Holophagales; family Holophagaceae; genus Geothrix; species Geothrix sp. The sequence goes on along the minus strand of NZ_CP126625.1, from coordinate 3,247,905 downwards.
ATGAAGCTGCCCCGGTCCGTGCCGAACCGTTGGCTGCGGTCCAATTGGCAGGACAGCACCTTGCCGCAGAGGCAGGCCAGGATCGGCTTGCGGTCGGCGTCCCTCAGCAGGTGCCCGGCCCCGTCCGTGGCGCAGAGGTCGCTCTCCACGGAGATGAAGCGGTCCCGAAAACCCAGGTGGGCCGCATAGGGGTAGCCCGGTCCGGACTTCAGGCGGACGGCCACGGCCTCGCAGCCGGACAGGTGCTGGGCGAGGACCACCAGCTGCCGGGCCAATTCCCTGGGCTCGGCCAGGGTGTTGGCCATCTGGAGCAGGTCCAGGAAGGCCCGGCGCTCCAGGTCCAGGCGCTTGGTGCTCGATGGGGCATGAGCTGATCCGGCCATGGCCGCCGCTCCTCACCACCCGTATCGGCAGGGCCGGTACTGGCGATGAGAAACGGCGGTGGCACTCCGCCGGTCGGTCGTTTCTGGGGCTGGCCCCAGTCACCGGGACTCAGGCCGGGGGCATCTGGCAGCTGCTGCCGATGGCGGCGGGCAGGTAGAGGTGTTCGACGTAGTCCTGGACCATGCGGTCGGCGTTGAAGCGCCAGGCCAGCGTACGGATGGAGTTCTTCATGCGCTCCACCCAGCAGCGGGGCACCCCGGCCCCGTTGCGGTTCTCGTAGTAGAGCGGCACCACCTCGTCCTCCAGCAGGCGGAAGAGGTCCTCGGCGTCGCGGTGGTCCTGGATGGACTGGTCAGCATGGATCTCGCCGGTGCCGATGGCGAACCCGTTGTCGCCGTCGTAGGACTCGGCCCACCAGCCATCCCGCACCGAGATGTGGAGGCCGCCATTGAGGACCACCTTCATGCCGCTGGTGCCGCAGGCTTCCAGCGGGCGCTGGGGGTTGTTCAGCCAGGCATCGATGCCCTGGTAGAGGATGCGGCCCACGTGGATGTTGTAGTTCTCGACGAAGACGATGCGGTGGCGGAAACGTGGGTCTTCCAGGATCTTGGCGACCTTCTGGATGAGGCCCTTGCCGGTGTTGTCCGCGGGGTGGGCCCGGCCCGAGAAGATGAGGTTCACGGGCCGCTCGGGGTGGTTCACCAGGCGGTCCAGGCGGTCCAGGTCCGAGAAGAGCAGATCGGGCCGCTTGTAGGGCACGAAGCGGCGGGCGAAGCCGATGGTGAGGGCATCCGGATCCAGGGGCGCGGGCTCGATCTCGGGCAGGCCCAGGCGGGCGCGGGTCTGGGCGTTGCGCTCGCGGATGAAGCGGATGGTGCGGGCCTTCAGCACCTGCTTGGTCTCCCAGATCTCGGCCGACGACACCGAGGTGATCCGCGACCAGGTGGCGGGACGGGTGAGGGAGCTCTGGTAGTCCACGCCCAGGTGCGACTCATAGAGGTGGTTCATCTCCGTGGCCAGCCAGGTGGGCAGGTGCACGCCGTTGGTGACGTGGCCGATGGGCACGGCCTCCTCCCGCAGGCCGGGGTAGAGGTGGTTCCACATCTTGCGGGAGACCACGCCATGCAGGGCGGAGACGCCGTTGGCACGCCGGGACAGCTTGAGGGCCAGCACCGTGGGCAGGAAGGGGGAACCGTGGTCATGGGGGTTCACCCGGCCCAGGCCCATGACCTCCTCCAGGGGCAGCTTCAATCCTTCGGCCAGGGGCTGCAGGTGCTCGGCGGCCAGGTCCGCCGGGAAGCGGTCGTGGCCGGCGTCCACGGGCGTGTGCGTGGTGAACACCGTGGCCGAGGCGACTTCCTGCAGGGCCTGCTGGGGGGTCATGCCGTCCATCTGGACGCGGTAGCGGGCCCGCTCCAGCAGCGAGAAGGCGGAGTGGCCCTCGTTGAGGTGGAAGACGCTGGCATTGATGCCGAGCGCGCGCAGGGCCCGGGTGCCGCCCACGCCCAGCAGCAGCTCCTGCTCGATGCGCATGCGCTGGTCGCCGCCGTAGAGGCGCGCAGCCAGGGCCACGTCCCTGGCGTCGTTCTGCTTGACGCGGGTGTCCAGGAGGATGAGGCGGATGCGCCCGACCTTGACCTCCAGCACGGCGGCATGCACCAGCCGCCCGGACATCTCCACGGACACGTGGACGGGCTCGCCGAAGCGGTCCACCGCGGGCACCAGCGGCAGGTCCGCGATGTCGAAGGGTTCCACCACGTCCTGCTGCCAGAAGTCGGCGTTGAGGACCTGGCTGGTGTAGCCCTCGTGGTAGAGCAGGCCCACGCCCACCAGCGGAACCCCCAGGTCCGAGGCGGCCTTCAGGTGGTCGCCCGCCAGGATGCCCAGGCCCCCCGAGTAGATGGGCAGCGACTCGTGGATGCCGAACTCCATGCAGAAGTAGGCGATGGGCCGGGAGCGCATGGCCCCCGCGTGCGTCAGGCCCCAGGTGGTGGGGGCCGTGAGGTACTCCTGCAGCTGCCGCAGCGCACGGTCCACCCGGGCCGGCACGTCCACGTCCGCGGCCCGCTTTTCCAGCTGGTCGGGCGAGATCTGCTTGAGCACGCACATGGGATTGCGGTGGGCCTTGTGGTACAGGTCCAGGTCGAGGTCGCGGTAGATCGTCCGCACCTCGGGTTTCCAGGTCCACCACAGGTTCTGGGTGAGCTTTTGCAGTTTCGGGAGGAGCTTGTCCATGACGGGTCCTAGGAAAATCGGAGGGTGAAGCTAGGCTTCGGGCTTCAGGAAGAGCGCGGCCAGGGGCGGCAGGGTGAGGTTCAGGGACTGGGGGAAGCCATGGGCGGGGATGGGTTCGGTCTGGACCCGCCCGGTGTTGCCCTGGTTGCGCCCCCCGTAGAAGGTCGAGTCGGTGTTCAGCAGCTCGACGTAGGTTCCGGCGGTGGGCACGCCGATGCGGTAGCCGCCCTGGGGCAGGGCCGTGAAGTTGAAGGCCACGGCCACGAAGTCCCGGTGGTCCGAGGCCCGGCGCAGCAGGGTGAGCACGCTGTTGAAGCGGTCGCCGCAGTCGATCCAGGCGAAGCCGCCGTGCTGGCAGTCCCCTTCATGCAGGGCCGGGAATCGGCGGTAGAGGCCGTTCAGGTCGCGCACCAGGTCGTGGATGCCCTTGTGGCCGGGCTCATTCAGCAGGCCCCAGTCCAGGGCCGTGTCGTGGTTCCACTCCTTCCCCTGCGCGAACTCGCCGCCCATGAAGAGCAGCTTCTTGCCGCCGTGGGCGAAGAGCCAGGCGTAGAGCAGGCGCAGGTTCGCCATGCGCTCCCAGGCATCGCCGGGCATGCGGCCGTAGAGGCTGCGCTTGCCGTGGACCACCTCGTCGTGGGAGAGGGGCAGCATGTAGTTCTCGGCGTCGTGGTAGAGCATCGAGAAGGTGATGTCATCGTGGTGGTGGGGCCGCGCCATCATGCCCTCGCCCAGGTAGCGCAGGGTGTCGTGCATCCAGCCCATGTCCCACTTGAAGCCGAAGCCCAGGCCGCCTTTGTCTGTGGGCCGCGACACGCCGGGCCAGGCGGTGGATTCCTCGGCCACCGTGAAGGCGTCCGGGAACTGGGCGTAGACCACCTCGTTGAGGCGGCGCAGGAAGGCCACGGCCTCGAGGTTCTCTCGTCCGCCATCGCGGTTGGGGATCCACTGGCCGGGCTCGCGGCTGTAGTCCAGGTAGAGCATCGAGGCCACCGCATCCACCCGCAGGCCATCGACATGGAACTGGTCCAGCCAGAACAGCGCGTTGGAGATGAGGTAGTTCTGCACCTCCACCCGGCCGTAGTTGTAGATGAGGGTGCCCCAGTCCATGTGGCGGCCCTGGCGGGGATCCGCATGCTCGTAGAGATGGGTGCCGTCGAAGCTGCCCAGGCCATGCGCATCCTCGGGGAAGTGGGCGGGCACCCAGTCCATGATCACGCCCAGCCCCGCCTGGTGCAGGGTGTCCACGAAGGCCTTGAAGTCCTCGGGGCCCCCGAAGCGGCTGGTGGGCGCGAACATCCCCAGCGGCTGGTAACCCCAGGAGGGATCGAAGGGATGCTCGGTCACGGGCAGCAGCTGCACGTGGGTGAAGCCCAGCCAGCTGGCATAGGGAGCCAGGTCCGCGGCGATCTCCTGGTAGCTCATGAAGGAGCCGTCGGGCCGCCGCCGCCAGGAACCCAGGTGCAGCTCATAGATGCTGACCGGTGCCGCATGGGCCCTGGCCTTCCGGCGCGCCTCCATCCAGGCGCCATCGCGCCATTCATGGGCGGGAAGGCCGTGGATGATCGAGGCCGTGCCCGGGGCGCGCTCGCAGCGGAAGGCGTAGGGATCGGCCTTGAGGGGCAGCAGCTTTCCATTCGGTCCGTGCAGCTCGAACTTGTAGAGCATCCCCGGGACCAGCCCCGGCACGAAGGTCTCCCAGAAGCCGTTGGGCCCCACCTGGGCCATGGCATTCGCCCTTCCATCCCAGCCGTTGAAGTCGCCCACCACGCTCACGGCCTTCGCATTCGGCGCCCAGACCGCAAAGCTCACGCCCGCCTTGCCGTCCACCGTCCGCAGGTGGGCGCCCAGCTTTTCGTAGGCCCGCAAGTGAGTCCCCTCGCCAAGCAGGTGCAGATCGAGGTCGCCTAAGGTCGAAGGGGCGCGGGGTGCTTCCATGGACCATTCTAGGGTGTGAAGCGTGTTCCCGGACTCACGGATTCAGTGGATCTGGCGATCCCGAACCTCGTGCATTGAGGATGGACCTGTCCGGCAAACCCGCGGCCAGCTCGATTGCCACCGCACCCGGTGCGGCGCAGAATGGGCCCTCGCTGATCCCGTGGAGGATGGCCATGCCCGAGTACCTCGCTCCCGGAGTCTTCATCGAGGAGAGCAGCTTCCGGTCCCAGGCCATCCAGGGCATCGATACCACCACGGCGGCCTTCGTGGGGCCGACCCGCAAGGGGCCATGGGGCAGGCGCCCCGCGCTGCTCACCAGCCTGGCGGACTTCCAGCGCATCTACGGCAGCTTCGCCGATCTGCCGGTTTCAGGTTCGCCGGAGCAGAAGCGCAATCACATCGCCCACGCGGCGCAGGCCTACTTCGCCAACGGTGGCCGGCGCCTGTACGTGGCGCGCACCCGACCCAACCGGACGCGGACCCTACCGACGCCGGCGGACCATGCCGCGGCCCTGGCCACCCTGCAGCCGCTGGAAGACCTCTCCACGGTGGCGGCCCCGGGCTATTCCGCCCGCAAGGCCACAGACCCGACGGCCTGGGCGGACATCCAGGGGCAGCTGGTGGCCTTCGCGGAACAGTCCGGCGCCTACCGCTTCGCCGTGCTGGACGCGCCTCCCGCCTGCACGCTGAGCGACATCCGCGACATCCGGAGCCGGCTCGATTCCAGCCATGCCGCCCTCTACTACCCCTGGGTGACGGTCGCCAATCCCCTGGCTGGAACGTCCTCGCGCCAGCCCCCAACCCTCAGCCTGCCGCCCTCCGGCTTTCTCTGCGGCATCTACGCAGAGACCGACGTGACCCGGTCGGTGAGCCAGGCGCCGGCCAATGCCGTGCTTTGCGGCGCCCTGGGGCTGGAGCAGGCCATCACCAAGGGCCAGCAGGACCTCCTCAATCCCGAGGGCATCAACTGCCTACGCTTCTTCGAAGGACGGGGCAACCTCGTGTGGGGTGCGCGCACGGTCTCCAGTGATCCCGAGTGGAAGTACTTGAACCTGCGCCGGTATTTCAACTATCTGGAGGGCTCCATCGACCGCGGCACGCAGTGGGCCGTGTTCGAACCCAATGGCGAAGCGCTGTGGGCCAACATCAAAGGCACCATCCAGGACTTTCTCACCAACGAGTGGAAGAATGGGGCCCTGCTGGGGACCAAGCCGGACGAAGCGTTTTTCGTGCGCTGCGACCGCAGCACCATGACCCAGAGCGACCTCGACCAGGGCCGGCTGGTCTGCCTCATCGGCGTCGCGCCCCTGCGGCCGGCGGAGTTCGTCATCTTCCGCATCGGCCAGTGGACGGCGGACAGGCCCGCCTGAGGCCAGTCAGTTCAGGAGCTTCCACACCCGCAGCGCCTCGCTCACGCTCCAGGCCTGGGCATCGCAGCCGCGGGTCGTGTGGGGCGCGTCACCGTCGAGGAGCTCGGGCAGCTGGCCGAGGCAGCCCGTGTCCAGCAGCGGGGCGAGGGAGCCCAGCCAGGCGCGGGCCGTGGCGCGGGCGGCGGGATCGCCCTCCCAGGCCAGGTCCAGGGCCTCGCAGAGCATGGGCAGCTGCCACGCCCAGGCCGTGCCGTTGTGGTAGGCGGGCTTGCGGCGGGTGTCCTCGTCCCCTTCGTAGCGGCCCTGGTAGGGCAGCGAGGGGTCGTTGAGGGTGCCGCCCCAGGGGGCCGGGATGGGCAGGGGCACGGCGACCGGCAGGGGCGCCAGGCTGCGCAGGCCGCCGGGCACCAGCAAGTGGCGGGCGCAGGCGGCCACGCAGCGCCGGGCCCGATCACCGCTCACCAGCCCCAGCGAGACCAGGAACAGCTGGTTGGGGCGCAGGTGATCGGCGGGCAGGGCCCCCTGGGCCGGGACATCCTTGGCCGCCAGCAGCACATCGGCGAACCAGCCCCGGTCCTCCAGCCAGAAGGCATCGAGGGACCCCTCGGCCCGGGCCAGGGTGGCGGCCCAGGGCTCGCCATCGCTGGGCGCGCAGAGCCGATCCAGCAGGCGCAGCAGGCGGATCCACAGGGCCTGGATCTCCACGGGGTAGCCCTCGCGCGGGGTGCCCATGGGGTAGCGGGTGTCCATCCAGGTGCAGTGCGCAGGGCTCCAGAGCAGGCCCGAAGCGGGATCCATCCGGACGCCGTTGCGCGCCCCGGCCCGCAGGTGCTCGCCCAGGGAGGTCAGCACCGCGAGGATGCTCCGACCCCCAGCCTCGGCCTGGAAGAAGGCCGCGCCCAGGCGTTCGGCGGCCTCCTCGCAGGCCACGGCCAGCCAGAGGGGGGCGTCCGAGGTGTCCCGGTCCGCGGTCTGGTCGGCGCCCAGCATGTTGGGCAGGGTGCCGCCATCTTCCAGGGCCGCGAAGGTGCGCAGGATGAGGGCCGTGTCTTCGACCTGTCCGGCCGCCAGGAGTCCCCGGCAGGCGATGAGCGTGTCCCGGCCCCAGTCCAGGAACCAGGGGTAGCCCGCGATGATGGTGAGGCCGCTGGCACGGCGGGCCACGAAGGCCTGGAGGGCCTGGCGCAGCCGCCCCGGGATATCGGGGACTTTCGGGTGCGCCGCACGGATGGAGGGGGCAGGAGCGGTGGCGTCGGCATGGACCACCATGCGCAGGTCGGAACCCGGGGGCAGGGGCAGGTCGAACCAGCCGGGGCTCCAGGCATCGCCCGAGTCCGTCAGTCCGCGCGAGCCCTCGATGGGATGGGGGATGCCCCGGCAGGCCTCGGGCTGCGGGTGGTAGGTCCCGGCCTCCACCCAGGCCTCCAGGTGGCGATCCGGGGCCGGCTCGAAGCGGAAACCGGCGCGGCCGGGCAGGGCCTTGGTGTGGGACAGGAAGTGGTCCTCGGCGGCGCCATCGAGACGGGTCTCGCCGTGGAAGGAGCGGTCCTCCAGGTCGACCCGCACGGTGACGCGCACGGAATGGCCGAAGGGCAGGTCCGTGTCCGCGCCGGCGTTGGCCGGGCGGGACCAGCGCAGCAGCACGGCGTTGTGGTCCAGGGGCATCTCCGCCTCGAGGCAGAGTTCCACCCGCCGGCCATCGCCGGCGCTGGCCTGGAAGACCCAGCGGGCTGGGGGCCCGGCCTCGAAGCTCACGAGGTTGTGGCCGTCCAGGGGCGTGATGAAGCCGTCCGCGTTCACCCAGGCGCGCAGCCGCTTGGCCAGCACGTGGCGGTCCGAGGGCGCCGAGGGGTGCAGGTTCGCCCCCAGCAGGCAGTCGTACTTGGAGGCGATGGCGCCGAGATCCGCATGCAGCCGGGCCATGCCGCCGCGGCCATTGGTGAGCAGGGCCAGCCCCTCCCGGACGGGGTGCGGTGGCGCCGGCACTTTCGGCAGGAACAGCAGGTCGGTCCGGAGGTTCTCGGCGCCGGCGACATGGCGGCGCAGGGTGAGCGTGGCGGGGCCCTGGCGGGGGGGGCTGGGCGGGAAGGCCGCGATGAATCCGCGCTGCGCGGGGATGCTCCGCAGGTGCAGGTCCGGGGCATCCGCCAACTGGAGGGTGGCGTCGAAGGGGTCCGGGGACTGCAGCAGCAGCCAGTGCTGCGGCGCCACGAGGCTCACGCGCCGCGCGTCCTCGACCCGCCAGACCGTCACCAGGGGGAAGGCCCGGGCCGCGAGGGCGGCGTCGAGGGCCGCCAGCAGGTCCTCCCGGAGCAGGTCCGGATCCAGATGGGGCAGGGCCGCGAGGAAGGCTTCCGGATCCGAAGCCACACGTTCGGCCAGGCCGCGCCAGGGTGCGGGGCCGAGGGCCTCGGCCGGGTGGACCGCCGCCAGGGCCTGGAGGCCCCAGGCCGCCTGGGCCCGGGCCTGGCGGTAGGCATCGCCCGCCAGACCCTGGGGTGTGGCGTGGGCCGACAGACAGTAGCAGGCGCCGGGCGGCAGGCTCAGCTCCCGGTCCCCGTTGGGCAGGAGACGGGCGGTGGGGGCTGGCTGGCCCAGCAGGTCGAGTCCCGCCTCCCCGAGGTTGGCCCAGTCCGCGGCGCCCACGGGGCAGGCCTGAGGTCGGTCCTGATCCAGGTTGACCAGGACGAGCATGGCATCGAGGCCCTCGGCGGAGCGCCGCAGCAGGGCCAGGACGGGGGCGTCGTCCGAGCTGAGGCGGCGGATCTCCGCGCCATCGAAGAAGCAGGGGTGCTGGGCGAGCAGGCGGTTGAGCGTGGCGAGCTCGTCCACCAGGTTCGGCTCCGCGCCCCAGGCGAGATCCCGGGCCTCGTGCACGTCCACCTTCTCCGTGGCCAGCCACTCCACGCCCGCGGTGAAGCCGAAGGCTCCGTTCTGCGTCGCCAGGGCGCAGAGCCGGTTGCGCAGGCGCGACCAGGCCACGCCGCGGCCCGCCAGGCGGAGGTTGTCGTGGGTTTCGCTGTAGTGGACCAGCAGGCCCGTCCGTTCCCCCTGGCGCAGGCAGTGGTCCAGGTAGTGGGCCACCTCGATGGGGTGATGGTTCTGGAACAGCTCCGAGTAGGCCCACTGCATGCCGCCCCGGGTGAGCAGGGCCTCGGTGGCCTCCCAGCCGCCGCCCAGTCCCTCCAGCAGGAAGACGGTCTCCGGGTAGGCCTGGTGCACCTTGGCGGTGATGTACTGCCAGGCGGGCAGGGGCACCATGTAGCCGGCGTCGCAGCGGAAGCCGTCCACGCCGCGCCCGCACCACACCAGCAGGGCCCGGGCCACCACGTCCCACAGGGCCGGGCTGCCGTGGTCCAGCTCCACCAGGTCCTCCCAGGTGGTGCCCCAGGCGCCGGGGCTGTGGAAGGTGCCGTCGGGATTCCGCCGGAACCAGTCCGGCTTGCTCTCCAGCAGGCGCGAGCCCCAGCCCGTGTGATTCACGAGGATGTCGAGGAGGACCTGGCCGCCCCGCCGGTGGACGGCTTCCGTCAGCTCACGGAACTGTTCCTCGGCGGTGGTGCGGCGGTCGAAGTCCACCAGGGCGGGGTCGATGGCCGTGAGGTCCAGCTGGGCGTAGGGGCTGCCGAAGCGGCCCATGCGGGCGTAGGTGGCGGGCACGGGGCCCACGGGCAGCAGGTGCAGGATGCGGCTGCCCAGGCGCTCGAAGATGTGGGGCACGGCGGCCGTGAGGTCCCGCAGGCGTCCCGAGGGCGGGATCACGGCATAGCCGGCGGCATCCAGGGTCTGGATGGCCCCGGCAAGGTCCGGTACCTGGCGCGCCGCGGCCCCGCCGAACATGCGCGGGAAGGCGCAGTAGATGGTGTTGGCGGTGCGCAGGCGGTCGGGATGGATCGAGAGGCTGAGGTCCTCGCCCTCGGGCCAGTGCTGGAACCCTTCCAGGTCCACGCAGTAGGCCTTGGCGCGGAAACAGCCGGGCTCGGTGAGGGGCAGATCCAGGGACCAGCCGTCCCCGGTCTCACGCAGCGGGATGTCGCGCCAGGAGGAGCCCCCGGGATCGCGGTCGCCCTCCCCGAGCAGGGCCAGGGTCTCGGCGCGCATCCTGGCGCCGCGGGTCAGGTTCGTGCGCAGGAAGGCCTGCCAACCGGCGGATCCGGGGGCCGGGTGCGCCAGTCCGAAGGCCACCCGATCCCCCACGAAGCGGAGCAGCTGGGCGCCCGGAGGCGGTGTCATGGCGGGGAGGGGCATGGGGGCTTCAGCCACCGGGGAGCGGCGTGGTGGGGCCTACTCGATCCCCAGCCGGCCCTGGCCCATGCGGATGATGGCGGGCACGTGCAGGTCATCGGCGGCGCCCGGCAGCTCACCGCTGGGGGTGGGGGCCTGGGGCAGCAGGCGGGTGGGCGTCGGTCCCTGCAGCTCCCCGGCGGGCACTTCGCCGTAGACGCGGCCGCTCACCACGTTGGCGGGGAGCGGCTGGGACTGGATCGGGAGCGCCGTGGTGTAGACCTGGAGGGGGGCATCAGCCCCGCCCAGGTGCAGGCTGTTCCGCCGTTCCTCGAGGAGCTTCTCCTCCTGGTCGAAGCCGCTGGCGAGGACGGTGACCAGCACGCGGTCCTCCATGCCCTCGCCCTCCACGGTGCAGGCCTTGATGTCGGGGCGGCCACTGTAGTGGTCCTGCAGGTAGTTCATGGCGGTCTCGATGGCGGAGGCCTCCATGACCTCCCAGTCGGCGGTGATGGACACCATGACGTTGGCGGCGGCGCCGCTCTGCGCACGCTCCAGCAGGGGGCAGGCCAGGGCCTTGCGGAGGGCATCCATGACGGCCTCTTCGCCGCGGCCCGCGCCGGTGCCGATGAGGGCCTCGCCGCCGTTGCGCAGCACGGCCTCCACGTCGGCGAAGTCGCCGTTGATGATGCCGGGCTTGAGGATGAGGTCCGCGATGCCCCGCACGCCCTGGATGAGGACGCCGTCCGCCACGCGGAAGGCCTCCTTCATGGTGACGCGGGCATCACAGACGTTCTTCAGCCGCTCGTTGCTCACCACGATGACGGTATCGGCGGTGTCGCGCAGGTTCGCCAGGCCGGCGAGGGCGAGATCACCCTTCTTGCGGCCCTCCCAGGCGAAGGGGGTGATGACCACGGCCACGGTGAGGGCGCCCAGCTCGCGGGCGTAGTTGGCCAGCACGGGGGCGGCGCCGGTGCCCGTGCCGCCACCCATGCCCGCGGTGATGAAGATCATGTCGGCGCCCTGGAGGGCCGCCAGCACTTCCTCCCGGCTTTCCTCCGCCGCCACGGCGCCGCGTTCGGCATTGCCGCCCGCGCCCAGGCCCCGGCTGCTCTGGGGGCCAAGGGGCAGCTTCAGGTGGGCCTTGCTGTGGGCGAGGCTCTGCTGGTCGGTGTTCATGGCGATGAACTGCACGCCGGTGACGCCGCTGTCGATCATGCGGTTGATGGCGTTGCAGCCCGCGCCGCCCACGCCCAGCACCTTGATGTTGGCGCCGGGAAGGCTGTGGGGGCAGGGCAGGAAGGGGGTCTCAGACATCGGGGCTCCCGAAGGGATCGGCTGGAAGTACTACGAGAAACGGCTGAAAAAGCGGCCCAGGAAACCGTCGCTGCGGTCCTGCTTGCCGCGGGTCTCGCTCAGGTCGCGGGACAGGGCCTTCACGGCGCCGAGCGCATTCACGAAGAAGGGGTTGCCCGTGGCCTGGGGCAGGCCCAGCACGCCCTGGATGCGGCCCAGCACCACGCGGGGCCGGCCCAGGAGGGTCTGGGCGAGGATGGGCAGGTGGGTGAGCAGGGCGCCGCCACCCACCAGGTGCACACCGCCGTGGATCTCATGCATGAGGCCCGTCCGGCCCATCTCGGCCAGAACATGGTTCAGCAGCTCCGCGGCACGGGCCTGCAGCACCTCGGCGATCTCGCGGCGGGAGACCAGGCGGCCCTCCTCCTCGAGCTCGATGGACTCTTCCGCGGGCACGTGGCTGGGCAGGACCGTGCCGAAGCGCATCTTGACGCGCTCCGAGGCGGCGATGCCGCCCAGGTGCTTGGTGATCTCCAGGTCGCGGGTGAAGTGGGCGCCGCCGATGGGGATGATCGCGGAGTGGAAGAGCGTGCCGTGCAGGAAGATCCCCAGGTGCGTCAGCTGCTCGCCGATGTCCACCACCACCGCCCCGTTCTCGCGGTCCTCGCGGCTCAGCACGGCCTCGGCGCTGGCCAGGGGCGAATACATCAGCTCCGAACCATGCAGCCCGGCGTTCTTCAGGGCCAGCTGGATGTTCATGATCACGGGGCTGGGCGCCACGATGATGCGGACCTCAGCCTCCAGCGTCTCGCCGAACATGCCCACGGGGTTGCGGATGTCCCGCTGGCCCTTGATGTGGAAGATCTGCGGGATGCGGTGGAGGACCAGCTCCTCCTTGGCCAGCTTGCAGCTGTTGGTGGCCTGTTCCAGCACGCGGTCCCGGTCGCCGGCGGTGATGATCTTGTCGCCGCTGGAGATGGTGATGGAATCCCGCAGGTTCTCACCCTTGAACTGGATGCCGTCCACGGCCACGCGGATGCCATCGACCTTGGTCTGGCCGGCGGTGTTCATGGCCTCTTCGACGGCCCGCACGATGGCGCGGGTGCTGAGGTCCATGTCCGTGATCTGGCCCTGGGTCATGCCGCCCTGGGGCGAGGCCTGGCCCGTCCCGGTCACGTTGAGGGTCCCGTCTTCCTCCTGGACGGCGACCACCGCCACCACTTTGCTTGCACCTAGGTCGAGTCCGAGGAGTACGGCGCGCTGCGGCATGAAGATCCTTTTCCTTGCTCTAGGTTTATACCAGTTCCGCCCACGAAATCGAGGATTCGTGGCGGGAAAAACGCGGAATAGTCCTTCCGGGGTTCAGCGCCGCGGCTTTGCGGGGGCCGATTCGTCTTCGGGTTCGCCCACGGCCACCTCGTCGTCCCAGCGCAGGTCGATGTACCTCAGCCGGGCGAGATCCGGCCGCTGGGAGAGGCGGTCCACGAAGAGGCCCTGGAAATTGGGCACGTTTTTCGTGACATCCCTGCGCGAAAGGTAGATTGGGGCCAATAATCCCTCGATGTAGGCCACAGGCCCCTTTGGGCTATCCCTCAATTCCGTGATCCGCTCGTAAAAACCCTGCTGTTTTTCCCGGAGCGTGCGTGCAGCGCTCACCAGATGGGCCAATCCCTGGTCTGTCTGGCTGGAGGGGTCCACGACCACGGGAATGGGATTTAGGTTGGCCTGGTTGACGCGATCCAGCAGCACGCCGTCATCCGACACCAGGAATACGCCGTTGGCGCGGACCAGCCAGAGGACGGGCCGCCGCTCCTCGATGGCGAGGCTGAGGCGATCCGGGGGGTCCTTGCGGATCTGCAGGCCCCGCACCCAGCGCTTGGCCTCGATGCGGGTCCGCAGCTCCTCCGCATCCACCCAGAAGAGCGGCTTGCCCAGCACCAGCTGTTCCGCCAGCTTCTGGACCTCGGCCTGCCGTTCGCCGCGGCAGCCGCTCACGTTCACCTGCTCGATGACCAGCTTCTGCAGGCCCAGGTACCGGGTGCCCAGCTCCATGAGGCCCCAGCCCGCCAGGCCGATGACCGCCACGGTGATCCCGGCCCGCGCCCAGGGCAGCCAGGGACGCTTGGGGCGGGTGCGGGGGAGCATGGACATGCAGTCAGTCTACTCCCGCCAGATCTCCACCTCGGGTTCGAGCTCCACGCCATGGATGTCACGGACCTTCGTCCGGACGGTCTCCATCAGCTCGGCGAACTCCGCGGCGGTGGCCTTGCCGTGGTTCACGAGGAAGTTGCCGTGCTCTGGGCTCACCTCGGCATCTCCGATGCGCAGGCCCTTGAGGTGGGCCTGGTCGATGAGCCGCCCCGCGCTCAGGCCCGGTGGGTTCTTGAAGATGCAGCCCGCATTGCGCTTCGACAGGGGCTGGCTGGTGCCGCGCTTCTCGCGGTACTCGGCCACCCGGGCACGGATGGTGGCCGGATCCCCTTCCACCAGATCCGCAGTGGCCGACAGCACCACGTGGCCGCCGGTCAGGAAGCTCCAGCGGTAGCGGAACTCGCCCGCTTCCGGCGCCTTCTCCACCAGCTCGCCTCCGGGCGTCAGGAAGCGGTAGCGCGTGAGCACGTCCACCCACTCGCGGCCGTAGGCCCCGGCGTTCATGCGGATGGCGCCGCCCAGGGAACCGGGGATGCCGCTGGCGAACTCCAGACCCGAAAGCCCAGCCGCCGCCGCGGCCTCGGCCAGGGCGATGTGGCCATGGCTGGCGGGGGCCGTGATGCGGTTGCCGTCGCGCCGGACTTCTTTCGGCAATGCCAGGCGCAGGACTGGCGTCGCCACATCCCCCAGCACCACCAGGTTCGAGCCGCCCCCCAGCACCCGCCAGGGCAGGCCCTCCCGGGCGCAGGCGCGGACGAAGGCCTGTGCCTCGGCCTCAGTCTTCGGCTCGAAGAGCCAGTGGCACACGCCCCCAACGCCCAGGGTGGTCAGGCGGGAGAAGGGCACGTCCCGGCGGTGCGGGACGGCGAGCAGGTCATCTGGGAAAGGGTGCGCCACCCCGCTAGTGTGACTGGGCCGGGGTCTCTTTGGCTTTGAGGAGTGCGGCCTCCGGCCGGGGCAGCTGCAGCAGACTGCCGCTCCCCGGCCCGGTCAAGAGCGTAAGGTGCGCCACCTTGGCCGCGGACAGGGGCTCGGCGGCCAGGTCGCCTCCGGTATGGGTGTTGCGCTGGGAGCCGAAGGCAGGGGCCGCGCTCACCAGAAGCCGGAGCCGGCTGCCCTTGGCCAGCGCTCGGGCGAAGAAATCCAGGGCCGGAAAATCCACCAGTTCGGTTTGGCCAGGGGACATGAGGACCGGCTCTGTACCCCCACGACGGTAGCGCAGGCGGAGCGAGCCGCCGGAAAGGGCGACGGCACTGCCGTCCGGAAGCACCTCCTGGAGGGTTGCCCGCAGGTCCGCATCGGGCTGATCGCAGGTGAGGCGCAGCGCCAGCTTGGGACGCCCCGCAAGGATGGTTTCCTCATTCAAGGGCTCGCTGTGCCAGACCACCTGGCCCGGGAGCTGCTTGAAGGCATCTCTCTGGTCTTTCAGATACTGCGCGTTCTCATCTTCGAGATCGGCGCGGGGCGGCAGATAGGCGGGGTCGGCCACCAAGGTCACATGTCCAGGGCCCGAGGGTGGATTGGGGGACAGCAACCCGCCCCGGGCGACGTCTCCCGGTTGGGCCCCCGCCAGGTCGAGTTCCAGCTTCAGGGGAGACCCTTCGATCTGGCTGAGGGCTGCGGCATGGATCCAGGTGTTGCGCCCCATGATGAAGCAGGCCACTCGGTTCTCGAGGAATGCCGGTCGCGGGCCACCCTTCAGCACATGGTCGTACCAGGCCCTGTGTAGGTCCTCCATGCTCATGACGGCACCGGAGCCGAAGGTCACGCCGCCCAGCTCCGCCTTGGGCCGTCGAGTGCCATAGTGATCCCAGGGGCCGATGACCAGCCAGTGCCGCTGGGTGATGTCAGGCTGCCCGTGGGCCATGTGCCGCTCATAGTAGGTGAGGGCGCCGGTCTGGTCGTCGTCGTAGTGGCCCGTGATGGTCAGGATCGGGATGCGGAGTTTGGCGTAGTGCTCGGGGCGCGGCGTCATGGCCTGCCAGAACGCATCCTCCCGCGGGTGCCGCAGCCAGGTCTGGAACACCGTGCCCTGGATGCCGGTGATGGCCTCCAGATCCTTGAAGGGGCGCCCGGTGGAGACCTGCTCCCATTCGGCGTTGTTCCAGAAGGTGGTGGCCCCGAAGAGCGCGCTGTTCAGGGCCCGCCCATGCACGTAGGCCAGCCAGCGCAGCATGTAGGACATCGGGATCCCGTTGGGTTGCGGGTAGTCGACGCCAGGATGCACCGCCGCCGTGGGCGCCAGCGCCTTGAGGTGGGGTGGGAACTCCTTCGCCAGGCTCCACTGGTTGAAGCCGAGCCAGGACCCGCCCCAGGTGGCGACCTGCCCATCGCACCAGGGCTGTTTCGCCAGCCACTCCACGGCATCGTAGCCATCCTTGGCCTCGACCTGGCCGGGTACGAACGCACCTTCCGAGTTCCCCCGGCCCCGCAGGTCCATGGCCACAAAGACGTAGCCGTTCTGCGCGAAGTAGGTTCCCTGTTTCGCCGCATGGTCGGCGATGTAGGGCGTCATGGTGAGGATGACCGGCAGCGGTTTCAGCTGCTTCGGATCGCGGTAGATGGTGGCGCTGAGCCTCACGCCATCCCGCATGGGCACCTTCTGGTCCCAGGTCACTTGCACCGGGTTGAAGTCGGTCCTGGGGGCTTCCGCCCGAAGGCTGGATGGGGCCACCAGGGCCATGGCAAGCAGGACGGCCATCACGCGGATTTCCATAGCGGCTCCCGGGCGTGCCCCCATGATGAAGGATTGGGGCGAAAGATCCACCGGCGATCCGGGGGGGCGCCAGCCGGATCGGTCGCCGGAGCCGGGCCCCCGGGACTGGAGGGTGCCGTTCACGGCACACTGGGAGTGTCGACCCGCGGGGCCGATACGGGGAGGTCGATCATGAAGGTCCTGCTGTTCGGCGCCACGGGCATGATCGGCCGGGGCGTGCTGCGGGAGTGCCTGCGGGATCCCCGCATCACCGAGGTGCGCTCCCTCGTGCGGACACCCTCCGGCGTGACGCATCCCAAGCTGAAGGAGATCCTGCCTCAGGACTACTTCGACTACACGGCCATCGAAGGCCAGTTGACGGGGCTGGACGCCTGCTTCTTCTGCCTCGGCGTGTCCTCGGCAGGCATGACCGAAGCGGCCTACCGCCGCATCACCCACGACCTGACGCTGGCCGCCGCGACCACCCTCAGCCGCCTGAATCCCGCCATGACCTTCAGCTACATCTCCGGCGCCGGCGCCGACAGCACGGAGAAGGGGCGCGTCATGTGGGCGCGGGTGAAGGGGCGGATCGAGAATGCCCTGCTGCGGCTGCCCTTCAAGGCCGTGTACCTGTTCCGTCCCGGAGCCATCCGGCCCCTGCATGGCATCACCTCCCGGACGCCGTTGTACCGGCTGCTGTATCGCGTGCTGGGGCCCTTCCTGCCGCTGCTGAAGGCGATCTCGCCGGATAGCCTCACCACCACGGAGCAGCTGGGCCGGGCCATGATCCAGGCGGGTCTGGAAGGCGCGCCGCGGCCGGTGCTGGAGATGCGCGACATCAACCGCCTTTGAGGGTTTCGAGTTCCAGCAGCCGCGCCTTGCGTTCCGGCGTTCCGAAGGCGCTCCAGCCGCCGGGCCCATGGGCGGCCACCACGCGGTGACAGGGCACGAGGATGAGGAGGGGGTTGGCCTTCACGGCCTGACCCACGGCCCGCGCCGCGCCGGGACGGCCGGCCAGCAGGGCGACCTCGCCGTAGCTGATGGTCTGGCCGGGCCGGGTGGCCCGCAGCACCTCGGCCACGCGGCGCTGAAAGGGCGTCAGGCCCGACAGGTCCAGGGGGAGGCGGCCCAGATCCTGGGGCTGGCCCGCCAGGTGGGCCATGAGCTGGTGCACGGCGTTCAGCACCCAGGCTGGTGCCTTCGGTGACTCGCGGGGGTTGATCCCATCGGCAAAGCGCAAGGCGCAGACGCCCTCCGTCGTCCACGCGACGTGCATCCGGCCGAGGGCCGTGGCGAAGCTGAGGGAACGGGGCGCCATGCCGCCAGCATGTCAGGAAAGCCGCACGATTCAGGCCCTCTCAAGCGCCTGCTTGATCCGCTCCGGCGTCATGGGCATCTGCAGCATGCGCACGCCGATGGCGTCGTGGATGGCGTTGGCGATGAGGGCGCCCATGACGACGATGGCGGGCTCACCGCCCCCCTGGGCCGGGACGTCCGGGTTGGGGATGAGGATGGTCTCGATGGTGGGCATCTGGGAGAAGCGGGGCAGCTGGTACGTGTCGAAGTTCTCGTCGAGGACCTGGCCGTTCCTGAAGCGGATCTGCTCGTAGAGGCTGTAGCCCAGGCCCATGGTGACGCAGCCCTCCACCTGCTGGCGGGCGCCGTCGGGATGCACCACCACCCCCATGTCCTGCGCCATCACCACGCGCTTGACCTTCACTTCCCCGGTCTTCCTGTCCACGGCCACTTCAGCCATGGCGGCCACCAGGGTGCTGCGGTGGTTGACGCAGGCCAAGCCGAAGCCCCGGCCGCTGGGGCCGGGCTTGCGGGTCCACCCGAAGGCCTTCTCGGCGGCCTTCAGCACGGTGACCATGCGGGGATCCTTCACGTGGCGGAGGCGGAACTCCAGCGGGTCCACGCCCGCCTTGGCGGCCAGCATGTCCATGTGGGATTCCTTGGCGAACACGTTGGTGTTGGCCGCCGGGGCCCGCCAGGCGCCCACCGCGAAGGGGTGGAACCCGGCGGGGTTGCCCCCCATCCAGGTGCCGGCGGAGGTGCTGCGCTGGTGCGGGATGTCGTACATGGTCTCCGCCTCGGATTCGCCCGCGGCGGTGACCTGGTGCTCCCAGAAGGCGATCCTCCCCTCCTTCGTGAGGCCGGAGCGGATCTTCACGACGCCCGCGGGGCGGAAGCTGTCGAGGAAGAACTCCTCCTTGCGGCTCCAGGTGACCTGCACCGGGCAGCCCGCCGCCTTGGCCAGTCGCGCCGCTTCAAGGGCCTGGGGGGCCATGCCCTTGCCCCCGAAGCCGCCGCCCAGGAAGGGCGTGATGACGCGCACCTGCCGGGCGGACAAGCCGTGGGCCTTGGCCAGCATCCCCCGCAGCAGGAAGGGTGCCTGGGTGGAGGCCCACACCGTGAGTTTGCCCCTCTCCCACTGGGCCACGGCCGTGTGGGGCTCCATGGGCGCGTGGGCGATGTAGTTGTCCAGGTAGGTGGCCTCGACCTGGTGGATGGCGGAAGCCTCGCCCGCTTTTAGGTCGCCCTTGGCGGCCAGCTGCCGTGCGGGCGGTGCGGCCTTGAGCAGGTGGTCGAAGATGTTGTCGTTAGTCAGCGTGGAGGGTGAGGGCTGGAACGTGGCCTTGATCTGGCCGAGGGCCTCGCGAGCCTGGTCGCTGTGCGCGTGCAGGGCGGCCACCAGGTCGCCGGCCTGGATCACCTTCACCCCCGGCAGCCTCTCGGCGGCGGAGACATCCACGGACAGCAGCTTGGCGCCGTGCGCCGGTGGACGGAGGATGGCGGCGTACAGGGTGCCTTCGGGCACGATGTCGGCGGTGTACTTGGCGCCGCCCGTGACCTTCAGCCGGCCATCCTTGCGAGGCACCTCCTGGCCCACCAGCGTGAACTCGGCCACGGGCTTCACCTTCACGTCCTTCAGGTGCCGCTCGATCCGTTTGCCCTGCACCAGTTCGCCATAGGACACGCGCTTCGAAGGGTCGCCCAGCGACGACACCACGCCAGCCTTCACCTGGAGGCGTTCGGCGGCGATGCCCAGCCGCTCCGAGGCCATCTGGATCAGCACGGCCCTGGCCTCGGCGGCGGCGCCCCGCAGCACGGGACCGAACTGCCAGATGCTGAGGGAGCCCCAGGTGCCGCCATCCCAGGGGCAGAGGTCCGTGTCGCCCATGAGCATGTCCACCTGATCCAGCGGCACATCCAGCTCTTCGGCCGCCAGCATGGCGAGGGCCGTCATGTTGCCCTGGCCCATCTCGATCTTCCCCACGAAGCAGCCCACGCGGCCATCGGGCCCGATCTTGAGGTAGGCGTTGAAGTCCTTGGGGTACTCGGGCACGTCGTTGGGGATCTTCTCAGGTTCCTGCGAAAAAGCCGGGATGGGGAAGGTGACGAAGAGGCCCACGGCCCCCGTGGCCTTGAGGAAGTCGCGCCGGTTCATTTGGCACCTCCTACGCCAAACCCCTGCGGGGCGGGCCTTCGGCCCGTGGCCCTCCGCTCCTGCTCCGGCCTCATTTGGCACCTCCCTTCTGGGCGGCGGCTTCGACCGCGGCCAGGATCCGCACGTGGGCGCCGCAGCGGCAGAGGTTGCCATCCAGGGCCTCGGCCACCTGACGGCGATCCGGTCTGGGTGTCTTCTTCAGCAGCGCGTAGGCGCTGAGGATCATGCCCGGGGTGCAGAAGCCGCACTGGAAGGCGTGGTGATCCAGGAAGGCCTCCTGCACGGGGTGGAGCTTCTCCTGCAGGCCCAGGCCTTCGATGGTGAGCACCGCCTTGCCCGCCACGGCGGCCAGCGGCGTGGAGCAGGAGCGCACGGCCTCCCCGTCGACGAGCACCGTGCAGGCGCCGCAGAGACCCTGCCCGCAGCCGATCTTGGTGCCAGTGAGGGCCAGGTCCTCGCGCAGCACACAGGCCAGCATGCGCGAGCCGTCGGCGGTTGTGACCACCTGCTTGCCATTCAGCGTGAACGAAAGGGTCCTGGCCATGACGACTCCTTCCTGTACTGTGGACCAGATTATGACCGGGAACGGAAGCATGGACCGCCCCTACCTCTGGAGCTGTGGCTCGGCTGGTGGTGCCACTCACGAATCCCACTCGGGCGCGTCCTCCCCTCCCGATCGCAATCCACCGGATCACTCGTCCCCTGCTTGCCATGGGTCAGGACAAGCCCATCGGGGAATCGCAGCGGATCACGATGTCTGAACCGCGTCTTCTCACGATTTGTGCGTCCTGTACAAGTTTGTTCTGGCTCAGGAGCCAGGGTTGGAGCGGCCCAGGCAGACCTCCAGCCGCCTGACCTCACCGCTGCGACTGAAGATGGCCTTGCTGGCATCAGTGTCCAGCCGCAGTCCCTCCACAACATCCACGGAACCTGCCTGGCGGAGGACCTGGATGCCAGGGGACCCAGACCGGTGGATCACGACCGGAACCTGGCAGAGCGTGAAGGCAAACGTTCCTGGCTCAAGGTCCAGGTGTTCAGGGTGACCTTCCACGTCCAGGAAGGCGAATCTGGCACGTTGGCTCAGGAACTCTCCGTCACGTATGAGCCAGGGCAGGAAGGCGATGCGCCCCTGCGAGACTTGAACTCCCATCTCGCCCAGGCGGCTGAGGATGTCCTCCTTGACCTGACCTGTCATGCCGGGCTGCTGGGCGCCGGCGAACCCGGTTGTGTGCGAGTAGGGGTCGATGGGAATCGCCCCATGCAGGGAGGGCGGCTTGTGGCTTCCCAGCCCCTCGCGGATGGCCCGGTAGTGCGCGCTGAGACGGTCCCCGACGGCCTGGGACTCATCGCAGGTGCGCTGCCTCGTCTCGTCGACGGCCAGGAGCAGCTTCGACACCATGTGCCAGTAGATACAACCCAGGCCTTCGTACTTGTAGAAGGTTCCAGAGCGTCCTGTGAAGGACTGGTGGTCGAAGACCTGCTCATAGAGGGCCAGCAGCTGGGCTTCCTCGGTTTCCGCCATGCTCCGGTAGGGACCATGCTTCAGCCTGTCCAGTGCCTCCCGAAGGTGCGAGACATTCCTGAAGTCGGCATTGAAGTGGACTTGGCCCTCGACATCCCGGGTCACGAGACGCTCATTCCCATCGGCCAGGAGCGTTGTCAGCAGCGGCGAACAGGCGACGGCCTGGGCCGGGAGAATGTTCTTGTCCAGGAAGTGGGGCAGGGGACGGTCCGGGTAGAGGAGGTAGCTGGCCTGGTCGGTCCGGTAGAGCTGGCTCGACCGCAGGGCATCCAGCACGGCCACGGACGCCTCTCCCGACAGGACGCCGGAGCTGAGCACGGCCACCTGGCCTTCCAGCATCTCGTAGAGCGGGCGGATCTCGATCCCGTCCCCGACGACTTTCATCACGTGGTACGAATGGTAGAGGCCGTCGGGCCGCAGGTTCAGCCGGATGGCGTGGTCGATGTGCTCCAGCGCCCCATTCAGGAAGCCGAGGAGGCGCTCCACGGGCACCTGGACCCTGGATCCCGAGAACCCCCGGTCATAGATCTCGGTCCGATAGACCGTGCCGGCCTGCCCCAGTGCATCCAGGACCTGTTTCCGCTCACAGTTGGAGATGGCCTGGCCGGGCGTCGGTGGATGCCCGGCGAGGGCGCGATCCACGTCCTCCAGGAATCTGTGGAGCTCCTCCGCCAGCTCGAGCCATCCCCCGGGCGCTTCCGGCAGGAGCTCCCGGCAGAAGGCCAGGTACCGGCGAAGGTAGTAGAGGGTCACCATGGACACGCCGTAGCCCACCAGGGCGTTGTTGGCGTCGTTCCACTCGGGTCGCTGGGTGTTCATCCAGATCCCGGCCTCCGGGACGTAATTCGCCAGCTTGGAGAGGGCTACCAGCAGGAGCTTCTCGGCCAGGCTGGCCCGGAGGACCGTCCCCTGGGCGCCCAGCACGGCGAGGCCATCCGCTCCCAGGGCCTTCGCCCGTGCCATCGCCTCCTCGTGAGCCGCCGCGTCGAAGGCGATGGTGTCGTGAGGGTTGGCGAGCATGTCCTGGTAGGGCTTGATGCGGTAGGGGACATTGGCATAGGTGAAGATCGGTCGGTCCAGCAGGCCCGTCAGCAGGCCTGGGTCGAAGCGTCGAGAGGCCTCCAGCAGCTTGAGCAGGTAGATCACCTGGTGATCGCCCCAGTAGCCGATGAAGGACCAGGGATCCTGGGGATCGCTCACTTCCCAGTCGAAGCCGATCCGCATGAGGCGGTAGGGGTTGTGGCCATCCACCGTCGAGCAGTCGGCGAACTTGAAGATCATGCTCTCCAGAAAACCGGGAAAGGAATGGCCCAGGGCCTCCCAGTTCTGGAAGATGTCCCGCCAGTTGCCCTCGTAGTTGAGGATCTTCTCGCCCCACTCGTCCTTCACCTCGATGGAGAAGCTGTTCCAGGGCCGGCTGGGATCCCCGTGTCGGCGGCTGAAGGTGAGGGGCAGGTACTCCTTGGTGAGCCGCTCGAGGTCCAGATCGCCCAGGGCGGTCACCCGGTCGATCAGGTCACGGTGCTGCAGGTGGTCCGGGAGCTGCTCCAGGAACAGCGCATGCCGCCGGGCCACCGTCTTGTTCGATTGGGCCAGGAAGGACGCCAGGTCGCTGCGGGAGATCCGGTAGCCATCGTCGGGAACGCCGCCCCGCAAGAGGTTGAACAGGGTGTTCGAGAAATGCCGCTGGGCGTTCAACGGGTCGCCCGTCAGCTGGAGTCCGTCGGAACAGGCCACGATCCGCAGCAGGTTCCGGGTGCCTCTGGCGACATCACTCAGGACCTCAGCCTTCAGGCTGGATTCGGACTCCAGGCGATGCTTCAGGGCGACGACCGCCGTGGCGTCCTGGTTGAGCTCCGCCACGACGAGCCAGTCCTTCTGTTCGCCTCCGCCCAGGGGAAAGCCACCGTGCAGGAGGTAGGCGCCACGCTGCCCACGGATGTCGCTTTCCTCGCGAAGCGTCGCCCCCAGCCGGAAGGCCTTGAGCTGAGTGGTGGAGAGCAGGCGCTGGGCAGGCTCCAGCCCGGTGGACCAGGCCAGGTTGACCCGCAGGGCCTCGCTCGGCTCGGGCTTGTCCACGGGTACCGAGCTGAGGCGGAAGAGGGCGAGGCCCGAGGGCCTGATCAGCTCCGTGCGCTTGTACCCGTCGACGAGGGTGCTGAACTCCACCTGGAAGCGCCGCTCGACCCCCGCAGGCAGGACGTTCTGGATGCCATCGACGAGCAGGACATGGACCTCGTCGTCCCCCTGGTTGGTGAGCATCGCCCGTCGGACGAACCCGAAGCGCTCGCTGTTCATCCACGCATAGCGGAAGGTGAGGCCCAGGTCGTGGTTGGCCTCTTCGAACAGGATCTTGTTGCCATGGACGCTTTTGTACAGGCTGCGGGTGACCTGGTACAGCCCCTCAAGCCGCTGGCTGAAGGGTTCCCAGAGAAAGGTCCGCTCCCGGCGCGTGATGCGGAAGAGGGTCAGGCTGCCGGTCTGATCCTGGCTGTCATGGATCCGGTCGTCGGTGTAGTAGGGGAAGAGCGCGTGCTCCGCATCCTTCCGCCCGGCCGTGAGGGCGCCATTGCTCGAGATGAAGAGCCAGTGGTCCGAGTCGCTCACCAGACTCATGAAGAAGGGCGCCATCGCGTCGTGGTTGGTGATGCGGTAATAGGATTCGCCTTCGAATTCCACGATGGAGCCCTCGGCCGGCGAGCCGGGGTGCTTCAGGGTTGCATCTGCTGCATGGGTGGCTGGCATACGCTCATCTCTCCGTGGATCCATCAGGCCTCGCCTTCGAGCCCCTTCTTGCGGCTGGCCAGGTCCTTCTCAATCTGGACCATCTTCTGGTCATCGAGGGGGTAGGCCCTCATGAGGACGGCAGCCACCACCAGCATCAGGGCGGGGATCAGGCTCATGGAGAGCCGGATGCCCAGCAGCGAGGTGGCCGACTGCTCCTGGTTGGCGAGGTAACCGAAGCCGGTCAGCAGGAGCCCCGTCACCCAGGCACCCAGGGCCAGCCCGATCTTCATGCCGAAAACGGCCGAAGCGAAGACCAGCCCCGTGTTCCGGCGCCCCAGGCGCCACTCGGCGTCGTCGGCGGTGTCCGCGAACATGGCCCAGACCAGGGGCGAGTTGAACCCGATGATGAAGCTGGCGAGGATCTGCAGGCCGAACATGAGCCCGATGTCCGTGGGCTTGGCCAGCCAGAAGCCGCCGATGATGAGGCCGCCGATGCCGATGGCGGCGATGAACAGGGTCTTCTTGTCAAAGTGCCGGGCGATGGTGGGCGTGATGACCACCGCCGCCAGGAAGGCCAGGGCGTTGGCCACCAGGAAGGGGCCGAGGAGGTCGTTGCGCTGGACGTAGTACTTGAAGTAGTAGGCCGAGACCGAGCCCCTGAGCACGAAGGACATGATCATGATGATCAGGACCCCGAGCATCACCACGAAGGCGCGGCTCGTGAGCATGCTCTTCAGGTCCTCCTTGAAGTCCGGGCTCTGGTCCTCGGGCGGAGTGACCCGCTCGTGGGTGGTGGCGAAGCAGAGGATCAGGAGGACGACTGCGAAGGCGCCGTACAGGACCATGGTCATCTGCCACCCCTTGGCCGGGTCGGAGGGCAGGGTGAGGAAGTCCCGGGAGAGGAACCAGCGCACCCAGTCGATGGGGTGGGCCAGGAAGCTGTGCTGGGCACGCAGGGCCGATGACATCCCGAACCACTGGGCCAGGCTGGGCGTGCAGTACTGCACCAGGACCGCCACGGAAAAGGCCCCGACGAACCGGAAGGAGGCCAGGGAGGTGCGCTCCTTCGAGTTGGGCGTCATGACGCCGAGCAGGGCGCTGTAGGGGATGTTCACCGCGGTGTAGAGGAGCATCAGGAGACAGTAGGTCGCATAGGCGTAGAGGAGCTTGGCCCCTCCGCCGAGGCTGGGGGTCGTGAAGGTGAGCACCCCCGCACCGGCCAGCGGGATGGCGAACCAGAGCACGTAAGGCCGGAAATGCCCCCAGCGGGTCTTGGTGCGGTCCGCGATGGTTCCCATGACCGGATCGGCCACGGCGTCCATGACCCGGGTCACCAGCATCATGGTGCCGACGGCTCCGGCGGAGATGCCGAACACGTCGGTATAGAAGAAGATGATGAAGAACTCAAACGTCTTCCAATAGAAGTTGGAGGCGGCATCGCCCAGGGCGTAGCCCACCTTCTCTCCGAAGGACAGGCGCCCGTCTTCCAGCATGGCGGTGGCAGGAGTGGAATTGGCTTCGGCTGCGTTCACGGGAACCCCCACATCACGACAGGCTGACGCTGATGGACCACCGCACCGTCTCACCCGGCGGGATGACTCGGTACTGCCGCCAGGACTCCACGGCGTCCAGGAGGGAATCCGGTGCACCGCTGCAGGGTTCCAGGGCCAGGTGGTGGAAGCCGCCGTGGCCGCGGTTGATCCACACGCCGAGGAAGGGGAGCGTGGACCCATCCCATGCCAGCTCCAGGCGGTCACCGGTCAGGCCGTTCACGATGCCCGCCCGGGCCGTCTTCAGGGGGCCGGCGAAGCCCTTGAGGCAGGCGCCGGGCATTCCGGGAAGCTCGCCGGCATCGAGCCTCACCCCGGGGAACGGTTCCGGGTAGGCCCACACATCGCCCTGGGAGATGGTCACCCCAAGGCCCCCGTTCAGACGCAGGCTCCGGACCTCCTCCGGAAGGTCGAGGCGATCCCCCGATTCCAGGGTCAGCAGGGGATGGAAGGACCAGAGGTATGGCTCGGGGCGGTCGCCCAGGTTGGTCAGGGCGTAATCGAAGAGGAAGGCACCGTCCGTGCCGACCCGGATGGACCGGCGGAACTGAAAGGGTGTGACCGCCAGCCGCACCGTGGCCGAGAGTTCCTGCCGGGCCAGGGCCTCGGGCTCCAGCTCCCAGCACTGGAACCAGACTTCGCCATGGTCGGGCAGGTCCCGGTCGCCGACCCGGCAGGGCGCCACGGTCGGCACGCACTCGTCGATGCCCGCCTGGGGACTGGCCCCGAAGGAATCCCCGGGCCCGTTGCGCCAGAGCCAGTCCGGGTGGGGCTGGTGCCAGCACCACTCCCGGCCGGAGCTGAGCCTGCGCAGGCTGATGACCCGTCCGCCGAGCTCCGGGACCATCCGAAGCTCGGCCGCGTCCGTGCGGAGGCCCTTCACCAGGTAGCCCTGCTCGAGAGAGGTGGTCACTACCCCCTGGGTCACCGAGGCACCCCAGGGTCCTGGGGCGCCGGCGTCCCCTGCGTCAGCATGCAGGCCTCACTTCGACCAGAAGATGCGGTCGACGTAGATGGGATTCGTGGGATTGCTGTTGGCGGGCTTGCCCGTGCTGCTGAAGACGTCCGCGACCACGAAGGGATTGGAGACCATGGTCATGTCGAGCTTCGACAGCGACGCCAGGGGCATCCCTGAGCCCATGACACCCCACGGCGTGAGGGCGCTGATGGGGATCTTCACGTCATGCCACGCGCCGTCGTTGAGGTAGCCGTAGCTGCCCGATGCCAGCGGGAGGAAGACGTTGTAGAGGGTGAGGTCGATGGGGTTGCCGGTCTGGAAGCCGACGAGGATGGTGCCCGGGTAGGTGGTCTTGATGCTGAAGTTCAGGTACCCGGAAGAAGCAAAGGCGCTCAGATCATCCGCATGCTTGGTGTAGGCCAGGGCCGCACCCCAGCCCCAGGGCTGGGGGCCCGGCGTGATCTGCAGGCTGGTGGTGCCCTCCGCGGCGGTGGTGGTGGTGGGCACCGCCGAGGTGTTCCAGGTCCAGCCGGCCCAGGCCAGGGGCGCCGCGGGCAGGGCCTCTCCGGAGGTGGCGCCTTCCGCATAGAGGGTGTACCTCCCGGCGGTCACCGCGGGATTCTGCACCGTGGGGAGGTAGTGCAGGGCATCCGCGCCGCTGTAGGTGCCGGGCTCCCAGACGGAGGCGGGGTAGAGGCCGCGCACGACGTAGCGGGCCTGGCGGTTGACATTGAAGAGGCCCCAGCCGTCGTCACCACCCTTCCAGGGCTCATCGAAGGCCTCGAACCAGAAGATGTTCTTGGGGCCCGTGCCGGAGATGCGCCAGGCGGCCAGGAGGTTGAAGAAGATCTGCTGGTTGACCGGGTGGGCCCGCTCGTATTCGCCCCCCGTCGGCAAGGCCTTCCAGCCGGTCTCGCCGATGACGATGGGCAGCGCGGCGTAGCCGGTCTTGTCCAGGTAGGTGCGGGCCTCGCTGTAGTTCTGCTGCTCGAAGGCGAGCGCGGCACCCATCATCGCGGCAGCCCGGCCCGAGGCGGGAACGTCCGTCTGCTTCCAATCCCACGGCTGCCCGTACAGGGTGTCCAGCAGGGCGTAGGAATGAATGGAGACGAAGTCGAGGGTGTTGAGCAGGTAGGTCGGCGCAGAAGCGAAGAAGGCGTAGTTGTCGTCGCTGGTAACCGGCTGGGCGATGGCCGACCGCACCTGGGTGATGTAGGAGGCCATCTGGGCCGGGGAGACCGGGTTGCCCGCCCAGCTGACCATGCACTCGTTGCCGACGCTCACCACGAGCACCTGGTCGGGGTAGGCGTTCGCCAGCGCGATGCAGCGGGCGATTTCCGTCTGGTTGGCGTTCTCGATGGCAGGCACATCGGCGGGCGCGGTGTACTTGGTGCTGGAGATCCAGCAGCCCAGGTGCACCTTGATGTCCAGGTGGTTGTTCTGGATGACCTGCAGGGTCTGCTTGGCCACCTTGTCGGAGCTGTCGAACAGCCGGATCAGGGTGAAGTTCCCCTGGGCAAGGAGCGTCAGGTCCTGGGCGATCTGCGTGGCCGTGGGCGTCTCGGTCGAGTTGTTGCCGGTCCGGTAGGGCGAGTAGGCGACGGCCGTGCGGGTGAGGTACTCCGTGGGCAGGGGCCGGATGGACTTGGCATCGACGGTGCCGGGCACCACCCCGCCGCCGCCGCAGGAGGTGAGGGCGGCGACGAGGGCGAGTCCAAGGAACGAACGGAGGACCACGGTGAGGAGGTTGTTCGACATGGCTGGGGTTCCTTTGGACTCAGAGGACGTAGAGGAGGCCGAACAGCGCCCAGTTGCCGCTCCTGCTGACCCGGGAATCGACCCCGGTGAAGGCGGAATTCGTGGGCATGGACATCGGAGAGAGGCCCAGGCGGCCATAGCGGACCATGCCGACGCCGGCATAGGCCGAGAGACCGCGTCCGAACTCGTACTGGAACCCCAGGGTGTTGAAGTTGGCCCAGTTGCTCTGGCCCCGCTCGGAGGGGTTGGAGGTGGAGGCGGTGCCCAGGATCTGGCCGGCGAGCCAGGCGGACCACTTCTCCCGTCGGTACCGCAGGGCCGCAAAGCCGTCCGTGGAGGTGGCGGAGTAGCCGGGGTTGGCGACTCCGTCCCGGGTGCCGCCCCAGTCCACGTTGAACATGTCGTTCCACTGGGCGGGGGGGCCGGCCACGGTGATCACCGCGTCGGCGCCGCTCCAGCGGTTCGACCGGAGGCCGCCGGACACCTGCCAGTGCGCGTCGAGGTCGTACCGGGCCATCACCATGGCCATGCCCTGGCCTGCGCCGCCGATCTTGGCATCGTCTTGGGGGAAGGGCGTTAGCCCCGTGAAGGGGCCGTGGCCCCAGGCCTGGGGATTCCCGTTCCGGGTGTCCTGGACGATGACATCCACCACCAGACCGGCATTGTGGTACTGCCCATAGAACTCCCAGAACCGGGGCTTGTGGATCTTGAAGGCGGTGTTGCCCTGGTCGTAGGTCGCCTCCAGCACGAGATCGCCGTTGAAGATGTCGAAGGGGCGGGACGTGTAGCGGATGGCCTTGGTGAGCAGGCCGTAACCGGCGCCGCTCTGAGCCCACTCATTGGCCAGTCCCACGGCCGTGCCGTAGGGGTAGTCCGCCACGCTCCAGCCCCGGGCGACCATCTTGCCCACGGCCAGCCGACCGTAGTCCTCGTGGCTGATCGCCACATTCTCTTCATAGAGGAAGCCGGGGACGTCGACCGTGCTTGGCACCCCCATGCCGCCCCGCCAGCGCTGGCTCAGCATGGCGGAGGCCTTGAACCCGCCGCCCAGGTCGAACTTGACGCCCAGCCAGGGCTGGAAGAGCCAGACGTTGGTGGGCTCGGTGCCGTAGCGGGTGCCCGGCACCAGCTGGTCGGCCCACTGCTGTTGCTTGGTCGCCTCCGGGTAGAGCTGGAGGTTTTCGTTGAAGTTGCTGGTGCGGGCGCCCTCGTACTTGGCAAACGCGTTCAGGCTGAAGGGTCCGTATTGGAGGGCCTGCTGGGCCCGGGCCACCGGCCCGCCCCAGCAGCCCACGAGCAGGAGGACGGCCCAGGTGCCCAGGCGGCTCGGGCTCAAGCGGGGGAGGGGGGGCTGGTCGCGTTCCGTGACGGTCCGCAGGGTTGGCGTGTGCATGGGGAGCCTTCTCAGAAAGGTCCGGTGATGGAGAGGGGCGGGATGGAGGGTGCAGGGGGGCCATCAAACCCGTACAGCGCCCCCCGCTGGTTCGCGAGTATCGAGGATGGATGGTGCAGAAGCTGATCAAGGGTGATTCAAAAATAGGGGAAGTAAATTGTCTTTTTTCATTTTTATGGTCGATTTTTCATCGCGCTTTATCCCTTGGGTGATTGAGTATTTTGGGTATACGATGCTCGACCGAAACACAAAAAACTTCATGCAATGATCAAAATTACCAAGGAGTTTCCATGAACTCGACCTGGAGGTTCTTGCGGCTGGGGCTCTTCGGGTTGCTGCTGACGGTCACGGGAGCATCCCAGACGGTCAAGGTCGGGGCCGGCGCCTACCGGCTGGACGCCCTGGGCAGCGACAAGGACGTGCCGCCCGCCCCCATGAGGACGGAGGCGCTGCTGAAGACCGCGGCCCAGACGAGCCAGTGGTATTCCACCCTCATCTTCAACCGGACGCCGGAGGCCATCTTCGCTCAGCCCCTCACCTTCAGGGCTGTCGCCGCGGGCTTGGAGATGTCCCTGCCCGTGAAGACCGTGGTCGCCACTGAGCGCAAGGACACGGAGATCCACTACCCGCATGCGGATCCGGTCCTCATCAGCCCGGTGGCCTTCGTGCCCGGACCGGCGCGCTTGGGCAAGGCCGGCGACTGGTCCATCGGCATCGACTTCTCCAGGGGCGAAGACCGGATGGAGGCCACCATCGCCCACGGCAGTCCCTACGCCTACCTGCGGGTCTCGCGGGGGGATGTGCAGGTCGGCCTGCCCGAGGTCGGGGTCCGCCTGCCCTCCCAGGAGGATCCGCGGGTCCTGGCCCTGCGGGTCAAGGGGAAGGTGTACGCGTTCTTCGGTCCCACGGGGGTGCGCTGGGAGCAGGTTTCCGACCGGCAGTGGCTGGCGCGCATGCCTACCGGCCGGGAGCACTTCTCCGCGGCGGCCCTGCCCGATGAGCGGCCGGAAACCCTTGCCCTCTTCACCCGCCATGCCTACGCGTTCCTCGAGGACACGCGGGTTTCCTGGCACTACGACGCCGCCACGAGCACCGTCGAGACACGCTTCGAGGCAACCGTGCTGGCCGTGGAGGGGGCGGAGGCCAGGCCGCTCCTGGGGCTCTACCCCCACCAGTGGTCCGGGAATGCCGCCATCCAGGGCCAGCTGGGGCCGGGCTATGACACCCTCCGGGGCCGCATCCTGGTGCTCCCAGCCGCGGGCTTCACCACCCGGGTGGCCTATCCGGGGCTGCTGCCCTGGTGGCCCGGCGTGAAGGGCACCCCCCGGGCGGCCGAGCTGGCCGACCTCCTCAAGGCTGATGTGCGCCGGGCCCGGCCTATGATGCTGGAGATCGGCAACGGTCCCTACTGGCAGGGCAAGGGCCTGCAGCGCATCATCCAGCTGATGAATGTCGCGGAGCAGCAAGGTGACCTCGAGGCGCGCGACGCGCTGCTCAAGCTGCTGAAGGGCCGGGTCGAGCAGTGGTTCTCGGGCACGGACCGGAAGACCTACTTCCGCTATACCCGGACACTCGGGACCCTGGTCGCCTATCCCGAGGAGTACTTCAGCGTCGAGCAGGTCAACGACCACCACTTCCACTACGGCTACTGGATCTTCGCCATGGCCCAGATCGCGCTGCGCGACCCCGCCTGGGCCGCCAAGGACAGGTGGGGCGGGCTGGTGGACAAGCTCGTGGCCGACATCGCCACGCCCACCCGCGGGGGCTCGGAATTTCCCTTCCTGCGGAACTTTGACCCCTATGAGAGCCACTCCTGGGCCTCGGGCGTCGGCCTCGGCCCCTTCGGCAACAACCAGGAGAGCTCCAGTGAGGCGGTGAACGCCTGGGCGGGCCTGATCCTCTGGGCGGAGGTCACCGGCGACCGGGCCCTGCGGGACCTCGGCATCTGGCTGTATTCAAGCGAGATCAAGGGAATCCAGACCTACTGGTTCGACCTGGACCGCCAGGTACTGCCACCCGAGTACCGGAACAGCGAGGTGAGCATGCTCTTCGGCGGCAAGTTCGCTCACAACACCTGGTGGACGGACGAGCCAAGGCAGATCAAGGGCATCAACCTGCTGCCCCTGACGACAGCCTCACTTTACCTGGGCAAGGACCCGGGCTTCGTGAAGCGCAGCCTGGCGGAGCTGCCGGCCCAGAGTGCCGCCTGGGCCACCCGCGGCCGGCGCCCCGACCCGCCCGACATCTGGCAGGATGTCTTTGCCGAGTACCTGGCCCTGGCCGATCCCCCCGCCGCGCTGGCCCAGTGGAACCGGTGGGGCGCCGTGGAACTCGGCAACACCCGGTCCCACACGCTGCACTGGCTGCTGAACCTGGAGCGCATGGGGCTGCCGGATGTCTCGGTCACTGCGGATACGGCCCTCTACGCCGTGTTCCGGAAACCCGACGGCCGGCGGACCTACCTGGCCTTCAATGCGGGAAGTGCGCCCCTCCCGGTGCGGTTCAGCGATGGCACGCAGCTCCCAGTTCCCCCGCGAAGCCTGGCGGAGACCACGGCTGCCCCACCTGCCGGGGTGCCGTGAGCCGCAGGATGCAAAGCTTCAGCGCCGGGCAAACTGCGTCCGGTAGAGGGCCGGAGTGGTGCCCGCCTCCCGCTTGAAGAACCGGCAGAAGTAGGTGGCCGAGGTGAACCCGCATTCCCTGGCCACCTCCTCGATGGCGAGGCTGGAGTCCTCCAGTAGGCGCATGCCGCGGTTCAGCCGGATGCGGAGCATCTCCTGGGCCACGGGCCGGCCCAGGTGCTTCTTGAACAGGTTGTCCAGGGTGGAGCGGGAGCAGTCCACCAGCTCGCAGATCTGGTCCACCGAGATACCGTGGCAGGCCCGGTCGCGGATGAGGCGAGATGCCGCCAGGACCAGGGGATCCTGGGCCGTGGTGATGTCCGTGGACTGCCGCTCGACGATGCGCAAGGGGGCCACGCGGTGCAGGATCGGCGGGACGGGCTCGCCGTCCAGCATGCGGTTCAGCATGTCAGCGGCCATCTGGCCGATGCCCTCGATGTTGGGTGCGATGCTGGTGAGTGTGGGGCGACAGAGGCGACAGAGGATCTCGTCGTTGTCCACGCCGATCACGGAGACATCCGAGGGCATGGAGATGCCCAGGTCCCGGCAGGCGGTGATGATCTGCTGGCCGCGGATGTCGTTGCAGGCGAGGATGGCCACGGGCTTCGGGAGCTTCGAGAGCCAGGCGGCCAGGGCCGCCTCGTATTCCAGGCCACGCAGCTCCTGGAACTGCATCTTGATGGTCGCCGCCACCTTCTCAGGGGGTGCGTAGCAGTGCACCTGCCGGCCCTGGGCCTCGAGAATCCTCACCAGGGCGGCTGACCGCCGGTCCGAGAAGAAGATGCCGGGATAGCCCCCGAAGGCGAAGTTGTTGAAGCCAGCCTGGAGGAAGAAGTCCGCCGCCAGCTGGGCCACCGCTTCGGCATCGGTGTCGATCACTGGGGAGGCGGGGCAGTTACCCTCTCCCTGCACGTCCACCACTGGGACGCCCAGGGAGGAGATCTGGCGGCCCAGCTCGGGCGTTGAGATGAAACCGATGAGCCCGTCGATGTGGCCCTTCTTGAGCCAGGCCGGCAGCTTGGTAACCTCGGCCCGCTCGTAGGGGAAGATCAGCCAGTCATCGTGCTCAAGGGCATAGGTGGCCACACCCTGGCAGACGCCGCGGCTGTAGCCCCCAGAGGCGGGGACCAGGAGGGCGATGTGGCGGTTCTTGGGCATGAAAAGAGATTGCAGCCTGTCTAGATTTTTGGCAATCGGGGAGGTCGGACCGCCCCAGCCTGGCGGGTGACCAGCCCTCTGTGGGGCCCAGGCTGGCAGGGTTGGGCGGGGGCCCAGGGCACCGGTCTTGATTGATAAAAAATAGATAATCCATGAATTTGAGCCATTGATTCGGGAACGCGCAAAGGGTTCGAAGCTGGGCAGGCACAATAGGGGCGGGCGCTGAAAATTCATTCTAGATTACGAAAAAAGATCATATACAACCCACTTTCCAGAACCCAACCTTGACCAGCCCTCCATCAGCCCAGTGTCCGCACGGCGCCTGCTCGCCGGAACCAAGTCCCGCACCCATCTGATTGCACCCATCGGCCCATGAGCCATGACCCATCCGAGGAGACCCCATGACACGCCGTCGACTGCGAGGATTCCTGGTTCCGCTGGCGCTCCTGGCAGCCCCGTTGATCCTGCTGACCAGCTGCGGCGGCAAGGCCACTCACCCCGCCCCCGTCCAGACCTACAACCCGGCGCCGGCCGTGGTCATCGGGGGGACCAGCGGCACCGCAGCCAAAGGCCCCGTGACTTTCATGTTCACCTTCAGCCAACCCGTGAGCAGCTTCCCGGCCTCGGCCGTGACGGTCACCAGCGGCACGGGGGCTGCCAGCACGACCAAAGTCTCGGCCAACCAGTACACCCTGGTGGTCACTCCCCCCGCTAATTCGGTCGGGACCCTGACCGTCAGCGTGGCTGCGGGCGCGTTCCACAGCGCCGCCGGCGTAGCCAACACCAGCGGCGCCAGTGTCACCCAGGCTTTCGATACCCGCCCGGTGGTGCTGACCCAGATGAGCCTGCCGGTCACGTTCGACTCGGCCACCGTGAACTACGGCCTGCTCGGGTTTGGGGGCGCCGACGACTCCAGCATCGTCCTGGATCCCGCAGGCGGCACCAACCAGGTGGCCAAGGTCGTCAAGTCTGCCACGGCCGAGACCTGGGCCGGCACCACCCTGACGGCCGATGGCACCCTTGGCTTCGCTGCGAAGATCCCCTTCGATGCGGCCAACACCCGGATGACCGTGCGGGTCTATTCCCCCAATGCAGGCATTCCCGTCCGGCTCAAGGTCGAGGACCACACCACCCCCGCCACTTCGGTGGAGACCGAGGCCGTGACCACGGTGTCCAACACCTGGGAGACCCTGACCTTTGACTTTGCCCACCAGGCGACGGGAACCACTGCCCTGAACGTGGCCAGCAGCTACGACAAGGCGACCATCTTCTTCAACTTCGGCGTGAGCGGAGCCACGGCCGGCGCCAAGACCTACTACTTCGATGATGTGGCGTTCATTGGCGGGACGGGCGGTGGCGGTGGTGCCACGGGGTTCAGTGCCATCACCTTCGATGACGCCGCCCTGACCTACACCCTGACGGGCTTCGGTGGCGCCGAGGACTCCACCGTGGTGACCGATCCGGCCGGGGGTTCCAACAAGGTGGGCAAGGTCAACCGGTCCGCCACGGCCGAGACCTGGGCCGGTACCACCGTCTCCACCGGCGCGAACCAGTCCGTAGGGAAGATCCCCCTGGATGCCACCCACACGCGGATGTCCCTGCGGGTCTACGCTCCCGCCACGGGCCTCAAGGTCCGCCTGAAGGTGGAGGATGCCGCCAACAACACCATCACCTGCGAGACCGAGGCGACCACCACGGTGGCCAACGCCTGGGAGACCCTGACCTTCGACTTCAGCAGTCCCGCGACGGGCACCGCAGCCCTGGATGTCAGCAAGACCTACGACAAGGTCTCGGTCTTCTTCAACTTCGGAACGGCGGGCGCCACCGCGGGTGCCCAGACCTTCTACTTCGATGATGTGGCGATGAGCGCCGGCGGCAGCGCGGTGGGCTTCAGCACCCTCACCTTCGATGACAGCGCCCTGACCTACACCCTGACCGGGTTTGGCGGGGCGGAGGATTCCACGGTGGTGGTTGATCCCACCGGTGGCACCAACAAGGTGGTGAAGGTCAACCGGTCCGCCACCGCCGAGACCTGGGCGGGCACGACCATCTCCACAGGCGCGAACCAGTCCGTCGGGAAGTTCCCCTTCGATGCCGCCAATACTCGGATGACGGCGCGCGTCTATGTGCCGGCCATCGGCATCAAGGTCCGCCTGAAGGTCGAGGATGCCGCGAACAACACGATCACCTGCGAGACGGAGGCGACCACCACGGTGGCCAATGCCTGGGAGACGCTGACCTTCGACTTCGCCAGCCCGGCCACGGGCACCGCGGCCCTGGATGTCAGCAAGACCTTCAACAAGGTCTCCGTCTTCTTCAACTTCGGGACGGCCGGAGCCACGGCGGGGGCCCAGACCTTCTACCTGGATGACCTGGCCTTCATCGGCGGAACAGGCTCGGGCGGCGGCGGGGCGCTGGCGTTCAGCACCCTGACCTTCGAGACCGGTGCCACGACCTACACGCTCACGGGCTTCGGCGGTGCCGAAGACTCCACCCTCGCGGCGGATCCGAGTGGTGCGGCCAACCAGGTCGCCAAGGTGGTGAAGTCGGCCACGGCCGAGACCTGGGCGGGGACCACCCTGTCTACCGGGGCCAACCAGTCCGTCGGCAAGCTCCCCTTCGATGCCGCCAACACCCGGATGACCGTGCGGACCTATTCCCCTGTCGTGGGCATCAAGATTCGGCTGAAGGTGGAGGACGCCTCGAACAACACCATCACCTGCGAGACGGAGGCGACCACCACCGTGGCCAATGCCTGGGAGACCCTGACCTTCGACTTCGCCAGCCCGGCCACGGGCACTGCGGCCCTGGACGTGACCAAGACCTACAACAAGGTTTCGATCTTCTTCGATTTCGGCACCGCCGGGGTCACCGTGGGCTCGGCCAGGACCTACTACTGCGACGACGTGACCTTCATCGGTGGGACTGGCAGCGGGGGTGCTGGCGGAGCCAGCTATAGTCCCATCACCTTCGACGACGCCGCCCTCACCTACACCCTGACGGGCTTCGGCGGCGCGGAGGATTCCACCGTGGTGACCGATCCGGCCGGTGGCAGCAACAAGGTCGCCAAGGTCGTGAAGTCCGCCACGGCCGAGCTGTGGGCGGGCACCACGGTGTCCACCGGCGCGAACAACTCGATCCCGACGCTGCCCTTCAGTGCGACCAGGAAGCAGATCTCGGCGCGCGTGTGGTCGCCGGATGCGGGGATCCAGGTGCGCGTCAAGGTCGAGGATGCCGCAGACGTCACTCATACCTGTGAAACGGAGGCCACGGTCACCACGGCTGCCGGCTGGCAGACCCTGACCTTCAACTTCGCCAACCAGGCCACCGGCACCGCCGCCCTCAACCTCGCGTTCACCTACAACAAGCTCTCGATCTTCTTCAACTTCGGAACCACGGGGGCCGCGGCCGGGGCTGCCAAGACCTACTACCTCGACGACATCACCTTCCTTCCTTGAGGGTGGACTCCCCTGGTCGGAGTCATCCGACCAGCCGCGGTGGAGCCTAGCGATGACCAAGAAACTCAGGACGGTCCGGCAGGTCATGGAACTGTCCATCCAGCACCACGTCCCCCCCGAGCCTGGCCCGGCCCAGGGGGCAGAGCCCTGGACCCTGGAGACCTACCTGGAGACCCTGCCACCCGATTTCGCCACGGCCCTCCGTGCCGAGATCGCCAAGGGCACGCTCGTGGTCTCCCTGGTGCCGGGCGGCTCCGCGCGGGGGAGATCCAGGGCCAGGGTGCCGAAGGCGACCCAGGGCGACTGAGCTTCCGGGAGTCACGCCATGTCCAAGCCCAGACAGGATGAGCCCGCAGGGGCCCACCATGCCGCCCAGCCGGAAGGCGCCGAGGGCTTCCTCCTGGAAGCGGGTGGCGCCCCCCTTCCGCCGCCCCCTGCCGTCCCCGCACCCCAGGAGCTGGCCCATCTGACGGAAGCCTTCCGCCAGACCCTCCAGGCAGGCATTCATGGCCTCTGCTTCAGTCCCTACGTGGAAGGGCAGGCGCCGGGATCTATCGTCACCGAGGCGCAGATCCTGGAGCGGCTGGAGATCATCCGCCCCTACACCCGCTGGATCCGCACCTTCTCCTGCACCGAGGGGCACCAGCATACCCCGCGGCTCGCCCACGGGCTGGGCCTGAAGACCCTCGTGGGCGCCTGGCTCGGGACCAACCGGGACGACAACGAAGCGGAACTCGCCGCCGCCATCGAGGTCGCCCGCGCCGGGCATGCCGACCTCCTGGCCATCGGCAATGAGGTGCTCCTGCGGGAGGACCTGGCCGAGGACGAGCTGCTGGACTACCTCCAGCGGGCCAAGGCGGCAGTGCCTGGTGTGCCGGTGGGCTACGTGGATGCCTACTACCTCTTCGAGAAGCACCCCAGCATCACGGCCGCCTGCGATGTCCTCATGACCAACTGCTATCCCTTCTGGGAAGGCTGTCCCCGGGAGCAGGCCATCGCCTACATGCAGAGCATGCACCAGCGGACCCTCGCCGTGGCCGGGGGCAAGCGGGTCATCGTCAGCGAGACCGGCTGGCCCAATACCGGGCAGGCGTTCCACGGCTCGGTGCCGTCGGTGGAGGGAGCCCTGCGCTACTTCATCGACACCTGCCGTTGGAGCCGGGAGGAGGACGTTCCCGTCTTCTACTTCGCCGCCTTCGATGAGGCCTGGAAGATCGGCGACGAGGGGGATGTGGGGGCCTACTGGGGGCTCTGGGACAAGGACGGTCGGCCGAAGTATGCGTAGACCCGTGGACTCTCGCCCATGCTGAACCTGCCCACCGGCAACGCCATCTGCTACTCAGGCTACCGGCGGGGCCAGAGCCCAGGGGACCGAATTTATCCCTCGAAAGCGGAGATCCTGGAGGACCTGCGTCTCCTGGCGGGCCACTGGCAGCTGCTGCGGCTGTACGACAGCGGTCCCCATGCGGAGCGGGTTCTGGAAGTCATCCGTGAAGCTGGCCTTAGCTTCCGGATCTTGCTTGGCGCCCACATCGGTGCCGAGGTGAACAATCCGGCCTGCCCCTGGGGTACGACCTACACCGAATCGGCCCTCAGGGCCAGCCATGCCGAGAACGACGCCGAGGTCGAGCGGCTCGTGGCCCTTGCCCGGCAGTTCGAGGACCTGGTCTTCGCTGTGGCCGTGGGCAACGAGGCGACCGTCGAGTGGACCGACCATCTCGTGCCCGTCGATCGCCTAGGCGAGCTGGTTCGTCGAGTGAAAAGCCGGGTCCACCAGCCGGTGACCATCTGCGAGAACTACGTGCCCTGGCAGCATCAGCTGCGACAGGTGGGCGGGGAACTGGATTTCATCTCGCTCCACACCTACCCGGTCTGGGAGTACAAGCAGGTGCACGAGGCACTCCGCTACACCCAGGACAACTACGCCAGTGTGGCGAGGTGCTACCCCGACAAGCCGGTGGTGATCACCGAGGCTGGCTGGGCCACGAATGCCAACGGACGCGGCATCCACCCCGAGAATGCCTCGGAGGAGCTGCAGGCCATCTACTGTGGAGACCTCCTGGCCTGGGCGCGGGCCGCGGGCATTCTCATCTTTGTCTTCGAGGCCTTCGATGAGCCATGGAAGGGTTCCGCCGATCCCCTCGAGCCGGAGAAGCACTGGGGCCTTTTCACGGTGGACCGCCGGCCCAAGCTGGTGATGAGATCGCGCTTCCCCGTGGTGGCACCCGAGGAAGAGTAGGCCGTCGCGTCCTGAAGTGCGCAGGCTTGGACCTCAGGCGGTCGGCTCCAGCTCCCGCTTGGGCGGGATGAAGGTCATGGCGCGCTCGGCCAGGGCCGCGATGGTGAGCGAGGGATTCACCCCGGGGTTGGCGGAGATGGCGGCGCCGTCGATGACGAAGACTCCTTCATACCCGAAGAGGCGGTGGCGGTGGTCGATGGCGCCGGTTTCCGGGGAATCGCCCATGGGCGCCCCGCCCAGGATGTGGGCCGTGGTGGGGATGCCCAGCAGCGTCTCCGTGAGCAGGCTGGTGGGGTAGCCATCGAGCCGCCTGGCGACGCGCTCGGAGAGGTCCGTGGCTTCAGGCGCCCAGGCCTTGGCTGGGGGTCCATCGCCCGGCTCAGTCACGGCGCCGCGCAGGAACCCCGTGCGGAAGCCCCGGCCCAGCCGCATCTTGATGTGGCCGTCCACGGTGCGCATGTAGAGCAGGATCATGGTGAACTTCGCCCAGTCGGACACGAAGTAGGTGCGCAGGGTCCGGATGGGGTGCCGCAGCACCAGGCCGAGGGCGTTGGCGAAGCGCTGGAAGAGCGTGTCGCCGGGGGCCATGGGCAGCATGAGGGTGCGGAAGAAGCCCGCGCCTGCGGAGTAGCGTACGGGTTCCAAGTGGGAATGCTCGTCCGTGTGCAGGATCGAGCCGATGGCGATGCCCTTGGACAGATCCTGGTCCCGGCGCTGGGTGACGACGCCGACCAGCACCTCGGAGTTGGTGCGCACGAAGTCGCCCACGCGGTCAGACAGGGCCGGCAGGCCCGCGGCCGCCTCCTTGAGCTTCAGCAACAGGGGCACCGTGCCCAGCACGCCGCCGGCGAAGATCACGTTCTTCGCCAGGTAGGTCTGCTTCCGGTTCAGGGCCGGGAGCGCCCAGGTGCCCTGGCGAGCCTCCACCTCGTAGCCGCCGTCCACCGGCTTCACCCAGGTGACTTCGGTGTCGGCCTCGATTTTCAGGCCAAGCTTTTCGGCGAGGTAGAGGTAGTTGCGATCCAGGGTGTTCTTCGCGCCGTGGTTGCAGCCCAGCATGCAGCCCCCGCAGAGGGTGCAGCCTGTGCGGTCCGGGCCCTCGCCGTTGAAGAAGGGATCCCGCACCGTCTCGCCGGACTTCCCGAAGTAGACCGCCACGTT
Source organism: Geothrix sp. (assembly GCF_030219325.1). Classification (NCBI taxonomy): domain Bacteria; kingdom Pseudomonadati; phylum Acidobacteriota; class Holophagae; order Holophagales; family Holophagaceae; genus Geothrix; species Geothrix sp. The sequence goes on along the minus strand of NZ_CP126625.1, from coordinate 3,207,616 downwards.
CGTGTGCTCGAAGGTGGTCTCGCGGCCAATCTCCCGGCCCACGGCCTTCAGCACCTCGTCCGGGTAGGTCAGTGCGGGGTTCCGGGTGGCCCCGAGCATGCGGAGCACCAGCTGGTAGGGGGCCGCCAGTTCGGTCTTCCAGTCCGCCAGGTGGGCCCAGGAGGGGGCCTCGAAGAAGGGATCCTTGGGCACGGGCAGGGTGTTGGCGTAGACCAGCGAGCCACCCCCCACGCCCACGCCCGACAGGGCCGTGACGTGGCCCAGGAAGGTCATCTTGAACAGGCCGCGGAAGCCCACTTGGGGCAGCCAGAAGAAGCGCTTCAGGTTCCAGTTCGTTTTGGGGAAGTCGCCAGCCTGGAGGCGGCGCCCCTTCTCCAGCACCAGCACCTTGTAGCCCTTCTCCACCAGCCGCAGGGCGCTGACGCTGCCGCCGAACCCCGACCCGATGATGATGTAGTCCCACTCCACGGTGTCTCCTGGACGGCAGGGGTTCCCGCTAGGCTGATGGCATGCGCTGGCTTTCCATCGATCATGGCACGAAGAAGATCGGCCTCGCCTTCTCGGACGAGCTGGAGATCCTGGCCTCGCCCTTCGAGGTGTGGCCCCAGGAGGAGGAGCGCACGCTGGACCGCCTGGCACGCCTCTGCCGCGAGGAGGGCGTCCAGGCCCTCTGCGTGGGCCTGCCCCGCCACAAGGATGGTGCCGAGAGCGCCACGGCCCCGGCGGCGCGGGCCTTCGGCGAAAGCCTGGCGGCCCGCACCGGCCTGCCCCTGCGCTTCGTGAACGAACACCTCAGCAGCGCCGAGGCCGAGCGGCTGCTGCGCGAGCGGGGCGTCAAGCCCGAGAAGCGGAAGCTGCTGCTGGACGCAGCGGCGGCGGCGGTGATCCTCAGTGAGCTGCTGGAGGACCGGCGGGCCAAGGGGATCGCGCCAGCCGAACTGGATTGACTAGCCCAGCCGCACGGTCCGCATGCAGCGCTCGGCCAGGCCCGGGTTGTGGGTGACCAGGAGGGTGGTGGGGCGCAGCTCGGCGTGGAGGCCCAGGAGGAAGCCGAACACTTCTTCCGCGGTGGCGGGGTCGAGGTTGCCGGTGGGCTCGTCCAGCAGCCACAGGGCCGGCTTTCGCACCAGGGCCCGGGCGAGACCCGCGCGGGCGGCCTCGCCGCCGGAGAGCTGGCCGGGCATGCGCTCGCCAAGGCCGCCCAGGCCCACGGTGCTCAGGAGCCGACCGATCCAGGCCTCGGCCTCGGGGGGCACGTCGCCCTCGATGAGCAGGGGCATGCGTAGGTTCTCCCTCACCGTGAACTCCGGCAGGAGATGGGGCTGCTGGAAGGCCAGGCCCACGGAGCGGCGGCGGTAGAGGGCCCGGGCCTCGGGGCCTTCGGGCACGGGGGCGTCGCCCACGGTGATGCGGCCGTCCTCCCAGTGATCCAGGCCCGCCACGCAGTTCAGCAGGGTGGTCTTGCCCACGCCGGAGACGCCCACGATGGCGCAGAGGCTGCCGGCTTCGACTTCGAGCGAGAAACCATCGAAGACCGGGTGGGCATTCCCTGGATAGGTCTTGTGCAGCCCGTGGATGGAAAGCGTCTGACCGATCATTCCGCCCTCAGCGCGTCAACGGGATCCAGAGCGGCGGCCTTCTTCGCGGGGTACCGCGCGGCCAGCCAGGACACCACCAGGGGGAAGGCGGCCACCAGCACGATGTCCAGCACCTTGAGCCGGAAGGGCAGGTAGCTGATGAAGTCGTAGACCGCCGCGGGGAGCCTCAGGAGGCGGAAGTGGTCGAGGATGAGGCAGAGGGGCACGCTGAGGCCCAGGCCCCAGGCCGTGCCCACGGCGCCGATGCGCAGGCCCTGGAGCTCGAAGAGCCGCTGGATCTGGCGGGGGGTGGCCCCCAGGGCCAGCAGCACGCCCAGGTCGCGGCGCTTCTCGGTCACCAGCAGCACCAGGGAGGCCACGATGTTGAAGGCCGCCACCAGCACGAGGAGGCTGAGAACGGCGGTGAAGAGCCACTTCTCGATGATGAGTGCGGCGAAGAGGCTCCGATTGGATTCGCGCAGGTCCGTGGCCAGGTAGGCGGAGCCCAGGGCCTCCAGCACGCGGGGCTTCACCTCGGCGATGGCGTCGATGCCGCTGGCGCGGACCTCGATCATCTCGGCGCGGCCCTCGGCCTTGGCAATCCGCATGGCATCGCCCAGGTGGATGAAGGCCCAGGCCTTGTCGTACTCCGCGATGTGGCTGTGGAAGACGCCGGCCACGCGGAAGGCGGCCACCTTCGGCTGCTGGCCGCCGAGGCCCAGCTCCAGGCGGAAGAGGGCCAGGGCCACCGTGTCGCCCACCCGCAGGCTCATGCGCTGGGCCAGCTCCTTGCCGAGGACGATCTCGCCCTCCTTCAGCTGCTCGATGGGCAGTGGCTTGATGGAATCGAAGATGCTGGAGGTGCCGTGGGCGGTGGCCGGGTCCACCGCCTTCACCACGACGGCCTCGGGGGGCATCTCGCTGTCGGGTCGGCGCAGCAGGCCCTTCTCCATGCGGATGGGCGAGGCGGCCTTCACGCCGGGCACGGCCCGGATGGTCCTCAGGGCACCCTCGGTATCCGGGATGTCGCCGGCCAGGTGGAACACTGTGAAGTGGGCCGTGGCGCTGAAGAGGGTGGCCTGGATCTCCTCACGGAACCCCGTCATCAGGGCCAGGGTCACCACCATGGCGAACACGCCCACCGCGGTGCCGCCCCGGGCGAAGCGCACCATGGTCCGGATGAAGGCCCCCTTGCGGTGGGTCTTCAGGTAGCGGTCGGCGACGGTGCGTTCGAACAAGGGCATGGCTCCAGATTAGCCGGAGCTAGCTGATGCCCAGGTGTCCTTCGATCATCTGCAGGAACTCGGCATCCAGGCCGTAGGGCTTCACCAGGACCTGGGCCACGCCCACCTCCTGGGCGCCCAGGACCAGCTCCGCATCCACGGAGGCCTCGGCCAGCAGCACGGGGATCCCCTCGCCATCCAGGCGCTGGCGCAGCAGGGAGGCCAGGGCGAGTCCCTGCAACTCGACCACGCCGCCGTCCACGAACACCAGCTGGGCTTCGTCCAGCTGATCCAGCAGCTCGGTGAGGGTGGCCGCGACCCGGATCTTGCCGTAGCCGTCCGCCGCAAGGAACCCGACCAGGGCCTCCCGATCGGGCCCCTCGGACATGGCGAGCAGCACGCCGCGGGTGCGCTTCTTCATGCGGTTCAGGGCGGATCCCCGGTTGGCGGCATCGGGTTGCGCGGGCGCGGCCTCGGGAATGGGGGTGGAAGCCGGGGCCATGGCCAGGGGATCTGGCGCCACGGCGGGGGGCGGGGTGGCTGGCGGGGGATCCGGCTCCTTCTTCTGCACGGGGCGCGGGGCGGCCAGTTCGATGGCGGGCTCGCCGGGCTCGGCCTTGGGCTGCTGGCGCCGGACCTTGGGGGGCACCGAGGTGGGGAGTGAGCCGGCCCGGCTCGTCACCATGGCCTTGACGGGGCCCAGGATCGACTCCTTGTCCGATTCGAAGCTGATTCCGACCGAGAGGCCATTCCCTTCGGAGGCCACATGGGCGGCAACGCCGCCCACCTCGATCAGGGGACACTTGGGCAGCTTGCTGAGCTTGATCACCATGAAGACTTCGCCCTTGGACAGCAGGTTGGGCCCCATGTGCATGGGACCCTGGGTCTTCACGTTCATGGCCCGACCGACCTTCAGGCACATGCCGCCTTCGGAGATGTTGTCGATGGTGCCGGTGAGGCCGATGCCTTCGAACAGTCCCGTAAGGGCGATGGCGGTGGCGCCCTCCCGCTGGTTGAGCCGGGCCCGGGGCTTTTTCCGGCGTTCGGCCAGGGCGATGGCTGTGGGCAACTCCATGACCAGGGTGCCGGTCTTCAACTCCTGGAGGCGGCCCGTGGCTTTGAGCCGGAGGCCGTCCAGGTAGAAGAGGAGGCCGATGGGCTCGCCCTTTTCGGCCATGACCCGTCCCTGGACGCCGAGCGTCACCCGCTCCTCGGTGACGACCACGAGGGAGGCCGGGATCTCGCGGCCCTTGGGGTCCACGGCGAAGATGGTGGCCCGGACGCGCTGGGCGTCCTCCAGGTAGGCCAGGACCAGCTCGGATCCTTCCGACGGCTTGGATTTTTTCAGCCCGAACATGGCCATGAAGTCGTGACTCCCAGACCTCTGCATCGTCCCCGGGGACAAGGGCTTGATTATTACCGCAGGGGCAGGCAGGTTTGCCATATGGATGAATCGCCCCTGCGCTGCCTGCTCATCGCCCGTCAAGGCCCCGAGGATCGGGAGGAGCGCATCCAGGACCACCTGCTGGAACTGGCCGATCTGGCCCGGAGCTGCGGCTTCGAGGTGCAGTCCCGGCGGATCCTGAAGCGCCCCCAGATCGCTCCCAGGACCTTCTACGGCTCGGGCCAGCTGGAGGCGCTGTCGGACGAGGCGGCCCGCCAGGGGACGCGGCACCTCATCTGCGATGACGAGCTGAGCGGCAGCCAGGTGAACGCCATCGAGAAGCTGACGGGCCTGATCTGCCTGGATCGGACGGGCCTCATCCTCAGCATCTTCGAGCAGCGGGCCCAGACCCGGGAGGCCAAGGCCCAGGTGGAGCTGGCCCGGTGCGAATACGAACTGCCCCGCCTGAAGGGGGCCTGGACCCACCTGGAGCGCCAGGGCGGGGGCGTGGGCCTGCGCGGGGGCCCCGGCGAAACCCAGATCGAGGTGGACCGCCGCATGGTCCGCACCCGGATCAGCCAGCTGAAGCGGGAGCTCGCGCACCTGGAGCAGGTGCGGGAGACCCAGCGCCAGGGGCGGCCCAAGGGGCTGCCCCGGGTGGCCCTGGTGGGCTACACCAATGCCGGGAAGACCAGCCTGCTCAAGGCCCTGACCGGAGAAGGTGAACCCAGAGATCTGCTCTTCGCCACCCTGGACACCACCACCCGCAAGGCCTGGCTGGGGCAGGACTTCAACGCGGAGACCGGCGAGGGCAGCCTGGAACCCAGGCACTGCCTGGTGGCCGATACCGTGGGCTTCATCCGGAAACTGCCCCACCAGCTGGTGGCCGCCTTCCGCAGCACCCTCGGGGAGGTCCGCACCGCCGATGCCCTGCTGGTGGTGGCCGACGCGGCCCACCCGGACCTGGAGGACCACCTCAAGGTCGTCGGCGCCACCCTGCGGGAGATCGGTTGCGAACCGGAGGGCATCGAGGCCCAGCCCCGGCTTCTGATCCTCAACCAGGTGGACCGCCTGCACCGGCCTCAGAAACTCGAGCTCCGGAAGCACCACCCCGGCGCGGTGCAGTCGTGCGCGATCCAGGACCTCGGCTTGGACGAGATCCGCCTCTGGCTGCGGGAGTTGATCCCCGGTCCGGCGAAGCCCCGGGAGCTGGAGGCCTGGGAGCTACCGGAGGCCGAGCCTCACGCCGCCGGTTCCTGATCCCTGCCGCTCCGCGGCAGCAAGCCCACGGTGGCCGCCAGACCCACCGCCAGGATGATGCGCAGGAAGAACAGGTTGCGGCTCAGGCCGTGGGCCTTGTCGTAGGCCACCCGGTCCGCGGAATCGGCGGCCAGGCTTTCGATGGGGGCGTTGATGCGGGCCCGGATGGCCTGCACCTTGGGGGTGACGACGAAGCTGCTGGCCAGGCACATGAGCAGGGCCACCATCAGGCCGCCGCTCCAGAGGCGGATGGGACCGATGAGGTCCTCCTTGACCTCGGCGACCCAGCGGCCGACCCAGCTGAGTCCGGCCAGGCCGAACACGACCCAGGCGGCCCAGTCGAGACGACCGACGATCAGCCCTGCGATGCGCCCCGCGACATCCCGGCTGGGGAGTTCCCGGAAGAAGACCGGGGCCGAGAAGATTCCGAAGCCCAGGGCCGCGCCCGCCCAGAGCAGCAGCAGGATCTGGGAGAGCTGGTCGAGGCGGCGGAGGGTGTTCGGGTTCATGGGTTCCTGCGGGCGCTCATTACCATTCGTTGTAGGAGATGCCGTTCGAGCCCTTCTCGGCGGAACCGCTGCGCACCCGGAAGACGCCCAGTTCGGCATCGGGATTGTCCGGGTCAGGAGGTTCCAGCTCGGTCTGCCAGGTCTCCCGGGACTGGGTCATGGGGTCGTAGGGGATGTCCCGCAGGTAGCCCAGTTCCCGCAGGGGCCCCAGGCTGGACGGGTACTTGCCCCGGTCCGCCCGGTGCTGCTCCAGGGCATGGTTGATCTGGAAGAGGTTCTCCTTGAGCACGGATTCCTTGGCCGCCCGCACCTTCTGCCGGTACCCGGCCAACCCCACGGTGGCCAGCAGGGCCAGGAGGGTCATGACCACGACCAGTTCGATGAGGGTGAAGCCCCGCTGGCGGGAAGGGAAAAGGCGCATGGAACCACCTTAACGCATGGGATGCGGCGGGGCCCAGGGAGGTTCGGATGGTGGCATCCCGGAGTCTTCGTCTGGAGCCGCCAGGACCAGGTACCGCCTTCACGGCCGCCACCCCGGCGGACCGATCTCGCTCACCCAGCGGCAGGTGCGTCAGACGGAGGGATGGCCTCTGGACTACCTGACTTTTTCTTCACAGGCCGGGAGGGTGGGTGGGCATCACGCCGGTGCCTTTTCGGGGGCCTGAGGTCCGGCTGTTCGGACTAACTCCCTATTCCCATATTTGTTACATATGTAGCAAACCATGCCGCAAGGGAATTTTACCCGGAGTCAGGGGGTCTGGAAGTCTGCTGATGAAGAGGCGTTACAGAGTTGTTCCGTGACATCGGTCATAGACACCCCGAAGGTTGAAGGAGACCTTCGATGGGATACCGTCCTGATCGTCTGCAATCCCGGGGGCTCGGCCCCCAACGCCACGACCGAAGCCGGAACGAGCTTGCCCTCGTCCTGAACCGTTCCGCTTCCTTCTTACTGATCTGCCCCTGTGGGGCAAGGAGTCTTGATGCCAGCCCAGAGAACCGCAGTCCTCCTCCTTTCAGCCCTGGCCTGCTCGGTGGTCGCCCACGCCCAGACCAGCACCACCTCGGGGGCCCTCCGGGGGACGGTCAAGTCCAAGGCCAAGGGCGTGGTCGCCAGCGCCTCGCTCACCCTGCGGAACCTGGAGACCGGGCTGACCCGCACCACCACCACCAATGCCAATGGCGAGTACCACTTCGCCTTCCTGCCCGTGGGCACCTATGAGCTGACCGTCGCCGCCCCTGGATTGAGGACCGCCAAAGATGCTTCCCTGCGCGTGGGATTGGGCCAGACCGCGCTCCAGAACTTCAGCCTCGATGCGGTGGAAGCCAGCGCGGTGGTCACGGTGGTGGCCGATGCCACGGCCCTGGATGCGGCCCAGATCAACACCCAATCCTCCATCTCCCAGGAACTGGTCGACGCCATCCCCGTGAACGGCCGCAACTTCACGGACCTGGTGCAGCTCACCCCCGGCGCGGCCGTGGGCAACACCAGCTACTACACGACGGTCGAGGGTGCCCGCGGCATCCAGAACAACCTGCAGATCGACGGCGGCAGCTACAACTCCAAGTTCAACGGCGAACAGCGGGGCGGCACCCGCATCCCCTTCACCTTCGGCCAGGACTCCATCAAGGAGCTGCAGGTCATCACCAATTCCTTCGATGCCCAGTTCGGCGATGCCGTGGGCGCGGTCATCAACGCCGTCACCAAGACCGGCACCAATGAGGTCCAGGGCACGGCCTTCATGCTGTTCCGTCCCAACTCCCTGACGGCCAAGGTCAAGCCCGTGCCCTACGACGCCAACGGCGTGAACACCGACGAGGCCCGGACCCGCACTTACCAGACCCTGCAGATGGGCTTCAACCTGGGCGGCCCCATCCTCAAGGACAAGCTGCACTACTTCGTGAACGTGGAAATGGCCCGCAAGCGGGAGGACAGCATCCCCCTCTTCGGGGACGGCAGCGCCGCCTCCAACGCCTTCTTTGCGCCGGGGACCGGCATGGGCGCCCTCCTCGTGACCATGCCGGGCCGCACTCTGGCGGACGAGAGCCACCGGGCGTGGACCGACGAGCAGAAGAACCTGGTGTTCATGGGCCGCCTCGACTGGGACATCAACCAGGACCACCGGGCGACCCTCCGGATGAACTCCCAGAACTACCAGGGGCTCAACGACATCTATGCCGGGGTGCGCCACAACGACACCGCCGAGTCCGGCAACTCCACCATGAAGTTCACCAGCCTCTCCACGGTGCTGGAGCTCAGCTCCACCCTGTCCCCCAGCCTGCTGAACGAGGCCCGGGTCCAACTCTCCAACGAGAAGCGGCCCACGACGCCCAACAGCACCGTCTCGTCCCCCGTGCGCATCCAGAAGGTGGGCTCGGTCTACGACATCAACGCAGGCCAGTACTACATCGATCCCCGCACCACGGATGAGACCACCACCCAGATCCAGGACAACCTCACCTTCATGACCGGGGACTGGGTCCTCAAGGGCGGCGTGGATCTCCAGTTCATCGACATGAAGAACCGCTACCTGCCCAATGGCAACGGTAGCTGGGTCTTCCCCACCTATGCCCTGGCCCAGTCCTGGTTCACGGGCGCCCCGGCAGCCTCCCTGAGCGGCGTGACCTACACCCAGGGCTATTCGCCCGTGGATGGCGTCAGCAGCTTCAGCGAGAAGTTCATGGCCGGCTACGTCCAGGCCCAGAACGGCGCCCTCCTCAACAAGCGCCTCCTGGTCAGCCTGGGCCTGCGCTACACCACCGAGATCTGGAGCGGCAACCCCAGCCCCAACCCCAAGCTCCAGGGCCTGGACCGCGCCCCCAACGACAAGAGCATGGACCCCCGCTTCGGATTCACCCTCGACCTCTTTGGCAACGCGAAGACCATCATCCGGGGCGGCTACGGCTGGTTCAGCGTGAGCAACCCGGGCCAGACGACCTCCGGCGCCATCATGAACAACGGCATCAACCTGGTGTCCTACTACATGACGGCCTCGGCGAACCCCGCCCTGTTCGACCCCACCGGCCTGCTCTCCGCCTCCCAGCGGTGGAGCGGCCCCCTGACGGGCCCGGGCTCCCTGACCCGCATTCCCACCAGCACCCTGCTGACCGATCCCAACCTCAAGGTGGACACCATCGTGCCCACCATCATCGATCCCGAGGCCAAGATGACCCAGGCCCGAGCGACCTCCCTGGGCGTCGAGCAGGATCTGGGCAACGGCTTTACCGTGGGGATCCGCGGCACCTACAAGAAGTTCAACAACCTTCAGTACGCCGTGAACATCAACCTGGGCCAGATGGCGCCGGGGACCAGCACCGTGGATCCCACCGCGATCTACAACGACGGCTACCCCTCGACCTGGAACCGGTTCTCCACGGGCGCGCGCCCTGGGCGTGCCATCGTCCGTGGCCGCGCCCTGGATCTCAGCGGTTTCGGCGACGTGATCCTCTCCAAGTATGACGGCGAGGGGCGGTACCGCAGCGTGGTGCTGGAAGCTGGCCGGAAGCCCGGCAGCGGCTGGGGCTTCAAGAGCAGCCTGACCTTCGCCAAGGCCGAGGACAACAACTCCAACGAGCGGGCCACCCTCACCTCCACCAACGCCCTCACGGAGAATCCGGCGGATCCCCTGTCCTCCTGGGCCCTGAGCGACAACGACCACGCCTTCCGCGCCACCCTGGCCTGGTTCGCCCCCACCTTCTTCGGCATCCGGCTGTCGGGCATCACGACCTACACCACCGGCCGGCCCTGGAACGGGATCTACTACGCCGACCAGAACGGCGACGGAAAGTACATCGATACGGTGAATGGCCGCAACTCCCATCGCCAGCCCAGCGAGAAGACCTTCGACCTGAGGCTCTCCCGACCGTTCCGGGTCACCCGGGCCCTCTCCCTGGAGGGGACCATCGACGTCTACAACGTCTTCAACTGGGCCAACCAGTACACCCGCCAGACCCAGTACACCCTGTCCTCGGGGAGCGTGAATCCGTACTTCGGGGCCATTGATTCCCCGGACAACCGATCCCGCGAAGTCCAGTTCACCCTCAAGGCCCGGTTCTAGGAGGCTGGCATGAATCCCCTCCACTCTGCCCTGCGCCATTCAGGAGTCCGCATGTCCATCCACTCACTGCGCCAGAGGTCCGGCAGGATCCTGCTGGCCCTGTCCATGGGCCTCGGCCTTGCCGCCCTGCACACAGGCTGCGCCTCGAATCCCAGCTCCTACAAGGATCCCGCGCCCGCCATCTCCTCCTTCCTCGCATGCAAGGACAAGACCTTCACTCTGCCCGACCCCACGAGCCCCGAGCCGCCAAAGACCGGCACCACCATCTCCATCGTGAGCGGGTCTTCCATCTACCTCCGTGGGACCTTCGCCGTGACTGGCGGAACAGCCGTCATCACGCCTGGCAACCTCTCCGTGACGACCAATGTCCCGGTCCCCGTGGGGCCCATCACCACGCCCACGACCTACACCTTGACGGTGACCAATGCGAAGGGCGTGGCTGTCAACAGCCAGGTCCAGATCGCGATCCCCGGCCTCGCGGATGCCACCATCACCACCAGCGCCGACCCGGCCTCCACGCTCACCATCGGCACCACCGGGCTGACGGCCTCCGTCCCCGCCCAGGCCGGCTGTACCTACAAGTGGTCCATTGCCGGTGGAACGGCCGTCAGTGCCGCCACGGCCAACACGTTCAGCTTCACGGCCGGCAGCACCGTAGGCACGGTCCTTCAGCTCACCTGTGATGTGAAGAACGCGGCCAATACCATCACCACCGGCACCCGTTCCTTCACCCTGAAGGACACCGCTCCCACCAGCCTCACCTACAATCCGGCCTCCGTGTCCCTCTTCAACACGGTGCCCATGGCCGCGGCCGCCGTGCCGATCCTGTTGGGCTCCGCCCAGCCGGGCCTGAGCACCTTCGCCCTGGCTCCGACCAGCGATCCCCTGCCCAATGGACTCTCCCTGAGCAGCTCCACCGGGGCCATCAGCGGAACCCCCAACGAAGCCGTCAGCCTCCCGCACACTTCCCACATCATCGTCCGGGCCACCAACAGCGGCGGTTTCGTGGATGGCACGCTTTCCATCCTGGTGAACCCCGCCCCCGCCTTCAGCCTCAGCTCCCCCACCAGCGCGGGTAACCCCGCCGGCCCGGGAGGCACGGTGGTGCTCACCTGGTCCGTGAATCCCAGCGTCACCAGCTTCACCATCACACCCACGGTCCAGCCCACGCCCTACACGCCCTCCACGACCACGGGCACCTTCAATCTCACGGCGCCCACGGCGACCCAGGTCTACACCATGACCGTGCAGCCCGGTGACTTCACCACCACGGCCACGGTCCACGTGGATGCCGGTGACATCACCATCGGGAGCTTCGGCCCCGCCGTGGTCCCCTTCGGCAGCACCCAGGCCCCCATCACCTGGTCCATCACCAGTGGCGTTCCCGTCACCCAGTTCGTCAAGGATCCCGCCGGAACCAAGATCAGCGGCGACCTGTCGGGCGCTGCCCGTTCCTTCACCGTCACCAACCTCCTGCCCGGCCGCCAGACCTACACCCTGACTGCCCAGAATGATCTGAAGAGCGCCACCAAGACCGGGTTCGTGGCCCAGCGCGACCTGTACCACGTGGCCGGCTCCTACGGCAGCGGCCGGGGCACGCTGGACGGGGATCCCGATTCCAAGGGGACCTCCACGGCGCGCTTCTACCGCACCCAGGTCCTCACCATGAGCGACTATCCGGCCGACAACGGAGCCATCTTCGCGGGCGAATACTCCGCCCACTCCCTCCGCCGGATCAGCTCCGACCGGAAGGTCCGCACCATCGGTGGAACCCCGGGCGTCCAGGGCGCCGCGACCGACAACCTGGTCGCCACCACCATGTCCAACCCGCGGGCCGTCGCCGTGGATCCCGTCACCGGCGATGTCTACGTGAGCGGTGAAACCTATACCACCCGCCGCCTGCTGAAGCTGGCCCGGAACGCGGACGGAACCTACACCCCGAGCGTGATGCCGAATTTCACGTTGAATGCCAATGGCCTCGTGATCGACAGCAATCAGATCATGTATTGCGTCACCTACAGCACCCCAAACACCTACCTCTACAGCATGGACCTCAAGGCCGCGAGCCCCGCGCCCACCCAGATCCTGGACATCACGTCCGTCATCGCCGCCAACTCGGCCGGACAGATGGCCAAGGACTTCAACGGGGGACGGAAGCTCCTCTACATCATCGGCACGAACAAGATCGCCAAGGTGGACTTGGCCCCGGCCACGCCGACCGTCTCCCTTTACGCCGGCACGGGGACGGCCGGGTTCGCGGACAGCCTGACCGCCACCACCGGCACCCTCAAGACCGCCATGGCCGTCGCGGTGGATGCCAAGGGCAACCTCTACATGTCTGACCGTGACAATGCTGCCATCCGCATGGTGCCGGCCGGTGGGACCTATGCGGGAGCCCTGATCACCGTGGTCGGCAAGGCCGGTACCTACACGACCGGGTACCAGAATGCGGCTCAGACCCTGGATGGGGGCCTGCCGACCGCGGCCAACACCGTCGCGACCATCGCCTATCCCTATGGCATCACCCTCAGCAGCGATGGATCAAAGCTTTATGTCGCGGACGCGGAAACGGGCCTCTTCTATACCCAATCCGTGCGCTGCGTCAGCATTTCCGGGATGGACGCCAACGGATTCCCCAAGGCCGGAACGGCTTTCACCGTGGAGGATCCGGCCAACCAGAACTACGCCTTCGCCGGTGGTCCCCGGATCTACGGAAACATGGACGGCCTTGGCGCTGTCGCCCAGTTCCGCTTCAGCAGCCTGGCCACCGGAAGCCTGACGACGGGCGCCAACCTCGCCACGCTGCCTGGCGGAAGCAAGACCTTCGTCGCCGATACGGGCAACAACCTCGTCCGCATCATCGCCGCGGATGGCACAGTGACGACGATGAAGGACACTAACAGCAACGCGATCATCTTCTTCAGTCCGAAGGGTCTCGCGGCCCAGGTGGACGGGACGGGAGCGCTCACGGCCCTCTTCGTGGCCGATACCGGAACCACCAAGAAGATCCGCCGCTTCACGCCCATTTCAGGGCAGCCCTTCTTCACGGAGGACCTCAGCTTCACGCTCACCGGCACCTTCCCGGCCGCGGCCAGCCTGAACGTCCAGGGCATGGTCGTGGATGGGACGAACCTGTACTTCACGGACTTCACCGCCAACAACGTCTACAAGGTGGACCTCGCCAACGCCAATGCCACCAGTGTCCTCGTCACCGGTGGGTCCGGCACCCCCACTGGCATTGCCATCCAGGCCGGCGCGACCAAGACCCTGTGGGTAGCCTTCACGGGCACCAACCAGGTCAAGTCCTTCGACCTGTCCGGCGGCGCCCTGGCCATCGTGGGCGTTGCGGCGGGCACCACGCCCACTGGCGCTTTCCTCGATGGTACCGCCGCCACGGCCACCTTCAAGACGCCCGTCGGCCTTGTCGCAGACGGGAATGGGTATGTCTATGTGACGGATACCGCCAACAACGCCATCCGGGTGATCGATACTGGCAACAGCAACAATGTGGCCACCCTGGTCGGAACCCCCACCAGCACGATCGCCCCGAACTACTACGGGCAACGCATGGGCCTGCTGAACAGCGACCGCACCACCGGGGATCCCGGCAATCTCACGGGTGGCTACGTGTTCTCCCCCCAGGGAATCTCCATCACTTCGACGGGTGACCTCGTGCTGACTTCTGGCAATTCGGTCTACACGGCTGTCGCTCCTGCCAACAAGTAGTTCGGGTGAACGTTCCACCAGACACCAAGGTTTCCGTCTATCAGGTGGTGGCTCCGGCCAACCAGTAGCCTGACCAACTGCACCATCGCCAGGGGGCCCGGCCCATCGGGTCCCCTGGCGCCTTCGTGGCCTTGACCGACGGCCGCCTCCGGAGATGACCATGTTCCAGACACGCTTCCTGGGCCGGTGGGTGGCCTGTTTCTTCCTGGCGGGTACCCTGGTTCTCGGTCCGGCCTGTGGCGGCGGTGGCGGGTCCAACCCCGCGCCGACACCTGCAGCCACAGTTCCGGTCATCTCCACCCAGCCCGCCAGCCAGGCCATCACCGAAGGGGGCAGCGCCGCTTTCAGCATCGGGGCCACGGGCAACGGCACCCTGACCTACCAGTGGAAGAAGGGCGGGGCAGACCTCGCCGGGAAGACCTCGGCCACGCTCACCCTCAACCCCGTGGCCCTCACGGATGCGGGCAGCTACACGGTGTTGGTCACCAACACCCTGAATGGCACCAGCCAGGCGACCCTCAGCAGCGTCGCCACCCTGACGGTGAATCCCGCCGCCACGGCGCCCGTGATCGGGACCCAGCCCGCCAGCCAGGCCATCACCGAAGGGGGCAGCGCCGCCTTCAGCATCGGGGCCACGGGCAACGGCACCCTGACCTACCAGTGGAAGAAGGGCGGGGCAGACCTCGCCGGGAAGACCTCGGCCACGCTCACCCTCAACCCCGTGGCCCTCACGGATGCGGGCAGCTACACGGTGCTGGTCACCAACACCCTGAATGGCACCAGTCAGGCGACCCTCAGCAGCGTCGCCACCCTGACGGTGAATCCCGCCGCCACGGCGCCCGTGATCGGGACCCAGCCCGCTAGCCAGTCGGTCACCGAAGGGGGCAGCGCCGCCTTCAGCATCGGGGCCACGGGCAACGGCACCCTGACCTACCAGTGGAAGAAGGGCGGGGCAGACCTCGCCGGGAAGACCTCGGCCACGCTCACCCTCAACCCCGTGGCCCTCACGGATGCGGGCAGCTACACGGTGCTGGTCACCAACACCCTGAATGGCACCAGTCAGTCGATTCTGAGCAGCACCGCCATGTTGACAGTGACCGCCCCGGCGGCCACCCACTTCAGCGTTGCGGGATTCACGAACCCCACCGCAGCGGGCACTTCCCACACCTTCACCGTCACGGCCCTGGATGCGTCGAACAATCCGGTCCCCGGGTATGCGGGAACCGTCCACTTCACCAGCAGCGATGCCGCAGCCACCCTCCCGGGTGATTACACCTTTGCGGGCGCTGACAGCGGAACGCACACCTTCTCGGCCACGCTGAAGACCGCCGGCTCCCAGTCCCTCACCGCGACGGACACGGTGAGCGGTTCCATCACGGGAACCCAGGCCGTCACCGTCAACGCGGTGGCCACCCACTTCGGCGTGACGGGGTTCACGAACCCCACCACAGCGGGCACTTCCCACACCTTCACCATCACGGCCCTGGATGCGTCGAACAATCCGGTCCCCGGGTATGCGGGAACCGTCCACTTCACCAGCAGCGATGCCGCAGCAACCCTCCCGGGTGATTACACCTTTGCGGGCGCTGACAGCGGAACGCACACCTTCTCGGCCACGCTGAAGTCCGCCGGCTCCCAGTCCCTCACCGCGACGGACACGGTGAGCGGTTCCATCACGGGAACCCAGGCCGTCACCGTCAACGCGGTGGCCACCCACTTCGGTGTGACGGGATTCACGAGCCCCACCACATCCGGGGCCTCCCACACCTTCACTGTCACGGCCCTGGATGCCTATGGCAACACGGCGACGGGGTATGCGGGAACGATCCACATCACCAGCACGGACCCCGTGGCGATCCTGCCCGGCGACTATGCCTTTGCGGGGTCCGATAACGGGGCCCACAGCTTCATGGCGACCCTGAACACCGCTGGAGCCCAGACGCTGACGGCCACGGATACGGTGTCCGCCACCCTCACGGGCAGCCAGGCCGCCATCACGGTCAGCGCCCAGGCCCCGGTCATCCAGACCCAGCCCCAGGGCGCCAACGTGATCGCCCCCGAGGGGGCCACCTTCACCGTGGCGGCCACGGGAATCGGCACCCTCACCTACCAGTGGCGGAAGAACGGCACGGACATCCCCGGCGAGATGGGGACCAGCCTCACGGTCGGCCCGACGGACCTCCAGGAGATCAGCGCCACCTACAGCGTGGTGGTCAAGGATGGCAGCGGAGCCACCACCACCAGCGAAAACGCCACCCTCACCGTCATGGCGCCGGAACCCACCTATGCCGGCGATCCGGTGGCGGTGCCCAGTCGCCCCCTCACGGTCCTGCCCTCGTACCAGGTGGGTACGGCCTTCCCGCACGGGGCCTTCCGCGTGGGATACGACGAGACACTGAAGAATCCCGCCTGGACGACCTATGCGAACTTCAAGTTCACCACCGCCTTCGCCAACGGCACCCGAACTTTCCTGGCCGATGACCGCTTGGCCGCGCCGCAGGTGACGGATGGCGACTACTCCGGCAGCGGCTGGACCCGGGGGCACCAGGTCATGATGTCCGACCTGGCCTACCGCTACGGTTCCCAGGCCGGCACGGACTCCTGCCGGCTCTCCAACGTCGCCCCCCAGGACACGGACCACAACAACAACTTCTGGAACCACCTGGAGCAGGTGGTGGGCGGGAGCTTCACCGGCTCCGGCGGCGCCTGGGCACCTGGCCTGGCCGATACCTTCAACCGGATCTGGATCTACACCGGACCCACCTTCGACGCCGGTGCTCCCCTGCTTCCCGGGGCCGTGGCGCCCGTGCGCATCTCCAGCGGGTTCTGGAAGGTCGTCGTCCGCGAGACGGCGCCTGGGCAGCCGAAGGTGGTGGCGGTCCTGACCCCCAACAAGGCAGGCCTGGCCATGTCCGAGGCGGAGATCCAGAAATACACGACCTCGGTGGCCCGCATCGAGGCCCTGACCGGTCTGGACCTGTTCCCGGCCCCCGCCAGCCCCCTGCCCGCCACCTTCAAGACGGCCGTGGACGTCCGCGGCTGGGGCAGCGCCTTCGAAGTGATGGGCAAGCCCAACGTCCACATGGTCGCCCCCAGCTGGGACATCAGCTCCCCCGTGGGAACGGTCCTCACCTTCCAAGGGGACGCCACCAGCCCGAACAACAGCGTCGCCAGCACCAGCTGGGCCTTCGGGGATGGCCAGACGGCCAACGGGCCCACCGCCAGCCACAGCTACACCGCGGGCGGCACCTACAGCGTCACCTTCACCGCCACGGATGGGCTCGGCGTGAGCAACGCCGTCACGCGGGTGGTTACGGTCACCGGCGGCAACCAGGCCCCGACCGTCACCGGCCTGCCCGCCTCGGACACCACACCGGCGGACACGGCCAAGGATCTCGCTTTCACCGTCAGCGATGATGTCGCACCCCTGGCCGTGACGTTCACCGCCTCCTCCAGCGACCAGAGCATCGTGCCCGACAGCGGCCTCAGCTTCACCGGCACCATGGCCAGTCCGGTGCTCCACATCGTGCCCGCGACGGGCGCCACCGGCACCGTGACCCTCACGGTCCGCGTCACGGACGGCGACCTTGCCACCACCACCAAGACCCTCACCTTCGCCGTGGGGATCGCCACCCCGCCGACAGCTCTGTCGGAGGCCTTCACCTGGGCCGGCACGGGGACGGTCTACGCCACGGGGGACTACACCCTATCCACGGGTTCCTGGCACTTCGTGACCACCATGAGCTACGCGGCGGACGCCAGCGACGCCAAGAACGACGGGCAAGGTCTCCGCATGAAGGCGGCAGCCAATAGCGCGGTCTGGATGAACTTCGACTTCGGCAGCGCCAGCACCCAGGCGAGTAGCGTCAGCGTGGCCTACGGGGTGTACAAGAGCGATGGCACGGCCGGAAAGACGGCCAGCTTCTCGCTCTACTACTCCCAGGACCAGGGCGGCACCTGGACCAAGGTCGGCTCCTCCGTGACGGCCAGTTCCAACACCTTGAGCACCGCCACCTTCAGCGGCCTCAACCTCACGGGGCCGGTCCGCTTCAAGCTGGCCGTGGACGGCACCCCCGCCGCCCGCCTGAACCTGGACGACTTCCGGATCCAGTAGAAGCGGTGGGCCGTTGCGGAAATGAGGGGCGTGTCTAGAGCACGCCCCTCTTCTTCTGGTCGAGCTCGATGGTCGCGACCGCCGGGTGGCAGAGCAGGCTCCGGGGGAGCCTGCGGAGCCGGGACCCGGCGAGGAGCGAATCACGATCGGAGGATTAGAGCACGCCCCTCTTCTTCTGATCCAGCTCGATGGAGTCGTACAGCGCCTGGAAGTTGCCTTCACCGAAGCCCATGTTCCCCCGCCGCTGGATGATCTCGAAGAACAGCGGGCCGATCTGGTCCTCGCTGAAGATCTGCAGGAGGTAGCCGGTCTCGTCGCCGTCGATCTGGACGCCCATCTCCTTCACGGTGGAGAAGTCCTCGCGGACGGTATACCCGCTGCGGGCCACGCGGCCCGGGAGCAGGTCGTAGTAGGTATCGGGGACCCGGAGGAACTGGAAGCCCTGGTCGCGCAGGGTGCGCAGGGTGTGGAAGATGTCGTTGGTGGACATGGCGATGTGCTGGACGCCTTGGCCCCGGTGGCGGGTCACGTATTCCTGGACCTGGCTCTTCTCGTCCGTGGGCTGGTTGATGGGGATGATCACCTGGTTGTTGGAACTCTGTACGACCTTGGAATCCAGGCCTGTACCCAGGGCGCCCCGGATGTGGAACTCGCGGGTGACCACGAAGCCGTAGACCCGCTCGTAGAAGTCCACCAGGGCCTCCATCTCGCCCGGGCCCACGTTATTGGTGAGGTGGTCCACCCGCACCAGGCCGGGATCGCATAAGGCCGGGGCGGGCTCGGCGACGAGACCAGGCCAGAAGCTGGTGGGGTCCCCTTTCCGCTCCACGAGGTAGTTCCAGACATCGCCCACCCCCTGGATGGCCGCGAAACGCAGCGTGCCTTCCCCGAGCGCATGGGTCTGGGGTTCGAGCATGACCCGCGCCCCCTGGGAGCGGGCCCGCGCCAGAGCCATGTCCAGGTCCTCCACCGCGAAGTTCAGGGCGCAGACGCCCTCGCCGTGGGCCTGGAAATACCGTCCGGCGGGGTGGGTCGCATCCGCCTCGAAGATCAGGATGTCCATGCGCTGCTGGCGCAGGTGGACCACGAAGCCCCAGGCGTGCCTGCCCACGGCTAGGCGCTCAAAGCCGAGGCGGCGGTAGAGGGGCTCGAGCCGGTCGATGGAACCGGTCAGCTGGAAGTGGTCGATGCGGCTGAGCCCGAGGGGGTTCGTGGCTGTCTTTGCCTCGACCGGGGTGCTGAGGTCGAAGCTGGGCGTGGCGGAGCTGGGCGTAGACATGGGGGTGTCCTGGGGGGAGAGACCAGTGTGCGGATCAATGTAGGTGATCGGGATCACAGCGGAAATAGTTACTTCAGTCTAATCAACATTTGAATACCATTGAGTCATATTTGATCAATAATGAAACGGGCCCGCGAAGCGGGCCCGTCATCGCTCTGCGCGAAGCGCAGGGCGCAATCAGCTCAGGCTGGTGGCGATCACCTTCTCCTTGCTGAAGAACTCGAGGATGTCCCCTTCCTTCAGCTCGTCGAAGCCCTCGAGCGAGATGCCGCAGTCGAGGCCGTTCTTCACCTCGGTCACGTCCTCCTTGAATCGCTTGAGGTTCTTCAGGCCGCCCTCGAAGAGGACCGCCTCGCCCCGCTTGACGCGGACTTTGAAGGACTTCTGGACCTTGCCTTCGGTGACGAAGGAACCGGCGATGACGGTGCGGCCGATCTTGAAGAGCTGGCGCACTTCGGCCTGGCCGTGGACGGTCTCCTTCTCGGTGGCATCCAGCATGCCGACCATGGCCTGCTCGATCTCCTCCGTGACCTTGTAGATGATGTCGTGGAAGCGCAGATCCACGCCCTCTTCGCGGGCGAGCTCCTCGGTCTTCTTCTCGGCCTTGGTGTGGAAGCCGATGATGGTGGCCTTGGAAGCCTCGGCGAGCAGCACGTCGTTCTCGGTGACGGTGCCGGCGGCGCTGTGGATGATGCGCACCCGGACCTTGTCGGTGCTGAGGCGCTCCAACTGGCCCACCAGGGATTCGACAGAACCCTGGGTATCGGCCTTGATGATGAGGGCGAGCTCCTTGACCTGGCCGTCCTTGATGGTGCTGAACAGGGTCTCCAGGGTGGCGCGCTGCTTGAGGTGCGCCGCCTGCTTGGCCTTCTCCTGGCGGAACGTGACGATGGTGCGCGCCTTGGGTTCGTCCTCGACCACCTGGAAGTTGTCGCCGGCGCTGGGCACCTCCTCGAAACCGAGGATCTGCACGGCGCTGGAGGGACCGACCTCGGTGACCTTGCGGCCCAGGTCGTCGAACATGGCGCGGACGCGACCCATGGTGGCGCCGGCCACGAAGATGTCGCCGGCCTTGAGGGTGCCGCGCTGCACGAGGACCGTGGCCACGGGACCGCGGCCGCGGTCGAGGCGGCCCTCGATGATGGACCCGGCGGCGGGGCAGTCGTAAACGGCCTTCAGTTCCTTCAGGTCGGCCACGAGCAGGATGGTCTCGAGGAGCTCATCCAGGCCCTGCTTGGTCTTGGCGCTGACGAGCACGGCGGGCACGTCACCGCCATAGGCCTCGGTCTGGACGCTGTGCTGGAGCAGGCCCTGCTGGACCTTGTCCGGGTTGGCGCCGGGCTTGTCGATCTTGTTGACCGCCACCACCAGGGGCACATCCGCGGCCTTGGCGTGGTTGATGGATTCCACGGTCTGGGGCATGACGCCATCGTCTGCGGCCACCACCAGGATGGCGATGTCCGTGACCTTGGCGCCGCGGGCGCGCATCTTCGTGAACGCTTCGTGGCCCGGGGTGTCGAGGAAGACCACCTGGCGCATCTCGCCGGTGTTCGGATCCTTCACGTCCACGTGGTAGGCACCCACGTGCTGCGTGATGCCGCCGGCTTCGCCGGCCGCCACCTTGGTCTTGCGGATGGCATCGAGCAGGGAGGTCTTGCCGTGGTCGACGTGGCCCATGATGGTGACGACGGGGGGACGGGGCTTTTTCTCGCCCTGCACATCGCCGGACTCGTCGGCCATGATCTGGACGTCCTCCTCGAAGGTGACAATGTCGGCCAGGAACCCGAACTCGCGGGCGATGTCCTTGGCCATCTCGGTGTCGAGGGGCTGGTTGATGGTGGCGAAGATGCCGCGGTGGAGCAGCTTGGCGACCACGTCCTTGGCGGGGCGGTTGCATTTCTCGGCGAGTTCCTTGACGGTCACGCCTTCGGACAGCATGACGATGCCGATTTCCTCTTCGATGTATTCGCTGGCCACCTGCTGGGCGCGGGAGCGGGGCTGGCGGAGCTTGAGGTCGAGTTCCTCTTCCTTGCTCCGGACGTAGCCGCCCTTCTTCTTCTTGCCACCCACGTGGGCGCCGCGACCGGGGCCCTTCTGGCTGTTGGGATCAATGGGACCTGAGGCGGGAATGGAGGGACCGCGGCCGGGACCGCCGGTGCGTGGGCCCATGCCGGGGCGGCCACCGGGGCCGCCGGGACGACCGCCGGGGCCACCGGGACGCGCGCCGGGGCCACCGGGGCCGCGACCACCAGGGCCACCGGGACCGCCGGGGCGGCCGCCAGGGCCGCTGGGCCGGCTGCCAGGCGCAGGTCGGGCCTGGGGCAGCTGGATGTAGCGGGCGGGTTCCGTGGACCTTGGGGCCGGGGCCGGGGTGTCCGAGGTCTTGATGCGGCTGAAGCCCTGATCCGTCCGCATCTCGGTGATGGCGGGCGGAATGTAGGGGCGCCGGGCCGGGGTGACGGGCGGCACGGGCTCGTGGCGCACTTCGCCGCGGCCGGTATTGGTGGCCATCTGCAGGACGGCCTTTTCCTTCTGCGGCATGCCCGAGCGCTGGACATTGCTCGGGGACTGGCCGGGGCGCTGGACGATGGGCCGGGCGCCCGCTTCGGGGCGGGGGCCGCCGGCCGGTGTCTGAGGCTGGGCGGGCGCGGGGGCCTGCGGGGCCGGGCGCTGAGCCGCGGGGCCCGTGGGGCGTGCGGGCGGCAGCTGGATGTAGCGGGCGGGCTTGTCCTCCCGGGGCGCCGGCGCGGGAGCGGCGGTGGACACCTTGAGGCGGGAGAAGGTCTCCGCCACGGGCTCGGCAGGGGCGGGGGGCGCCACCGGAGCCGGGGCCGGCGCCTTGGCGGGGGGCTCGACGGCGGGGGCCTCAGCCACCACGGGGTCGGCCGCCTTGGGAGCGGGGTTCACCTCAGGGGCGGGCTCAGCCGGGGGCTCGGGCCTGGGCTCGGCCTTCTTCACCAGCACGGCCGGGGCGGGCTTGGCGGGCTCGGGCTCCGCCTTGGGTTCGAGGCGGACGGCGGGGGCGGCGGGGGCGGGGCCCTTCACCACCTTCACGGCGGCGGAGGGTTTGTGCAGGGCGAGGGGGGGCGCTTCCTGCTCGCCCTTGTGCTTGCCCTGGAAACCCCGGCGGAGCTGGTCCGCCTGGTCATCGGTGAGGTTGGAGCTGTGGCTCTTCCCCTGGAGGCCCAGCCGCTTCTCACAGGCCTCGATGACCTCCTGATTGGCGACTCCGAGCTCTTTGGCGAGTTGGTTGATGCGCAGCATGTAAGCGGATTACCTCGGCCTGGGGTGGGAAGAAGGAAGGGGGCTGCAGGACGACAGCCTACTCCCCGAAGTGAGCCTGCACGGCATCGATGAGACGGAAGGCCAGATCCTGGTCCATGCCTTCCACCTGCATCAGCTGTTCGGCCGTAACAGTGTAAAGGGATTTGGCGTCGGGATAACCCGCCGCGGCCAGACGGTCGGCCAGCATGGCGTCCAGGCCCTCGACCTGGAGGGTGTCGAGCAGGGTGGAAGCGGGGGCGGCGGCCTCCTCATCGGGGGCATCCACGGCCTCCGGGACGGGCAGGGCCAGACCCATGGCGACCTCGGCCTCGCGGCGCTTGTCGGCCTCGCTGCGGACGTCGATGTTCCAGCCCGTCAGTTTGGCGGCGAGGCGCACGTTCTGGCCGCGCTTGCCGATGGCGACGCTGAGCTGCTCGTCGTCCACCACCACCTCGACCCGGCGTCCCTCGGGGTCGCCGAGGTTCACGCGGATGGCCTTGGCCGGGTTCAGCGCGTTGGCGATGAACTGGGCCGGGTCGTCCGAGTAGCGGACGATGTCGATCTTCTCGTTCTTCAGCTCGCGGATGATGGCCTGCACGCGGCTGCCCTTGAGGCCCACGCAGGCGCCCACGGGATCGACATCGGGATCGAGGCTGTGGACGGCCACCTTGGCGCGGTCGCCGGCTTCGCGGACGCAGTTGCGGATGACCACCGTGCCGTCATGGATTTCCGGCACTTCGTTCTCGAAGAGCTTGATGAGCAGCCGCGGATCGGTGCGGCTCACCTGGACCTGGGGATCCTTGGCGCTGCGGTCGACACTGACGATGACCACCTTGATGCGCTGGCCCTTGTCGAAGCGGTCGCCACGGAGGGCCTCGCTGCGGCGCAGCATGGATTCCACGCGGTCGATCTCGAGGATGATGGCGCTCTTCTCGAAGCGCTTGACCTCGGCCACCACCACCTCGCCGATGCGGTCGGCGAACTCGGTGAAGATGCGCTCACGCTCGGCTTCGCGGACCTTCTGGACCAGCACCTGCTTGGCGGCCTGCGCGGCGATGCGGCCCAGCTGGCTGGTGTCCTGGGGCAGCCAGAGGGTGTCCCCCTCGGCAGCGTCCGGGTTCAGGGTCTGGGCTTCCGCCAGGCTGATCTCGAGATCTTCTTCCTCGACCTCGGCCACCACCTGCTTCAGGGCGTAGACGTGGAACTCGCCGGTCTCCCGGTCCATCTGGGCCTGGAAGTTGCCGTAGAAATCCTGGGCATTGAAATACTTGTCCGCGGCCTTGGCGAGGGCTTCCTCGACGGCGGCGAATACATCTTCTTCGGGGATGCCCTTTTCAGCGGCGATCATCTTCACGCTGTCGAAAAAGGTCGTTGCGACGTTTGCCATCTCAGGCCTCCTCTTCTTCGGCGGCGCTTGTCTCTACGCCGTCGGCATCAGGCAGTTCGGTGAATCGCCCGACCAGGTGCTTGGGCCGGGGGGTCTTGTCTTCGTCAAAGGGGGCCAGCCGGGCCTTCTGGATGGCCTCGATGGGCACGGCCTTCAGCACGCCGTCCTCTTCGAGGGTGACGCTGCCGTCCGCCACGGGGCCGATCCACCCCTTGAAGCGCTTCTGGCCGTTGATGGGGGCGGCGGTCTGGACGCGGCAGAGCCTCCCCGCGAAGCGCCGGAAATGATCGGCCTTCACCAGGGGGCGCTCCATGCCGGGGCTGCTCACCTCCACCCCGAGCTTTTCGCGCAGGTCGGGGAACTCCACGTCCATCCAGAGCAGCAGGCCCTCGTGGGCGGTGGTGCAGTCGTCCAGGGTGACCTTGCGGTGGCTGGTCTCGGCGTCCAGATGGTCGATGTAGAGGCGCAGGGTCTCATCCTTGCCCTCGCGGACAAGCTCCAGGTGCACCAGCTCATAGCCCAGCAGGGCCAGCTGGCGCTCGAGGGGAGGCTGCACTTTCTTCAAGTCCACTGAGACTCCGACAGAACAACAAAAAAGGTGGGTCGAACCCACCCAGTCTTGGGCCCGAAACGGGACACCATGGCCGAATTGAGCCTGAAGTCTAACGCTTTTCTCCCGAATGCTCAAGAGAACAGAATCTTGATGAGGGCCACAGGGGCCTTGGGATTCAATGGTTGGAGGGGGCACCCATGGCCATGATCCTGGACGGCAAAGCGCACGCGGACCGCATGCTGGAGGAGGTCCGGCAGGGGGTCGAGGGACGCCTGGCCAAGGGGTTCCGGGCCCCGGCCCTGGCCGTGGTGCTGGTGGGCGATGACCCGGCCAGTCAGGTCTACGTCCGAAACAAGTCAGCCGCCTGCGCCAAGGTCGGCATCACCTCCATCGAGCACCGGCTGGCGGCGGACACGCCCCAAGCCACCCTCGACGCCCTCATCGACCAGCTGAACGCCGACACCGGCGTGGACGGCATTCTGGTGCAGCTGCCCCTGCCGAAGGGGCTGGATTCCAAGCGGGCCCTCCACCGCATCAGCCCCGCCAAGGATGTGGACGGGTTCCACCCCATGAACCAGGGCCTGCTGCTGGAGGGCCTGCCGGGCCTGCGCCCCTGCACGCCCACGGCCTGCATGTCCCTGCTGGCCCACCACGGCGTGGCCCTCAAGGGCATCCGCGCCGTGGTCCTGGGCCGCAGCGAGATCGTGGGCAAGCCCATGGCCCTGATGCTGCTGGAGCAGCATGCCACCGTGACCATCGCCCACAGCCGCACCCAGGACCTGGCGGCGGTCTGCCGCGAGGCGGACCTGCTGGTGGCCGCCGTGGGCCGCCCCGGCCTGGTGGAGGGTTCCTGGATCAAGCCCGGCGCCGTGGTGGTGGACGTGGGCATCAACCGGGTGGAGGACGAGGCCCTTGGCGCCCGGATCTTCGCTGCCGAACCCAGAAAGCTGGAGACCCTCCGCGCCAAGGGCGGGGTCCTCTGCGGCGACGTCCGCTTCGGGGAGGCCATGGAGGTGGCTTCTGCGGTGACGCCGGTCCCGGGCGGGGTGGGCCCCCTCACCATCGCCGGCCTGCTCAGCAACACCCTGGTGGCCGCGAACCGGAACGCCTAGCCGGACCTCCCCCTTCTCCCGAGGGTGCGAAATCCCGGTGCTTCGGTAACACTTTCGGTGGACCCCCCCGATGCCGACGCTCCTGCTGGTGGAAGACAACGAGATGAACCGGGACGCGATTTCGCGTCTGCTGGAGCGCCGCGGCTTCACCGTGATCACCGGCGAGGACGGGGAACAGGGCCTGCAGCTCTGCCGGGAACGCCAGCCGAACCTGGTGCTCATGGACGTCGGGCTGCCCGGCATCGATGGCTATGAGGCGACCCGGCAGATCAAGGCCGACCCCCGGACCGCCCACATCCCCGTGGTGGCCCTGACCGCCAGGGCCCTGACCTCGGACCGGCAGGAAGCCATGGCGGCGGGTTGCGATGACTACGACACCAAGCCCGTGGACCTGGTCCGGCTGGTGGGGAAGATCAACGCACTGCTAGGGCCATCGGTAAGTTAGGGGCACAGCCCCCCGTCCACGTTGATGATCTGGCCGCTCATGTAGCTGGCCCACTCGGAGCAGAGGAAGGCCACCACGCCGGCCACCTCCTCCGGCTCGCCCTCCCGCTTGAGGATGGCCGGGGCCAGCATCTCGCGGCGCATCTCCTCGGACACGTCCTGGGTGAGCTCGGTGTGGATGAGGCCAGGGTTCACGGCGTTCACCAGGACGCCGAAGGGGGCCATCTCCCGGGCCAGGCTCTTGGTGAGCGCGATCACCGCGCCCTTGCTGGCGCCGTAGTTGGTCTGGCCCGCCTTGCCGATGATGCCCGTGGGGCTGACGATGTTGACGATGCGGCCCCACTTGCGGGCCATCATGCCCCGCACGAAGGCCTTGGTGGCGTAGACGGTGCCCCGGAGGTTGACGTTCATGACCTCCTCCCACTTCTCGTCGCCCATGAGGATGAAGGGGCCGTCCTGCCGGGTGCCCACGTTGTTCACGAGGATGTCCACCGGGCCCAGCTCGGCCTTCACGCGGTCGGCGGCGGCCTCCAGCTCCGCCTTCACCCGCACGTCCGCTAGCACGACCATGGCGCGGCGGCCCAGGCCGCGGATTTCAGCCGCCACGGCCTCGGCCAGGTCCAGGTTCTTCTGGGCGTGGACCACCACGTCCGCCCCCCAGTGGGCCAGCTCCACGGCGATGGCCCGGCCGATGCCCCGGGAGGATCCACTGACGAAGGCGACGCGGCCGAGGAGGGGGGGGTGGTTGAAGGGCATGGCGGGACTCGAGGAAGGCGTAACAAAACCGGAGGCAACGGATTAGGATGCACCAGGGGGGAAAGCATGTCCAAGGATCTGGTCAGCCCTGAAGCCATGGAGGCCTTCCTGGCGCGGCATCCCGAGTGGGTGGCCCAGGGCGATTCCCACGGCCTGACGCTGCGCCGGCGCTTCGCGTTCTCGTCCTATCCCCGCGGGCTCGGCTTCGTGGTGGCCGCCGCGGAGCACGCCGAGGCCGTGAACCACCACCCGGACCTGACGCTGGGCTACCGGTGGGTCGTCGCCGTACTCATGACCCACGTCAGCCTCGGCATCACCCAGCGCGACCTGGACCTGGCCGAGGCCCTGGACCGGCTGTATCTGGAGCACCTCTAGCCCGGGCGGTGCCTACTTCGCCGGCAATCCGCTGGGCGGCAGCCGGTTGAAGCGCTCCTGCATGGACTTCACCTTGGTCAGATCCAGCTTCTGCGGCTGGCTGGGGTCGGACTGCATGATGTCGCCCAGTTCCAGGGCCTGGAGCTTGGGGGGTGGTTGTGTGAAGGCCCTGGACAAACGCTCCCGGAGGCCCCCCAGGTAGAGGCTGAAGGCCTCGCGGCGGGTTTCACTGGGTGGCAGCAGGTCCCAGACCTCCACCGTGGCCTCGGCCCCGCGGCGCCGTGGGGGCGGCGCGGGACGGAGGGAGGCCGACAGCAACAGTCCGTCCCAGCAGCCGGGGGGCGCCAGCTCGATGGCGGTGGTGGGACCTGATCCCAGGCCTGTCCGCACCTTCAGCGGGAGCGCTTGAGCTGCCCCCGGATCCTGGGCGACCAGGATCGTGGCAAACAGACAGCAGCAGAGGGGTCGCATCGGATCAAGGATGCCCCAGGGCAGGGCTAGGGTTTCCGGGGTTTGGGTTTATTTGTCCGCGGGGCGGGCTTGCCCGAGGGGCGCCCAGTGGCGCCTTCCCGGCGGGGACCGGACGGGCGGTCATGGGGGCCTGAGGCGCTGCGGGGCCGGGTGGGCCGGTCACCGGCGCCAAAGGTACGGCGCGGGCGTTCGTCCCCCTCGTCGCGGCGCGGGCGGGCCGGGCGATCCGCGGGACCCGACGCGGGCCTGGGCCGGCGGACCTCGCCATCCTCCCGGCGGGGCCGGGCCGGACGCTCGGCGGAACCAAAGCTGCGGCGGGGGCGCTCGTCACCGTCGTCGCGGCGAGGGCGGGCTGGGCGATCGTTGGGGCCGGAAGTAGACCTGGGGCGGGCATCACCGTCTTCCCGGCGGGGCCGGGCCGGACGCTCGGCGGAACCGAAGCTGCGGCGGGGGCGCTCATCACCGTCCTCGCGGCGCGGGCGGGCGGAGCGCTCGCTGGGGCCGGAAGTGGACCTGGGGCGGGCGTCACCATCCTCCCGGCGGGGCCGGGCCGGACGCTCGGCGGACCCGAAGCTACGGCGGGGACGCTCATCACCATCCTCGCGACGCGGGCGGGCGGGGCGCTCGCTGGGGCCGGAAGCGGGCCTGGGCCGGGCGTCACCATCCTCCCGGCGGGGACGGGCGGGGCGATCGCTGGGCCCGGAGGTGTGCCTGGGGCGGGTATCGCCATCCTCGCGACGAGGAGGACGGGACGGCCGATCCGTGGCGCCGAAGGTGCGGCGGGGCCGCTCCTCGCTGCCACCTGGTCGGGGGCGGGCCGGACGGTTGGGGGCCTCGTCCCGATCCTCATAGCGCTTGGCGCGGGCCACGCGCTTGAGCTTGTGATCGAAGCTTTCGGTGGGCTGGAAGATGCCCTCCTCACCCTTCACGCCCGTGGACGCGCGGACGAGCCGGGCCTGGTTGCGCAGCACCTTCAGGGCCGCCTCCATGTCCGCGGGCATGGGGGCCGTGACGGTGACCTGCTCCTCGGTGACGGGATGCTTGAAGCCCAGCAGCTCGGCATGCAGGGCCTGGCGGTCCAGCAGGGGGCTCTCGACGCCGTAGACCTGGTCGCCCAGGAGGGGGAAGCCGCGGTCGGCGAACTGCACCCGGATCTGGTTGCGGCGGCCGGTTTCCAGCTTCACCTCCACCACGGTGTGGCCTGGCAGGCGCTCGATGACGCGGTAGTGGGTCACCGCCTCCTTGGCGCCGGGGGGCATGCGCTTGCCGCCGCCGGGTCCCTTGCGGGCGACGGCCACGGACATCTTCAGGGACTTGGCGTGCTCGATGAGGTGCCCGGCCAGGGTGCCGCTGTTCTCCGGCAGCTCACCGACCAGCACGGCAAAATAGACGCGCTGGAGGCGGTGCAGCTCGAAGTGCTTCTTCAGGCCGTGGAGGGCCTCGGGCGTTTTCGCGAACACCAGCACGCCGCTGGTGAAGCGGTCCAGGCGATGCACGATGTACAGGTTGAAACGCTTGAAGCCGCGACGCCGGTAGGCCTCGGTGATGGCCTCGGCCAGGCTGGGCTCGCCGCCCTGCTCGGCGGGCACCGTGAGCAGGCCCGCGGGCTTGAAGACGAAGAGCAGGTGGTTGTCCTCCCACAGCGTCTCGAAGGGGCCGGCCTTCAGCTTGCGCTCCGGCGGCAGCACCTCGTAGGTCTGCTCGGGATCGAATTCCACCCTGACCGAGTCGCCGGCCTTCAGCCGATGGCCGTGCTTCTGCACGATCTCGCCATTCACCGTGACGCAGTTGCAGTCGATGAAGCCCTTGGCCTGCCGGTGGCTGATGACCATGATCCGGTGCAGTTCAGAAGCCAGGGCCGAGCCCTCATGTTCCGCCTGCCACTCCCGTTCGATGCGTGCCATGGCAACGCCCTCCGTCATCGTCCTGCATCCTCATCAACGCCGAACGGACTAACAGCAGACCATGGAATGGGCTCTGTTCCTAACGAAAAGGGGGCGGCATGCGCCACCCCCTTTTCGCTAAGTCAAAGAATGGAGCTACTTCTTTGCATCCTTGGCGAAATCTCCGGCCTTGACCACCACCAGCTTCGCGGGATCCAGGTACTTCCGGAGGGCCGCGTTCACCTCGTCAAGTTTCAGGGCCTTCACCTTGGTTTCCAGTTCCGCCTGGAAGAGGACGGACCGCCCGAGGTAGAGCGAACTGTTCAGCCAGCCGGCGATCTCCTTGTCCTCCTGCCGCTGGGCCTCTTCCCCCTGCAGCCAGGTCTTGCGCGCGAATTCGAGCTCATCTTGCGTGAAGCCCTCCTTCAGTGCCTTCTGGATCTCCTCGTGGAAGGCGGCCTCCAGCTTCGCGACGTTCTGGGGCGCGTAGATGGCGTAAGCCTGCCAGGCGGAGACGGGATCCTGGCTGCTGACGTTCACGAAGGAACCGGCGCCGTAGCTGAAGCCCTCCTTCTGGCGCAGGCGGTCGGCGATGCGGTTCTTCAGGGCGCCTCCGCCGAGGACCTGGTTGGCCATGAGGAAGGCCGGGTAGTCCGCATCGGTATCCTTCATGGCCCAGCGCTCGGAGGCCAGGAAGAAGGCCATCTGCTTGTCGGGGGTCTCGAGCACCTTCGACTGGCCTGCCACCTCCTTCAGCCGGGCGGGAATGCGCTCATAGGGCGAAGTGGCCTTCCAGGAGCCGAAGAGCTCGGTCACGAGGCCCTGGACCTCCTGGGCGTCGAAGTCGCCGGAGGCCGCGAAGGTGGCGTGGTCGGCGCCGTAGAAGGCGGCGTGGAAGGCCTTCAGGTCCTCGACCTTGGCGGCCTTCAGCTCGCCGATCCGCGTCTCGTAGGAGCGGTAGGCCGAGGGGTGCCCGGCGGGATAGGGATCGAAGGTCTGGCCCATGAACTCCATGGCCTTGGCCTGGGGTTCCTGGCGCTGGGACTCCAGCCCCGTGGTCTGCTGCTTCACGAGCGTGTCGAGCTCCGCAACGGGGAAGGCGGGCTCGCGAAGGACTTCAGCCACCAGTCGCAGCGTGGCGGCCAGGTTCTCCCGCGGCACCGTGAGGGTGGCATTGGCGGAGGTGGCGCCGCCGGTGATGGACACCTCGGCCTTCAGCTTGTCGAAGGCATCCGCGATCTCCTGGCGGCTGTGCTTCAGCGTGCCGCGCATGAGCATGCCGCCGGTGAGGCCCGGCGTGGCGGCCTTGTCCCGCAGGGCCGTCTCCTGTCCGAAACGCAGGGTCAGCTGGATCGACGCCATGCCCCCCTTGGTCTTCTTTGAGAGCAGGGCGCCCTTCAGGCCGTTGGGGGCCGTGAAGCGGAGCGTGCGCTGGTCCACATTGGCGGGGCTGGCATCGAAGGCCTCGCCCTGGGCGATGGTCTGCTTGCCGGTGTAGCCCTTCACCTCGGCGTCGATGTCGGGTACGCCCGGCACCGTCGTGCGGTCCGGTTTCTCGGTGGGGATGAACTGGCCGAGGGTGCGGTTGCTGGGCTTGAAGTAGGCCACGGCGGCCGTCTGCACCTGCTCGAGGGTGGCCGTCTGGGTGCGATCGCGATCCAGGAACCACTCCCGCCAGTCGCCGGCGGCCATGGCCTCGCTGAGGCTGATGGCCATGTTCTTGGTGTCGGACAGGGCCTGGTCGATGCCCTTCTGGGCCTGCACCTTGGCGCGGTCCAGCTCGGCCTGGGTGAGAGGCTTGTCCTTCAGACCCTCCAGCTCGCGCACCAGGGCCTCCTTGGCCTTCTCCATGTCGCCGTCCTTCGGCAGCACGACGCCGAACATCTGGAGGCCGGGTTCGAAGGTGGTGAAGGAGATCTGGAAGACCTGGGCGGCCAGCTTGGTTTCCACCAGCGCCTTGTAGAGGCGGCCGCTCGGCACATCCGCCAGGATGGAGGCCGCCATGTCCGTGGCCGTGCGGTCGGCGTGGGCCGCGGGTGCGGAGTGGTAGCCGGCCACCAGCAGCGGCGTGCCGCCGACGCGGCGGACGGTGACCTGGCGCTCGCCATCCTGGGTGGGCTCGACGGTGTAGGTGGGCTCCAGGGACCGGGTGGGCCTGGGGAGCCGGCCAAAGGTGGCGTTGATGTAGGCCAGCGTCTTGGGCTCGTCGAACTTTCCCGCCACCACCAGCACGGCGTTGTCCGGCTGGTAGTACTTCTGGTAGAAGTCGCGCAGGTGCTGGACGTTCACGTGCTCGATGTCGCTGCGGGCCCCGATGGCGGGCTTCCCGTAGTTGTGCCAGTCGAAGGCCACCGACAGGACCCGGAGGAGGGTGGTGCGGAAGGGATTGTTCTCACCGGACTCGAACTCGTTGCGGACGACGGTCATCTCCCCGCTCTTGCCGTCCTTGCCCCACAGCGTCTCGGCGGTGAAGGTGCAGTTCAGCATCCGGTCCGCTTCCAGATCCAGGGCCTTCTTCAGGTTCTCTTCGCTGGCTGGGAACGAGACGTAGTAGTTCGTGCGGTCGAAGTTGGTGGTGCCGTTGGCGTCACCGCCCAGTTCATTGAGGATCTTCCAGGTCTCAGGGCGGTCCTTCGTGCCCTTGAAGAGCATGTGCTCCAGCAGGTGGGCCATGCCCGTTTCGCCGTAGTGCTCGTGGCGGCTGCCCACCATGTAGGTGATGTTCGTGGTGGCCGTGGGTTTGCTGGCATCGGGATAGAGCAGCACCCGCAGGCCGTTCGCCAGCCGGTACTCGGTGATGCCCTCCACCGCCGTGACCTTGATGGGATCAGGCAGGGGCGCGGACTTGGCGGCTTTCGCCTTGGAGGGGCTCTTAGCGACGGCCTTGGGGGCGTCCCCCGCCACCAGCGTGAAGGCCAGGGCCCCGCAGAGGGGCAGCAACAATCGACGGGAGAAGCGCATGGAGCCTCCAGGCTGTGAAAGATCCCCGCTGGGGAAGACCCCAGGTTACGAAAGGTTTCCGGGATTGGCCCGTTAAGAATAAGTACGAAAGCTTGACCCGAGGGCATCGGGGAGGCAGGGTAGTGGTGTTTCCAGAGGCCAAGATCATGAATGCCGCGACGAAATCCCGCGCCGGGTGGTTCGCAGTCACCCTGCTTGGCCTGGTGGGAACCCAGCTGCCGGCCCAGAGCGCCCTGGGTCAGCTGGAGAGCATGACCGGCCAAAAGGTCCAGCGCTTCCAGGGTTCCAGCGCCTACAGGTATCGGCAGGCTCCCACGGCTGCCAGTAGGGTGGTGAAGCCTGCGCGGTTGACCCCCGACCAACAGGCGGCGAGCCTGCTGGGTGGCGTGTTCGGCGGGCTGCTGTCCCAGGCTCTTTCCGCGGGCCCGCAGCCCGGCTCCGGCATGGCCCACCACGACGAGCAGCAGGCGCAGATCGAGGCCCGGATCCAGCAGCAGCGTCAGGAGGCCCTGGCCCGAGACCAGCAGGCACTCCAGTCCTGGGCCCAGGACTACGCCTCTCAGCTGAATCACCAGCTCCTGTCCCTGCGGGGCGGCAACCTGGAGGGCCAGACCGCAGCCCAGTCGGGAATGTGGGACGGTGGGACCCGGACTCCTGGTGGAGATCCGCTGGTCGTGGACCTCCGGGATGCGCGGGCGCTCACCCCTGGCAACCTCAAGGCCGCCGAACCGGCACCCAGGCCCGTGACGCCCGACGAGGTTCTCCGGCGCCGGGCCGAAGCCCAGGCGCGGCTCCAGCGCATGATGGCCGAAAACGGGGACCTGAAGATGCTCGGCAAGCGCTTCTACGAGCTGGAAGACGAGCTGTCCCGCCTGAAAGCCGAGGCCGCCCGGCTGGGCTCGGACGGCCGCCAGCTCGCGCGGGAGCACGAGGCCTGGGGCGCGGCGGTGGATCGGGCGATCCAGAACTCGCTGGAGCGGGGCACCAGCCTCCTCACGGGGACCCTCATCCCCGAGGGGACGGCCGCGGGCCTCCGTACCCTCCAGAAGAACCCCCGAGTCTGGAGCGGCACGGTGGAAGCCCTCACCCAGGTGAACGACTTCACCGATTTCGTGACCGAGCGTGCCGACCGCGCCCTGGCGGCGCGGGACGCGGTGGACTGGGTCCAGGCCAAGCAGTCGCTGTACCAGAACCTCGACTTCATCGCGACCAACCTGCAGCACGCCAACAAGGCCTGGAAGCCCCTCAGTACCCAGTGGGAGCTGGGCAAGAGCATCGTGGGCTCCGGCCTGGATGTGGCCCAGGAGCTGGACGCCTGGGCCTACCAGAAGGGCGCCGCGGGCGACCAGGCGCTGCTGAGCCAGCGGCAGAAGGCGGTCCTGGGGAAGATGACCGTGCTGGTGGGCCGCCTCCAGGATTCCCGCGCCACCCTGGCCGCCAAGCTGGGGGTACGCCCCGAGGACCTGATCCCGGTCCAGGCCCAGCCATCCCTGCCGCGGCTGGCGAGTCCCGTCTCCCCCCTGTGACCTTCCCGGAGCACCCGATGCGCCACCTTGCCGCCTTCGCCATCTGCATGCTCCTCGGCCTCGCTGGGCCGACCGGACGCAGCCAGGCCGACCCCCCCCCGGCTCCAGCGCAGGCACCGGACAAGGCCACCTTCGACGAGGCGAGACGGCATCTGGTGCGCGGCGCCGCCGCCATCGAGATGGCCAAGAACGATGGTGATCTCGCCCTGGCCGCCGACGAGTTCCAAAAGGCCGTGACCATCTACCCGGGATGGGCCTTTGCCTGGATGAACCTGGGCCAGGTCCAGGCGAGGCTGGGCCGCCTGCCGGAGGCCATGGCCAGCTACAAGCGCTTCCTCGTCCTGGCGCCGGAGGACAAGGAGGCGGGCAAGGTCAGCGACGAACTCATCAAGCTGGAGTTCCGCCTTGAGCAGAGCGCCCGGATCCGCAACAGGGGCGGGATCTGGGTCGGGGAGGGGGGCATGCCTTACCTGGCCAAGGCGGAAGGCAACAGCCTTGTCCTGAAGACGGCGCGGCAGCGCATGTCGGCTCGGGAGCTGGACGCGAACGAGTTCATGGGTGGCGATACCGGGATCCCCGTCCGCGAGTTCCGGCTGGAGTTGCAGGGCACCAAGGTCACGGGCACGAGCACGCGCAGCGAGGTGGTGGCGGGGAAGTGCACGGTGCCGGCGGAAGTGGTGGAAGTGGAGGGCTCGTACGACGAGGCCGCCGGGCGCTTGACCCTCAAGATGCAGAGGACGCGATTCCAGAGCCGCACCAGCGTGAACCTCTTCCTGGATCCCGTGGACTGCCGAGGAGTGACCAGCCTAGGCAAGGACGAGGTCCAGGTGATGCTGCTGGGTCCCCTCCCGGAAGGGGGGATCGATATTCCCGTGGATTTGGCCTACCTGCCGGGCGGGGTCCTGATCCGGCACGAGTGGCAGGGCCACCTGGGCGTGGGCAGCTACACGGCACCCCTCACTGACCGGGCCAAGGCCCTCGGGTTCCAGAAGATGGATGAGATCATCGCCATCGATGGCCTCCCCATCAAGGAATTGGCTCCCGCCGAGATCGTCCGCCGCCTGCGGGGCCCCGTGGGCAGCGAGGTGGCCCTGACCGTCCTGCACAAGAAGGCCAAGGAACCCGAGATCCTACGCGTGTCCCGCGTGCCGGTGGCGCCCCCCGCGGCGGACCGGCCCTTCGTCTACGAAGTCTGGACGAACTGACCTGGAGGGCGGGACCTGCACCCCTGGTGGTGGTCCAGGTTCCGCCTGCCAGCCCTGGTTCAAGGAGAGGATCCTAGGGGGCGATGACCTTGCCCTTCTCGGCCTTGCGGACGACCTCTTTGACCATCAGGAGGGCGTCCTCGTCGCTGAGCCGGTCTTTGAAGGAAGGCATGACGACCCCGAAGAAGATGCCCTTCCGGATGGTCTTGGCCATCTCTTCGTCAGTCTGCTTGGCCTGCTTGGCCGCATCCGTGAAGTCCCGCCCGCCGAGCTTCTTGCCGTCGGCCATGGCGGAGCCGTCGGGTCCGTGGCATTTGACGCAGTTCGCGGCGAAGAAGGCCTTGAGCTCGGTCACGGTCTTGGGGGACGGATCCGCCAGGAGATGGGAGCAGAGCAGGAGCGGGGACAGGAGGAGAGCGGACCGCATCGGCACCTCGGAGTGGTTGAGGGCTCAACATAGGGTCGGATGCGGCGGACCGCCAGCCGAGGCGCCGCTCAATCGGAGAGGAGGCCGCAGAGCTGCGCCTGCCAGGCGGCGCGGAGGTCTTCCAGCTTCAATCCCTTCCCTTTCCCCGGGGCGCCCTGCAGCAGTCCCTGGGCGCTGGGGTGGGGCAGGGCGTGGAGGTCGAACACCGAGGCCCCGGGCAGGCGGCTGAGCACCCACTCGGCCCGCTTGCCGAAGGCGATGACGCGCAGCGGCGAGGTTCGCCCCGCGGCCGCCCGGGTCAGCTCCGCCGAGAGCCGGGCCAGGTTGGCGGGGGCCAGCAGGTCGCGGTTCGAAGGGGCGTGGAAGTGCTCGCCGTCCTTCGTCGGGCAGGCGGGGAAGGCGTTGCTGAGGGCCGTGCGATGCAGCCGGGGTGCCAGGCCCAGGGCCTTGAAACGGGCCCCATCCCAGTCTTCCCAGGCCGCCGCGGGCACCTCGGCGCGGCCCGTGGCGGCCAGAGCCCGGTACACCGTGATGCCCGCGCCGTCCCCCCAAAAGGGGATGCCCGACTGGTCTGCGCCACGGGGACCGGGAGCCTCCCCGAAGAGCATCACGGAAACCGCTCCGGAGGCCGGGAACAGGGCGGGGACGGGGTGGCCTTGGATGCGGGACATGATGGGCTAGGAAGCGTGGATCCGTCCCGCCGCGCCGCCGGTGGCGGGCAGGGTGTGGCAGCGGTTGCAGGCGCCTTCCGGGACGCCACCCATGTCGGTGCGGGTGCCGTTGCGCACCACGGCGGCCTTCTTCAGGGGCAGGGCCAGGGTGGCGCTGGAGAAGAAGTTGCCCGCAGCATTGGTGGTGAGCGTGGTGTCCACGGAGTTGGCATCCGTGATGATCACCGTGATCCCGGCGAGGCCGCTGCCGGAGTCCGCGTTGGCGGTTCCGAACACCGTTCCCGCCACGGTGAAGCCATGACAGGCCAAGCAGTTCTGGCCAGGGGCCATCAGCTCGTTGTTCTTGTCGTCATCGTCGTG
Organism: Geothrix sp.; assembly: GCF_030219325.1. NCBI lineage: Bacteria > Pseudomonadati > Acidobacteriota > Holophagae > Holophagales > Holophagaceae > Geothrix > Geothrix sp. The sequence continues at coordinate 3,171,094 of NZ_CP126625.1, read as the reverse complement.
ACCTCCGCAGGCCAGGGCGGAGATGAGGAGCAGGGCGGCGAGGGATGGGAGCAGCTTCATGGAGGAGATCTTAACCCTGGGGCTGGCCTTCCTTCATGAGCGCCGAAAGGGCCTTGAACTGGGGGTGGTTCTTGTCCCGGGCCCACTCGAAGGCCACGGACTCGTGGTTGGTGAGGGTCGCGCCGGCGGCGGCCATGCGGTCCAGGGCGCGGTCCCGGTACTCCTCCCCCCGGCCGCTGATGGCGTCCCAGCAGAGGTGCACTTCGGAGCCCTGAGCGAGCAGCTCGAGCACGGTCTGCATGACGCAGACGTGGGCCTCGATGCCCGCAATCACGATCTGGCGCTGCGGGGGCCGCAGCATGGGCCGGGCCTGCTGGAGCAGGGTCTCGAAGCCCGTGTCGCCGCAGCAGCCGAAGGCGGTCTTCTCGAGGAAGAACTTCGGGGTGGCAAGGCCGTCGTAGATGGCGCGGATGCTCTCCTCCGTGGGCCCGATGCCCTTGGGGTACTGCTCCGTGAGCACCACGGGCACGGCGAAGAGGTCCGCCAGCCGGAGAAGGCGGCGCGCCGACTCCAGCACCGGGGCCGGGCGGTGCACCATGTGGACGAGCTTCCCCTGGAAGTCGATGACGACGAGGATGCTGCGGCTGGAGTCGAGAAGCGCCATGGGAACCTCCGGGTTCGCTACCAGATCTTCACCCGATCCGCCGGGGCCAGATAGAGGGTCTGGCCGGGCTTCACCTGGAAGGCGGGGTACCAGGCGTCCAGGTTCCGCACGGTGGTGGGCCGGAAGGGGGCCGGGGTATGGCCGTCCGTGAGGATCTGCTGGCGGAGCAGCGGCTCGCGGGTCTTCTCCCGCCAGCTCTGCGCGTAGCTGAGGAAGAACTGCTGATCCCCGGTGAGCCCCTGCACCACAGGCGCGGCCTTGCCGCCCAGGGAGAGGCGGTAGGCGTCATGGGCGGCGGCCAGCCCGGCCACGTCCGCGATGTTCTCACCCAGGGTCTGCCGGCCCTTGATGTGCAGGCCCGGGAAGGGCTCGTAGGCGTCGAACTGCTTCACCAGCTGCTCCGCCGAGGCCTCGAAGTGCTTCAGGTCCTCGGGGGTCCACCAGTTGTTGAGCTTGCCGCTGGCGTCGAAGAGGCAGCCGGAGTCGTCGAAGCTGTGGCTGATCTCGTGGCCGATGGTGGCTCCGGTGGCGCCGTAGTCCATGGCTTCGGACCGCTTCGGGTCGAAGTAGGGGGGCTGCAGGATGGCCGCCGGGAAGTTGAGGGCGTTCATCACGGGCAGGTTCACCGCGTTCACGGTCTGGGGCGTCATCACCCACTCGCTGCGGTCGATGGGCTGGCCCAGCTTGCGCAGGTTGCGCTCGTACTCGAAGCGCTCGGCCCGCTCGGCGTTGCCGAAGGCATCGCCGGCCACGATCTTCAGGCCCGCGTAGTCCCGCCAGCGGTCGGGATAGCCGACGCCCACCTTGAGCGTGTCCAGCTTGGCGTTGGCCTTGGCCTTGGTCTCCGGGGACATCCAGGCCAGGGCCGCGATGCGGGCCCGGAAGGCCGCGATGAGGTTGGCCACCATCTTCTGGGCCCGGGCCTTCTCGGAGGGCGGGAAGTACTTCGCCACGTAGGCCTTCCCGATGGCCTCGCCCAGGGCCTGATTGGTGACCGCCACGCCGTAGACCCAGCGTTCGCGGGGCTTGGCCGCCCCGCTGAGGACCTTGCCGTAGAAGGAGAAGGACTGGTCCGCCACGGCCTTGGGCAGCACGCGCGCCCGGCTCTGCAGGGCGTGGAAGGTGAGGTAGTCCTTCCAGACTTCGAGGGGGACTTCGGCCGTCAGGGCGGAAAGGCCGGTGAAGGCGCCGGGCTGCCAGACCACGAAGGTCTCGGGCTGCGTCAGGCCGGCGGCGGCGAAGTAGACCTCCCAGTCGAGGCCCGGGGCCTTCGTGCCGAAATCCGACCGGCGCCAGTGGTTGTTGCCCTTCAGGACGTCCCCGGATTCCTCGCGGCCGGCGTGGGCCGTGGCCATGTGCGTCTCCAGGTCCAGCACTGCCCCGGCCCTGGCGTCGGCGTCGGGAACGCCGGCCAGCTTCAACATGGCCGCCACGTGGGCGAGGTACTGGGCGCGGATCCTGGCCATGCCTTCGGAGGGATCCAGGTAGTAGCTGCGCTCGGGCATGCCCAGGCCGCCCTGCAGCAGGAAGGGGGAATACCGGCTGGGTTCGTCCAGGTCCTGGGCGACCCAGAGGCCGAAGAGGTTGGCCGTGTAATAGTTGGTGGCGTTCAGCACGTCCACGTCGGCGCGCAGCGTGGTGCCCAGGTAGCGGGCCAGATCCTTGCGGTCCCGGATGGCCGCGATGGCCTGGAAGGTGGGCTGGAGGGGGGCCAGACCCCGGGCCTCGATGGTCTTCTCGTCCATGAAGCTGGTGAAGCAGTCGCCGACCTTGCGCAGTTCCGATCCCGCCGGCGCCTTGGTCGCCGCCGCGGCCTTGATGAGGGCCGCCACCCGGCGATCCGTGAGGTCGGTCACCTGATGGCCCACGCCGAAGGAGCCCCGGTCGCCGGGGATCTCCGTCCGCTTCACCCAGCCGCCGTTCGCATAGGCGAAGAAGTCATCGCCGGGGGCCACGGCGCGATCCATGCCCGCCAGGTCGAGGCCGCGGGTTCCAGCCTTGGGGGGGGCGGCCACCAGCGCGGGGACGGCCAGGCAGAGGACCAGGAAAGAGGCGGATCGGCGCATGGAAGAACCTCAAATGGCGGCGGTTGGGAAAGAGCAATCCGGAGTGCATGATACCCGTCCCGGGATTCCCGGTCCGCAAGCCTTGACCCGGGCCCGGGCGGAGGCGCAAGGTGGAGGGGCCCTTTTTTATACATCGTCTTGCTATGGAAGGACACCCCATGATCCATCGCTCCTCCTCCCTGACGCCCCTGGCCCTGGTCATGGCTGCGGCCCTCGTCCAGCCCCTCTCGGCGGTGGATCTGCAGGACACCCGGCTGGTGGCCTCGCCGGCCCTCAGCGCCCGCCAGGTGGCCTTCCTCTATGCCGGGGACCTCTGGACCAGCGCGCCGGATGGCGGCGCTGCCCGGCGGCTCACCACCCGCGGGGGCTGCATCGGCACGCCCCGCTTCAGCCCTGATGGCCGTTGGATCGCCTACACGGCGGCCCTGGAGGGCAACGCGGACGTTTGGGTGATCCCCGCGGCGGGCGGCGAGCCCCGCCGCCTCACCTGGCACCCCGGCGCAGATCTGGTGCAGGACTGGACGCCGGATGGCAAGGCGGTGCTGTTCACCTCGGGCCGCTCGGTCCACACCACCCGCTTCACCCAGTTGTTCACCGTGCCACTGGCAGGCGGCATGCCCACCAAGCTGCCCATCCCCAACGCCGCCCGGGCCACCTATTCGCCGGACGGCAGCCACATCGTCTACAACCCCCTGTCCGACGCCTTCCGCCAGTGGAAGCACTACCGGGGCGGCACGGCCTCGCGGCTCTGGATCTACCGGGTGAAGGACCACGAAGTCACGCAGATCCCCCAGCCCGAGGGGCGCTGCAACGACATCGACCCCATGTGGATCGGCGGCAAGGTCTACTTCGTGTCCGACCGCGCCGGCGAGTTCAACCTCTTCAGCTACGACCTGGCGACCAGGGCCGTGGCGCAGCTGACCAAGCACGCGGATTTCCCCATCCTGGCCGCCAGCCAGGGCGCGGGCCGGATCGTCTACGAGCAGGCGGGCTGGCTCCACAGCTTCGACCCCGGCACCGGGCAGGCCACGCGCCTGAAGGTCGCCGTCGCGGCAGACCTGCCGGAGACGCGCAGCCGCTGGGCTTCCGGCGCCAAGTGGGTGCGGAGCATGGACCTCTCGCCCTCCGGCAACCGCGTGGCCGTGGAGTTCCGCGGAGAGATCCTCAGCGTTCCCGCCGAAAAGGGCGATGCCAGGAACCTCACCCGCACGCCGGGCACCCACGAGCGCAACCCCGCCTGGTCCCCGGACGGCAAGGCCATCGCCTACGTGTCGGATGCGGGCGGTGAGTACGCGTTGAAGGTGCAGGCCCAGGACGGCAAGGGCGAGGTACGCAGCTACGCCCTGAAGGGCGCCGGCTTCTACCGCGACCTCAAGTGGTCGCCGGATGGGAAGCGCATCGCCTACATCGACAACGCCATGGCCCTGTACATCCTCGACCTGGGAACCGGCGCGGCGAAGCCCATCTCCAGCGAGCTGCTCTACACGCCCTCGCCCACCCTCACCCACAACTGGTCGCCGGATTCACGCTTCCTCGCCTACACCCGCAACACCGAGTCCGGCATGCAGCGCATCCACGTCTATTCGGTGGAGGACGACAAGTCCACGGCGTTGACGGATGGCCTGGCCGATGCCGGCGAGCCCGTCTTCGACCGCGGCGGCAAGTACCTCTACTTCACCGCCAGCACCGAGGCGGGCCCGGTCCGGGACTGGTTCGCCCAGTCCAATGCCGATGCCCTGATGCGCGGGAACCTCTACCTCATGGTGCTGGCCAAGGACACGCCCTCGCCTCTGGCCAAGGAAAGCGACGAAGAGTCCGGCGTGGGCAAGGCGGAGGACAAGGGCAAGGGCGACGAGAAGAAGGGCGCCAAGGCCGAGGTGAAGGTCCGCATCGACTTCGAGGGCTTGGCTGAGCGCATCGTCCCCATCGAGGCCGCCAAGAGCGCCGCCTTCACGGATCTGGCCACCGGCGAGGAGGGGAGCCTCTTCTACCTCCGCAAGGCCGGCGGGGAGAATCGCTTCAACGCGAACGAGGCCGCCACGCTCTGCCGCTTCGACCTCAAGAAGCGCGAAGAGACCGTGCTCGTGGAGAAGGCCGATGCCTACGGACTCTCGGCCGACGGCAAGAAGCTCATCTACCGGCTGAAGGACGCCGCCACCATCATCCCGACCACGGGCAAGCCTGAGCCGGGCAAGGGTAAGGTGGGGCTGGACGCCCTGCAGGTGCAGATGGAGCCCCGCCAGGAGTGGGCGCAGATCCTCGACGAGGTCTGGCGCATCAACCGCGACTTCTTCTACGCCCCGAACATGCACGGCGCCGACTGGAAGGCCATGAAGCAGAAGTACTCGGCCTTCCTGCCGGATCTCGCCACCCGCGCGGACCTCAACCGGGTGATCCAGTGGATGTGCTCGGAGCTCGCCGTGGGCCACCACCGCGGCGGCGGCGGCGACCTGCCGGACACGGGCAAGCCCATCCCCGGCGGCCTGCTGGGCGCGGATCTCGACGTGGCCAACGGCCGCTACCGCTTCGCCAAGATCTTCGGGGGCCTGAACTGGAACCCGGAGCTGCGCTCACCGCTCACCGAGCCCGGCGTCAACGTGAAGCCCGGCGAGTACCTGCTCGCCGTCAATGGCCGCGACCTCGCGGCCCCGGAGAACCTCCACGCCCGCTTCGAGAACACCGCCGGGAAGCTGGTGGAGCTGACGGTCGGGGCCGATCCCACCGGCAAGGGCGCGCGGACGGTGACGGTGGTGCCGGTGGAGAGCGAGGCCGCGCTGCGCAACCGCGACTGGGTGGAGGGCAACCTGAAGAAGGTCCAGGAGGCCACGGAGGGACGCGTGGCCTACGTCTACGTGCCCAACACCACCAGCCTGGGCCACACCTACTTCAAGCGCTACTTCTATCCCCAGGCCCAGAAGGACGCCGTGATCATCGACGAACGCTACAACGGCGGCGGCCAGGTGGCGGACTACTACATCGACCTGCTGCGCCGCCCCTTCATCGCCATGTGGGCCATGCGCTACGGCCAGGACCTGAAGACGCCTCAGGCCTCCATCCAGGGCCCCAAGGTCATGCTGGTGGATGAGACCGCCGGGTCCGGCGGCGACCTGCTGCCCTGGATGTTCCGCAAGTTCGCCCTGGGCCCCCTCGTGGGCCGTCCCACCTGGGGCGGACTCGTGGGCATCCTCGGCTTCCCCACCCTCATGGACGGCGGCAACATCACGGCCCCGAACCTGGCCATCTGGACCGAGAAGGGCTGGGTGGTGGAGAACGAGGGCGTGGCCCCGGACATCGAAGTGGAGCAGCTGCCCAAGGACGTCATCGCCGGCCGGGACCCCCAGCTGGAGAAGGCCATCGAGCTGGTGAAGGCGGAGCTGAAGAAGAACCCGCCCCAGAAGCTGGTGCGGCCGCCCTTCCCGGTGCGGACGAAATAGCACCCAAGGGGGCGTGGTCCGTCAGGACTGGACCACGCCCCCGTCGAGGTTCAGGCACTGGCCCACCTGCATGGTGTTCGCGGGATTGAGCAGCCAGCCGATGCCCTGGGCGATCTCCTCGGGCTGGAAGAACCGCTTCACGGGGACGGCCGCCTCGGCCTGGGCCCGGAACTGGGCCTCGGTCTGGCCTGTGGCCGCGGCGATCTGCCGGATGCCGGTCTGGGCCATGTCCGTGTCCACCCAGCCCGGCGCCACGGCGTTCACCACGATGCCCCGGTCGATGAGCTCCAGGGCCAGGGCCTTGGCCAGGCCGATGAGGCCGTGCTTGGCGGCGCAGTAGGCCCCGTAGCCCGGCACGCCGAAGCGGCCCAGCACGCTGGACACCAGCACGATGCGGCCGCCCGCACCCATGGCCGGCAGGAAGGCCCGCACCGTGTTCCAGGGGCCCGTCAGGTCCGTGGCCAGGATCTCATCGAAGAAGGCATCCGAGTCCCGGTCCACGGGGGTCATGCCGGAGATGCCCGCTGCGGCCACCAGTCCGTCCAGGCGGCCCACCGATCCGGCGAGGGTGGCAAGGGCGGACCGGTCGGCCACATCCGCCGCATGGACCTCGGCGGTCCCTCCCGCCTGCCGGACGGCCTCGGCCGAGCTTGCCAAGGCCTGGGCGTCCCGGCCCAGGAGGACCAGGTGGGCGGCCTCAGTCTGGGCCAGCCACAGGGCGCAGGCCCGGCCGATGCCGCGCGAGGCGCCCGTGATGAGGATGCGTCGGGTCATGGCGGTTCCTTTCCCAAAGGGTGGCAGGCGAGGGGTGGCGCGGGTAGCGGGGAGGCCTATCTTTTAGATTCCACAGGAGAAAGCGGATGGTCTGCGAGACACAGGGCGAACGGCGCCAGGCCTCCACACCGAGGGACGCCGACTGCCGGGGGGCCCTCTGGACCCTGCCCGATGGCCAGCGCCTTCCCAACCTGGTGGAGGCGGCCCCCCTGGTGGTGGGTGATCCGGCCCATCCGGCCCGCCTGCTCCCGACCGATCTGGAAAATCCCGAGGGCTTCCACTCTCGTCTCACGGCCTGGCTGCTGCGGCAGGGCCAGCAAGGCTAGTAGCCGAGCACGCATCGGGAGTGCAGGCGGGGGATGAGGCTGCCCAGCCGGGACTCGGGAACGAGGAAGGCCATGGAGACCGTGCTGCTGCCGGTGAGCAGTCCGCCCACGGGCTCTTGGCCCAGCTCGCCCAGGTGTCGCAGGGCCGCCACCGGGTCGGCCCGCAGGCCCTCGCCCACCAGGGCCACCACGGCCCAGCCGGACTCGCAGGGCACTCCCGAGGCCGCCAGAGTGCCCAGCACCTCGGTGGCGGCGTGGGTCTCGGGGCGTACCGCCAGCAGGGTACCCGCGGGGCTGGAGATGAGGCCGAAGCGCAGGGCGCCGGCCTCCTCCAGGCTCCGGGCCGCCTCCAGCGGGGGCTCGAGGCCCGCCGAGGCCGGGAAGCGCAGGAGGCTGATGCCCTCCTTGTAGGCCACCGAGGTGACGGCACCGGCGGCGCGAGCGGGCGGCACCGGCAGGATTTCGGTGCGTGAGGCGCCAGGACGCAGAGTGTTGGCCACCACCAGGCGGAACCCCGCCCGCCCGCCGGGGGCCAGGGAGTCCGCGTGCAGGACCTTGGCCCCGAAGGCGCTGAGGGCCTCGGCCTCGCCCAGGCTCATCTGGGGAATGGGGCGCGCCTCCTTCACCAGGCTGGGGTCGGCGGTGAGGACGCCGTCCACGTCCGTCCAGATCTGCACCTCCTCCGCGTCGAGGGCCTCGCCCAGCAGGGTGGCGCTGGTGTCGGAGCCGCCCCGGCCCAGGGTGGTGGTGACACCCTCGGGGGAGGAGCCCAGGAAGCCCTGGGTGATCCAGAGGGCGCCCGCGGCCAGGGCCTGGCGCCAGGGGGCGGCGGCCTCGCGGAGGGCTTCCAGCCGGGGGCGGGCCTTGCCGAAGCGGGCGTCGGTCTGCATGACCTGCCGCACGTCCTGGAAGGTCCCCTGGAAGCAGAGGGCTGCGAGGTTCGCGGAGAGGGTCTCGCCCACGGCCAGCGCGGCATCCCGGGCCCGGGCCGTGGTCTCACCCAGCATGGCCATGCCCGTCAGGAGCTGATCCAGCCTGGTGAAGAGGGGGGGCCAGGCCGGTGCCACGGCCTGGGTGAGGCCGAGTTCCTCGGCCACGGCCTGGTGGCGTGCCTGAATGGCGGCCAGGATCGTCTGGGCCGTGGCGAGGTCGCCTCGGCCCGCCGCCGCGCAGGCATCGAGGATCTGGTCCGTGGTGCCCCGCAGGGCGGACACCACCACCAGGCCCCCGGCAGGCAACTCGTCGCGGACGATGCCGGCGGCTCGGCGCAGGGCCTCGGCGCTGCCCACGGAGCTGCCGCCGAACTTGAGGACTTTCAGGCTCATGCCTTCCCCCCTTCCACCGCGGAAAGCCCCAGGTCGAAGGGCGTCTCCTGATAGACGAAGTAGTTCAGCCAGTTGGAGAAGAGCAGGTTCGAGTGCCCGCGCCAGCGGACCTGGGGTGGCCGGGTGGGGTCGTCCTCCGGGAAGTAGTTCTGCGGGATGCCGATGGGCAGGCCCTTGCCGAGGTCGCGGGCGTACTCGCCCTGCAGGGTGCAGGGGTCATACTCCGAGTGCCCCGTGACGAAGGCCAGCCGCCGGTCCGCGGACTGCACCAGGTACACCCCGGCCTCGTCCGACTCCGCCAGGAGCACCAGACGCGGCTCCGCCTGGATGTCCGCCCGGCGGGTCTCCGTGTGGCGCGAGTGAGGCGCGTAGAACACATCGTCGAAGCCCTGCACGAGCCGCTCGTTGGCCACCCGCAGATGGTGGGGGAAGACCCCGAACATCTTCTCCGGCAGGGGATGTTTGGGGATGCCGTAGTAGCGGTGCAGGGCGGCCTGGGCGCCCCAGCAGATGAAGAGGCAGGAGAAGACGTTCGTTCTCGCCCAGTCCAGGATCTGCGTGAGCTCCGGCCAGTAGTCCACCTCCTCGAAAGGCAGCGTCTCCACCGGCGCGCCCGTGACGATGAGGCCGTCGAAGGTCTGGTGGCGCACCTCCTCGAAGGACACGTAGTGCTCCAGCAGGTGCTCGGCGGAGGTGTTCTTCGACGCGTGGGAGGCCATGTGCAGGAGCGTCACCTCCACCTGCAGGGGCGTGTTACCCAGCAGGCGGAGCAGCTGAGTCTCCGTGGCCACCTTGGTGGGCATCAGGTTGAGGATGGCGATGCGCAGGGGGCGGATGTCCTGGTGGAGTGCGCGGGATTCCTCGATGAGGAACACGTTCTCCGCCTCGAGCACGTCGCGGGCCGGCAGGGAGGCTGGGATCTTGACGGGCATGGGATCAGGCCTTCTGCAGTGCGGCTTCGAGGTCCTCGATGAGATCCGAGATGTTCTCCAGGCCCACGGAGAGGCGGATGAGATCCTCGGTGACGCCCGTGGCCTCCCGTTCGGCCGAGGACAGCTGCTGGTGGGTGGTGCTGGCGGGGTGGATGATGAGGCTCTTGGCGTCGCCCACGTTGGCCAGGCGCGAGAAGAGCTGGACGCCGTTGATGACGGCCTTGCCGGCCTCCAGTCCGCCCTTCACGCCGAAGGTGAGGATGCCGCCGAAGCCCGCACCCTTGCGGAAGTAGCGGGCCGCCGCAGCATGGTTCGCGTTGGTCGCCAGCCCGGGGTAGTTCACCCAGGCCACCTTGGGGTGCTTCTCCAGCCACTGGGCGATGGCCAGGGCGTTCTCGCCGTGGCGCTGCAGGCGCAGGTGCAGGGTCTCGATGCCCTGCAGGATGAGGAAGGCGTTGAAGGGACTGATGGCGGCGCCGGTGTCGCGCAGGCCCTCGATGCGGGCCTTGGTGATGAAGGCGGCGGGCCCGGCCAGGTCCGCCAGCACGGCGCCGTGGTAGGCGGCGAAGGGCTCCGTGAACTCGGGGAACTTGCCGTTCTTCCAGTCGAAAGTGCCGCCGTCCACGATGACGCCCGCCACCGAGGTGCCGTGGCCGCCCAGGAACTTCGTCGCGCTGTGCACCACGATGTTGGCGCCCAGCGCCAGCGGGTTCAGGAGGTAGGGGCTGGGCAGCGTGTTGTCCACGATGAGGGGGATGCCCGCGGCCTTGGCGATGACAGCGATGGCCTCGAACTCCGGCACGTCCAGCTTGGGATTGCCCAGGGCCTCGATGTAGATGGCGCGGGTCTGGGGTTTGATGGCGGCCCGGAAGGCTTCGGGGTTCTTCGAGTCCACGAACGTGGTGTCGATGCCCGTGCGGGGCAGGGTGTGGTGCAGCAGGTTGTAGGTTCCGCCATAGAGGTTGTCGCCCGCCACGATGTGGTCGCCGTTGCGGAGCAGCGTGTTGAAGGTCAGGGTGATGGCCGCCTGGCCCGAGGCCACGGCCAGGCCGGCAATGCCACCCTCCAGCTGGGCCACGCGCGTCTCCAGAACGGCCTGGGTGGGGTTCATGATGCGGGTGTAGATGTTGCCGGGCACCGACAGGTTGAAGAGCGCGGCGCCATGCTCGGCGGAGTCGAACACGTAGCTCGTGGTCTGGTAGATGGGCACCGCCCGGCTCTTGGTGTCGCTGTCCGCGACCTGGCCGCCGTGGAGGGCGATGGTTTCGAAGTTGGGTTGCGCGGCGCTCATGGCGGCTCCTGAAAAGAAAGGTGAGAAGGCCGAGGCCCTGTCGTCCAAGCAAGTCCAGGAAAAGCAAACATGACAAAGGGGCCCGATCGCTCGGGCCCCTTTGTCGCCGTCGTCAGTTCGACACAGCTCGACATCTCTCCGTGATTGCTCACGGCAGGAATTGGCACCTTGCTTTCGCAGGTTGCCAAGGTTTCACAGGGCCCGTCCCTCCACCTTTCTGGATAACTCGCTATGGAACTGACAAGGATCTCGATGGAAACGACCCCGAAGGGCCGATCCCCAAAGGTAACGCTTCGAGGTCGTGGTTTCAACCTGCCCCGAGAGGGATTTTCTTCAGGCGGTCACAGAAAGGCGGCTGCCCACCTGGGGGTTCGTGCTGGGGGCCTCATTGGCCTCCTGGGCGCCACGGGCGGCCTCGGCGCGCTCGTCCTGCGCCGTCTCGCGGGCTTCGGGCTTGGGCGCCACCGCCTGGGGTTTCGGGATGATCGCCGCAGCGCTCGATGGGCCAAGACCTTGAATGGAACTCATGATGGCCTCCCAGGCGACGAGTCGATGGCATCCGTGCCAACCATAGGAAGCCTATCGACGAAATTCCCCTTCACCATAAGCTTTTTGTCGCGACAGACAAGTCGCCGAAGGCGCGCCAGAGCTGGCCCTTACAAGATCCGCAGGATGCCTATTGGCCTCAGACCGAGAAGTACCGCGCCTGGGGATGCCAGGCCACCAGGGCGCTGGTGGTGTATTCGGGGTCCATCTGGTGGCTGTCGCTGAGGGTCACGCCGATTTGGGCGCCGCCCAGCAGGTCCAGGATGGGGCCGTTGCCCTCCAGGTCCGGGCAGGCGGGATAGCCGTAGGAATAGCGCGAGCCCTGGTAGCCCTGGGCGAAGAGGGCGCGGCCGGGCAGGTCCTTCGCGGCGATGCCCAGCTCCTTGCGGATGCGGGCATGGAGGCGCTCCGCGTAGGCCTCGGTGAGCTCCGTGGCGAGGCCGTGGAAGGCGAAGTAGTCCGCGTAGCCGTCCTCGCGATAGAGCTTCGCGGCGTGGTCGGCGGCGGCTTGGCCCAGGGTGACGAGCTGGAGGGCCAGCACATCCGTGTGCCCGGCGGAGAAGAAGTCCGATATACAGAGCCGCCGGCCTGTGGCCTGGCGGGGGAAGCTGAGTCGTGCCAGAGTCCGTGCGGGATCCGCGGGATCGAACACCCGGAGGGAATCACCCTCGGCCCGTACGGGGAAGTAGCCGTAGCGGGCCTTCGGCTGGAAGAACGGATCGGCTGCCAGCCGTTCCTTCCAGTGCATCAGCTGGGGCGCGGCCTTGTCGCGCAGCACCGCCGCGAAGGCCTCGTCACCCTGGCTGCCCTGGCTGAAGCCCCAGCGGTTGCGGATCAGGGCGAACTCGTCCAGGTGCTCGAAGAGGTCCACTGGCGTATCCGCCAGCTCGCGCACGCCCCAGAACGGCGGCGTCGGCGGTGCGGCCTCGTGGCGCACCCAACTGCTCTGGCCCTGCTCCGTCAGAGGCACCGAAGCCGTGCCCCGGTGAAGCACTTTGATCGCGCCCGCCGCGGACGCGGCGGGCGCGGGTGCTGGCGTGCTGGCATCGCCCGACACCAGCGCCTGCATGTGCCGAAGCCCCTCGAAGGCGTCCTCGGCATAGTACACGGAACCCGCGTAGACCCGGCGGCAGTCACCCTCCACGTAGTCGCGGGTGAGGGCCGCGCCGCCGAGGATCACGGGTACCTTGAGTCCCAGCTCCTCCATGAAGTGCAGGTTCTCCTTCATGATCACCGTGGACTTCACCAGCAGGCCCGAGAGGCCAATGGCCTCGGCGGGCCAGGCCTCCAGCTCCTTGAGGATGGCCTCGATGGGCTGCTTGATGCCGAGGTTCTTCACCTCGAAGCCGTTGTTGCTGAGGATGATGTCCACCAGGTTCTTGCCGATGTCGTGGACGTCGCCCTTCACGGTGGCCAGCAGGATGCGGCCCTTCTGGTAGTTGGATTCGCGGGGCAGGTGCGGCTCGATGCGCCTGATGGCGGCCTTCATGGCCTCGGCGCTCTCCAGCACGAAGGGCAGCTGCATCTCGCCGGCGCCGAAGCGCTCGCCCACGACCTTCATGGCCGCCAACAGGGTTTCGTTGATGAGCTTCAGGGGATCGTGATCCTTCAGGGCCTCATCCACATCGGCGAGGATGGCCTGCTTCTCGCCGTCCAGAATGCCGCGGTGGAGCCGTTCCAGCACGGGCAGGTCGGCGCGGTGATCGTCCGCCACGGCGGCTTTGCGGTCGCTGAAGCGCGCCATGAGGGCCTTGAGGGGATCGTAGCCCTCGCTCCGGCGATCGAAGATGAGATCCTCGACGATCTTCCGGTCGTCGGGATCGATCTTCGCCACGGGGATGACTTTCGAGGCGTTGAAGATGGCCATGTCCAGCCCGTGCTTCACGCCGTGGTAGAGCATGAGGGCGTTGAGCACGTGGCGGCTGGCCGGGTTCAGGCCGAAGCTCACGTTGCTCACGCCCAGGATGGTCATGACGCCGGGCAGCTCGGCCTTGATGAGCCTCAGGGCCTCCAGGGTCTCGATGGCCGATCCGCGGAACTCTTCGTCGCCGCTGCCCAAGGTGAAGGTCAGGGGATCGATGATGAGGTCGCCGGGATCGAGACCGTACTCAGTCACAGCCAGGGCGTGGAGGCGCCTGGCCACCTCCAGCTTCTGTTCCCGGGTCTTGGCCATGCCCCGCTCGTCGATGGTGAGGGCCACCACGGCCGCGCCGTAGGTCTTGCAGAGTCCAAGAATGGCCCTCGCCTTGGCGTCGCCGTCTTCGAAGTTGATGGAGTTGATGACGCACTTTCCCGGAGACCGCTGCAGGGCCCGCTCGATGACCGGGAACTCCGTGCTGTCGATCATGAGGGGCAGGGTGATCTGGGAGACGAGGCGGCTCAGCAGCTCGTCGGCGTCGCGCACCTCGTCTCGGCCCACGTAGGCCACGCAGAGGTCCAGCAGGTGGGCGCCTTCCCGCTGCTGTTCCTTGGCGAGCGTGATCATGCCGTCCCAGTCCTCGGCGGCCAGCAGGTCCCGGAACTTCTTCGAGCCATTGGCGTTCGTCCGCTCGCCCACGATGAGGGGGGCGGGCTCCTGCCTGAGGGTGACGCTCTGGTAGAGGCTGGCGGCGCTGCGCTCCAGGGTGGGAGTGCGTTTGGGCGGGTTCAGTCTTTCCACGCCGGGGGCCAGGGCCCGGATGTGATCGGGCGTGGTGCCGCAGCAGCCGCCCAGGATGGCGATGCCGAACTCCGTGGCCGCATGCAGGACCTTGGGCGCGAAGCCTGCAGGATCCAGCGGGTAGACCACCTGGCCGCTGCGATTCTCCGGCAGGCCCGCGTTGGGCAGGCAGCTGATGGCGAAGGGGCTGGCTTCGCAGAGGGTCTGCAGGTGCTGGTGCATCTCGTCGGGGCCCGTGGCGCAGTTGAGCCCCAGCACGTCGATGCCCAGGGGCTCGACGCTGGTGAGCACGGCGGAGATGTCCGAGCCCACCAGCAGGGTGCCCGTGGTCTCCACCGTGGCCTGGACCCAGAGCGGGAGGTGGCGCTGCTTGGCGGCCATGGCCTCCCGGGCGGCCCGCACGGCCACCTTGATCTGGCCCAGGTCCTGGCAGGTCTCGATGAGGATGGCGTCGGCCCCGCCATCCAGCAGGCCGTCCATCTGGACGCGGTACGAGGCCAGCAGCTCGGCGTAGCCCACGTGCCCCAGGGTGATGAGCTTGGTGCCCGGGCCCACGGAGCCGATGACGAAGCGCGGCCGGTCGAAGCTGCGCGCCACCTCCTTGGCGATGGAGGCGGCCTGCACATTCAGGGCGTAGGCCTTGTCGGAGAGGCCGAACTCGCCGAGCACCAGGGGATTGGCTCCGAAGGTGTTGGTCTCCACGGCGTCGGCACCGGCGTTGAAGTAGCTCTCGTGGATCTCGTGGATCCACTGGGGGCGCCGCTCCGTCAGCAGGTCTACGCAGCCTTCCAGGGCCGCGCTGCCGTAGTCCTCTACCGTGGGCTTCCGAGCGAAGATCTGCGTCCCCATGCCGCCGTCCAGCAGCAGCACCTTGTCGCGGAGGAGGGCGTTGAGATTCGTCATGGGAAAACCTTGTTTTTAACCGCAGATGGCGCAGATGTGCGCAGATGAGAAACCGGGCGTTGTTCCCGTTCATTTATCTGCGCCATCTGCGTCATCTGCGGTTTCATCTTTAAAGCCCCAGGTAATCGATAGCGACATCGCCCAGAACGGTGACCTGGCAGGCCAGGCGCTGATCGGGGGGCGCGTTCAGGCCACCCAGGAAATCTCGTTCTTCGGGTCCCATTTCACTGCAATGAGATAGCCCTTCCATCACGCGCACGCGGCAGGTGCCGCAGGAGCCCGTGCGGCAACCAAAGGTGATGTCCGCGCTTGCGGCATCGGCGATGCGCTGCAGGGACGTGCCCGCCGGTGCTTCCACCAGCAGGTCCTCCAGGCGGAAGTGGACCTTCACCACGGGGCCTCCGGCTTGGGCAGCAGGGGCGCCACCAGCTCCACCTGGCCGAAGGGGGCGGAGAGCTGCAGGCCACGGATGCGGGGGCGGATGGCGTCGATGACCTCCTGGGCGATGGCGAGGCCCTCCTTGATCTGATCCTCGGCGGTGGACCATTTCGCCATGCGCGTGAGCACGGTCGGCGGCACATAGGCACCGGGCACCTCGTTGGCCATGAACTCGGCGTTGCGCAGGCTCTTGAGGGGCCAGATGCCCGCGATGATGGGCAGGCCGCCCTTGCCGTCGAGGGCTTCCGTGAAGTCGAGGAAGCGGAACAGGCTTTCGGCGTCGAAGACGGGTTGCGTGATGGCCCACTGGGCACCGGCCTCCACCTTGTAGCGGAAGCGCGTCTTCTCCCGCTCCAGGTCCGCGGCCACGGGGTTGGCGCCCACGCCCACGCTGAAGGACGTCGGCTTGCCGATGCTGGCGCCGCCCAGGTCGAGACCGGTGTTGAGGCGCTTCAGCATGTTCACCAGGCCGATGGCGTCCACGTCGAAGACCGCGGTGGCCTGGGGATAGGGGCCCAGCTTCGGGGGATCGCCGGTGACTGCCAGGATGTTGCGCAGGCCCAGGCCTGCCGCTCCCAGCAGGTCGCTCTGCATGCCCAGCAGGTTCCGGTCCCGGCAGGCGTAGTGGAGGATGGTCTCCAGGCCCACCTGCTGCTCGATGATCAGTGCCGTGGCCAGGGCCGACATGCGGGCCATGGCGCGGGGGCCGTCCGGCACGTTGATGGCGTCCACGCCCAGGGCCCGGCACTGGCGGGTCTTGGCCACGAGCTTGTCGTACTCCATGCCCTTGGGTGGCACCAGCTCCACGGTGTGGATGAACTCGTTCTGGGCCAGCTTCAGGCTGAAGCGGCTGCGGAAGGCGAAGGGCACCTCGGGCTGGGGCTGCTCGTGGGGCTTCAGCTCGAAGCCACCACCGCCCTGCACGAAGGCGCGCTCCTGCCGGAAGGCGCCGCGCATGGCCCGGATGTGGGCCGGCGTGGTGCCGCTGCAGCCACCCACGGCGCGGGCACCCGCCGCCAGGGCGCGCCCGGCGAAGCCGCCCAGGTACTCGGGGCTGGCGCCATAGATCAGGCGGCCATCCACCATGTTGGGCAGGCCCGGGTTGGGCTGGAGGACGATGGGCTTGGCCGTGACGGCCTTCAGCTTTTCCAGCAGGCGGAGGTGCGGCGCCGGACCGTTGCCGCCGATGAGGCCCACCATGTCGGCGCCCCAGGTATCCAACTGCTTGATGAACCAGTCCGGCTCGGCGCCGAAGAGGGCCTGGCCGTCCTCGTTGGTGGTCATGAGCGCGGCAATGGGCAGCTGGCCCGCCTCCTGCACCGCAAGGATGGCCTGGTGGATCTCGTTCAGGTCCTCGAAGCCCTCCAGGACGATGAGATCGGCGCCGGCTTCGATGAGGGGGGTGGCCTGTTCGCGGAAGAGGGCCCGGGCCTCGTCGAAGGAGGTGGGTCCCCAGGGCTCGATGCGCACGCCCAGGGGGCCGATGCAGCCGGCCACCCAGGCCCGGGCGCCCTGCTGGGCGATGGCCCTCTTGGCCAGGTCCACACCCTGGCGGTTGATGGCGTCGAGCTCGCCATCGAGGCCCCGGGCCGCGAGCTTCAGCCGACCCGCCCCCCAGGTGTTGGTGGTGAGCACCTGGGCACCGGCGGCGAGGAATTCGCCATGGATGGCCAGCAGCAGGTCCGGTGACTTGAGGTTGCACTCCTCGAAGCTGCGCTGCAGGGTGATCCCGCGGTCATGCAGGGCCGTGGCGGTGCTTCCGTCGAAGAGGAAGCACTCGCCCGCGTCGAGGGCCTGCTGGAAGGTGGGATGGGTCATGGCTGCGCCTGGAAGGGACAGTCGCTTGATCGGCATCCAGGTCGGTTCGGGTCAGTCTGTGACGGTTCGGTATCTTCCCCCCGGGCACGCCGAGGGCAGGAGTTGGCACCTTGCTGTCGCAGGTTGCCAAGGTTTCACAGGGCCTTTCCCTCCACCTTTCTGGATAGCGCTCTAGGACTGCCAAAGATCGAGCGTCAAGAATGAATGGGGAGAGGACCGCCGTCAAGCCGGGGGTGGCGCCGCGGGCGGCTGGGGGCCGATGCCCTTGCGCTTCATCTGGCCCCAGCCCTCCTTGCCCCGGAACCAGTCGATGGTGCCCTTCAGGCGCCACCACACGGTCATCTGTCGGTAGCCGAAGTTCTCGACCACGGCGGTGAAGAGCAGCAGGGACCAGGCCTTGAGCCCCTGGTACCGGTGGCCGCTGATCTCCTGGAGCACCACGGACACCACGGAGTTCAGCACGCCCAGCAGGAGGGCCACGTAGATGAAGAGGATCGCGAAGGCGCTGTTGATGGAGTGGGTCCACAGGGACCACACGAACACCACGTAGCCCAGGACCTCGATGACCGGCGCCAGCGCCTCGAAGAAGATGAAGTAGGGCATGGAGAAGAGGCCCACGCGCCCGTACTTCGGGTTGAACCACATCCGCCGGTGCTTCCAGAGCGTCTCCAGCAGGCCCCGCTGCCAGCGGTTCCGCTGCCGGCCCAGGACCTTGGCGTCCTCGGGCACCTCGGTCCAGCAGACGGGGTCGGGCACGAGGGTGATGTGGTAGGGCCGCTTCCACTCGCGCAGGCACCGGTGCATGCGCACCACCAGCTCGAAGTCCTCGCCGATGGTGGCGGTCTCGAAACCGCCGGACTGGACGATCAGCTCCTTGCGGAACACGCCGAAGGCCCCGCTCACGATGAACATGGTGTCCAGGGAGGCGAGGCCCACGCGGCCGAATAGGAAGGCCCGCAGGTACTCGACGATCTGGAAGCGGGCCAGCCAGGAATCGGGGAGATGGATCCCGCGGATGCCCATGGCCGTGACCCGGCACCCGTTGAGGGGGCGGATGACGCCGCCGGAGGCCACCAGGTTGGGGCGGTCCATGAAGGGCCGGGCGATGCGGAGGAGCGAATCGTTCTCCAGCAGGCTGTCCCCGTCCATGCAGCACACCAGCGGGTAGCGGGCGAGGTTGATGCCGCAGTTCAGGGCGTCGGCCTTGCCGCCGTTGGCCTTGTCCACCACCACGAGGTTGGGCACGTAGGCGCTCTCGTAGATGCCGCGGACCTCCTTGGTGGGCAGGAGCTGGCGGAGCACGCGATGGCTGGGCTTCAGCCGGAAGGCCTCGATGAGTTTCTCCAGCGTGGCGTCCTTGCTGCCATCGTTCACCACCACCACCTGGAACTCCGGGTAGCGGAGGCTGATGAGGCTGTTCACGCTGGGCACCACGCCCGCCTCCTCGTTGTAGGCGGGGCAGATGAGGGTCATGGGCTTGTAGTGGCTGGTCTCGAAGGCGGTGTCGAGCCGATCGGTCTCCACCTCCTCGAGGTAGCTCCGGATGGAGAAGAAGGCCCGCAGGATCAGGGACAGGTGCGTGAGGTGGAGGGCCAGGAAGTAGACCAGGATGCCCCACTCGATGAAGACGGTGACGAAGCCGCGGAAGCTCACTGGTGCCCCCGCTCGTCGGCCCACTCCAGGCGCTCCCGCGCGATGTCGCGGGCGAAGCGGTCCGCCGTGGGATCCTCCGCCAGCCAGGTGAGCGCCGACGTTCCGGCATGGCCCAGGTCGGCCATGCCCTGGGCGGCGTTGCGCCGGACCTCGTAGATCGGATCGCTGGTCAGGGCGATGAGGGCGGGGATGGCATCGGGACCGCCGATCAGGCCGAGGGCCTTGGCAGCCTGGGCCCGGACGGGCCAGGCCTCGTGCTGGGCCAGGGGCTCCACCCTGGCATAGGTGAGGGGATCGGCCAGGGCCGCGAGGGCCTTCAGGGCCGAGGCCTGGATGTCCACGTCGGGGTTGGCGATGAGCTCCAGCAATCGGGGCTCGCTCTCGCGGTGCCGGTGCGAACCCGCCAGGAGGGCGAAGAGGATCCAGGGTTCCGGAGCGCCTCCGGGCGGCTCGAGGTGCGACTCCAGCCATGGGAGGAGGTCCGGGCCGAAGCCCTCGAGCACCCGCAGCAGCCGCTCCCGCTGGTAGCGCTCCTCCCGCAGCACCCAGTCGACCACGGGCTGGGCGAAGCGGAGGTCGCCGCTCAAGGTGAGGGCCTGCGCCGCCAGGTGGGTCACGTAGGGCACGGGGTCATCCAGGAGCGGGACGACCGCGTCCAGGTATTCTCCCAGCTTGAAGATCCCCACCTCCTGGGCGGCCTGGGCGCGGACGGTGGTCTGGCGGTGCTTCAGGCGCCCGGGGAGGGACTCGTGCACGCCCAGGCCGAGGTAGAGCTCCCGCAGGGCCTCCGCCTCCTGGCCGGCCAGGGTGGCGTGGTAGCGGGTGAGGAACTTCCGGAAGAGCTGCCGGTCCTCCTTCGCGATGCGGGGGAAGGCGGGCGCGGTGTCGTCGCCGCTGAAGAGGTAGACGGCCAGATCGGTCTCCCAGGCCTGGTAGCGGGCGATGCGATGCCGGTTCTGCCGGTCGCGCCGGAACTGGATGCCCGCGCCCAGGAGGACCAGGCCGGAGACCAGGCTGCCCAGGATCACCGTCCCCCAGATCAGGACCTGGAGCACCATCGCCGGAGGCAGGTGCATCGCCTGCCTCAGCCCGCGCTGAAAGAGCGCTGATGCATCCGCCAGAGGCGTTCCACCAGGACCTGCGCCGAGATGGGCTTGGTCATGTAGTCGTCGGCCCCGGCCGCCAGGCAGCGGATCATGTCCTGCTCGTTCTGGTTGCTGGAGATGAGCAGGATGGGCACGCGCCCCTTGGGCGGCGGCAGATCGCGGATCTCCTGGACGAGGCGGAAGCCGTTCATGGCGGGCATCATCAGGTCCGTGGTGACCAGGTCGATGGGTTCGCGCTGGAGGATCTCCAGCCCTTCGACGCCGTTGGAAGCCATGAAGACCTTCAACCCTTCCATCTCCAGGCGCGCCTGGATGAGCCGGGCAGTTGCCTGGTCATCCTCCACGACTAGGACCCGGGTGGGGTCAGGCCACTTCCGACTCATGGGGAGAGATTAGCAAACAAGACGCTGTTTCAGCGCTCTCCGCTGCTTCAGATGTGATCAGAAACGCCACTCCAGTCCGGCGCCGAAGGTCGTCTGCGCCCGCTCGACGCCCTGGCCGAGCTCCTGCTTCTCGTAGGCGAGGCTGCCCGACAGGATGAGCCGCCGGTGGATCCACCCCTGGGCGGCGAGGCTGGCCTTGCGGGAGCGCAGGTTGAGGATCTCGGCATTGGGGTTGGGCTGATCCGGCGAGACGCCGGAACCGAGGCTGAAGGTCAGGTGGTTCTCGCCGTCGCCGAAGTAGCGCCGCACCGCAATGGAGCCGGACTCCGACGAACCGATGGAACTGGGCGTGGCGTTGGCCCGGAGGCTGAAGAGGTAGTCGCCCCAGTACTTCCCCAGGGAGCCGGTGTAGATCGTGACGGTCGAGGCGCTGAACCGCAGGTGGCGGAAGCCGAGGGAGCCTTCGAGGCCGCGGGGGAAGGACTGGTAGATCTCCCCGCCATAGCGGCGGTGGGGAAAGAGGCTGGACTCGGAGAACCCGGCGTTCAGGTAGAAGTAGGTGCCGTCCTTCCAGCGCGGGTAGGCGTCCACCTCGAGCTGGCTGCCCGTGTCGCCGAAGCGGGAGGCGCGGTTGACGCGGCCGATGAGGGAGCCGGCGTCGAAGCGGTGGGCCATGCCCAGGGAGGTCATCTTCCAGGGGTCGAAGGTGCGGTCGAAGCGATCGTAGGTCTGGGTCAGGGACACCTTCGAGCGCTGGCTGAGCTCGGCGAGGTTCTCGATGAGCTGGCGGGCCTCGTACAGCCCCGGATCCGCCGCCAGGGACTGTCTGGCCGTTTCGAGGGCCTCGGGGTAGGCGCCCAGGGCCTTCTGGGCCCGGGCCTTGCGGAACAGCAGGAGGGGCTGGGCCGGCCGCAGGGTCAGGCCCTCGTCACAGAGGGTGAGCGCGGTGCGCGGATGATCCGACCAGAGCTCCAGGTCCACCAGGGCCACGCGCCCGTCCAGGTGGCCGGGCTCGGCGCGCAGCACCTGCTGGAGCTCGGCCCGACCCTCGTCGTAGTGTCCGTCCCAGGCGTGGATGCGTCCCATCAGGATGCGGATGTCGTGGTAGCCGGGGCTGCGCTGGAGGGCCGTGCGACAGAGCTCGAGGGCCTCGGCCCGCTTGCCGTCGAAGGCTAGGCGACGCGCCCTGGCGAACAGCTCATCCACCCCCTCCTGCCCCCACAGGGCCAGCCCCGCCGTGAGCAGCAGCGCGGGTCGATGGATCCTGGCGATGGGCGTCATGGGGATCCTTTTCCGGGAGTGAACGCGTAGAAGGCGTTGAGGTGATCGATCTCCTGGAGGATCAACCGGTCATAGCGCTGCTTCAACTCAGGTGTGACGGTGATCCGGGTTCCCTTCGGGTCGGATCCAAGGTCGAAGCAGTGATCGGCGAAGTTCACGCCATCCGAGACATAGAGGGTCTTCCCATCGCCGCTGAGAATGCCCCAGACCGCGCCGTAGCTGGAGGCGATGAGGTGGTGGTCCCGGCGGGCGCGGTCCTGCTCGGCCTGTGTCTGTGTCCAGAGGGGGCGCCCCAGGACGGGGTCCGAGGCCAGGGGGCGGTGGCCCAGCAGGTAGTAGAGCGTCGGCGTGAGGTCCGTGAGGAAGGCCGCCCGGCTGGGATCCATGACCAGCCCCGCGCGGAGCTTCTCCGGCACGTGGAGGAGGAGGGGCACCTTCATGATCTCGGGGAACAGGGTGTAGGCGTGGCCGAAGCGCCCCTCCTCCCCGAGGGAGTCGCCATGGTCCGCCGTGAAGATGATGAGGCTGCGGTCGTAGCGGCCCCGGCCCTTCAGGTACTGGATGAAGGCCCCGAACTCGGCATCCAGGCGGCGGAGACGGCTGGCGTAGGGCGCGTAGAAGCCGGGATAGTCCCCCCCGCCCGGCACGTCCTTGCCCTCGCGGCTGATGGAGGAGATGTGGAGGTCCTGGGCCTGGCTGTAGACGAAGACGGGGCGGTTCGCGGGGGCCTGGTCGAGCCTCCCCTGGAGGTCCTTCAGGGTCGCGCCCAGGCGCAGGTCCCCGGTGCCGATGCCGGCATCCAGCCGGACGAGGTCCGGCGTGGGTTTCACCACCACGTCGAGGATGGAGTCCATGGACAGGTACGGCCGGTAGCCGTCGGCCTCCACCAGCTTCTGGAGGGTGTTCAGGGGGTGGAAGGGGACGATGTACTGCTTGTGCAGGAGCATGCCCCCGACCCAGATGGAGGGCTCGGAGAGGCCGGTGGCGCCGTAGCGGGTGAAGGCCCGGGGAACCACGGTGCTCTCGGCCGCGAAGCGGTCGAGGTTCGGCGTGAAGGTCACCCGCGGGTTGTAGGCCCCCAGGTAGTCCTGGCGCAGGCTGTCCACCACGAAGATGTAGATGTCGGGCCGATCCACCGTCGAGGGGGCCAGGGGATCGACGAAGCGCAGGTCCTTCGCATCGACCTTCACCGCGTGGGGGATGTTGCTGTTGGCCAAAAGGATCCGGTAGATGGATTCGCCGCTGCCGGCAGGGGGCCGCAGCAGGTTGGCCACCAGGTGGGCGGAGGCATCGAAGCCCGCGTGCGCCTCCACGGCCCGCGCGACCGGCCGCGGCAGCCAGTCCTTCGACGGCTGCGGCAGGGGCGTGCCCCAGAGCCGGAACAGGGCCAGCAGGCCCAGCGGCGCCGCGAAGAGCCGGGGTGACCAGGAATGGGGTCCGGGCGTGGCGGACTGGCTCAGGTAGATGGGCGTGAAGACCAGGACCGCCACCAGGATTGCGCCCAGCTGCTGGAAGAGCTGGTTCCAGTCGAAGCGCGAGACCTTCAGCCCGAACAGTAGGGCCACACCGAGGGCCAGGAGCAGGCCCGCCGCCACGCTCCAGCGGTTCACCCGCACCGGGTGGAGGGGGCGGAGGAAGGCCTCCAGGGCGCTGCCCACGGGGCGCTCCCCGAGCCCCACCTGGGCCAGCAGGGCCACCACGCAGAATCCCAGCAGCAGGGCCACGGCCAAGGCGAAGGGCCCGGCGAAGGCGATGCCGGGGAAGACGACCAGTTGGAGGATCCCGGCGAAGGAGGCGGTGAGGGCCAGCAGGGTGAGGAGGAACTCCGCCGCGCGGATCCGCGGGAAGAAGCCCGCCGCGGCCTGCAGCCCCAGGAGCGCCACCGCCGCCATGGACAGCACCAGCCCGTGGGCCAGGAAGCTCCATCCCAGCGTGGTGGCGGCTTCCCAGGGATGGACGGAGGTACCCGAGGCCAGGGCGCGGCCCAGGCCGATGGCGAAGAAGGTCAGGGTGACCAGCGCGGCCGTGAGGAGCGACGACACGAAGAGGCGGCGGGCATCGTCCGACCCGGCCTCGCGCTGGGGCCAGGCCGCCCGGGCCTCGACCAGATCCAGGGCCAGCAGCGCCCCGGCGGCCGCCAGGAAGGCCAGGGTGCCCAGGCGGGCGGGGAACCCGGGCGCCAGGTGGCTCAGGCCGGACACGGGGATCAGCGCCAGGGCGCCGAGGGCCATGGCACCCAGGAAACACGCCCGCCAGGGCGCAAGCCTGAACCCCGGCGGCTGGCGGTCCGCCATGGCGTTGGCGACCACGACCAGGAGCAGGGCCCAGGGTTGGAGCCGCATGGCGGTGGGCAGCCAGGGCAGGAGGCCGGCCCGGATCACGGCCTGGTAGGTGAAGGGGATGTCCACCAGCAGGCAGGCGGTGGCCGAGGCGACCATGACCAGCAGGAAGGCCCCGCGGGCCCAGGGGCGCAGGCTGGGCGTCACGGCCGGCCTCCCTTCGGCAATCCCGCCAGCCGCGTCCGGGCCGCCGCATGGCCGGGATCCAGCTGCAGGATGCGGCCGTAGGCGGCGCGGGCCGCGGGCAGGTCGTCCTGCTGTTCCGCCACGCCCCCCAGTACCTGCAGGACATCCAGGTAGTCGGGGCTCATGGTCCGCGCCACCTCGAGCTGGCGGCGGGCCTCAGCCAGGTTGCCCTCGGAGCGCAGGGCCATGCCCAGGATCAGCCGCGCATCCACCGAAGTCGGAGACCGCTTCACGGCCTCCTCGGCCATGCGTCTTGCCTCGACGGCGCTGCCCGTGAAGAGGGTCATGCGCGCCAGGCCCACGCGGAGGTCGGTGCTGTCGGGATGCTGCTTGAGCCCCTGCTGGTAGACGGCCCGGGCCTTCTGGAACTGATGGTCGCGTTCCCAGGCCCGCCCCAGGTAGAAGGCCGCGTCCGGATTGTCCGGCTGCAGGTCCAGCCACCGGGCGAAGGCGTCCGTGGAGGCCTTCAGCTGACCCAGCTTCCGGTAGGTGTCCCCGAGGGTGGGGAAGGCCTCCCAGGGGGTGGGCGAGACCTTCAGGTAGGCCTCCCAGGCGGCGGCGCACTCCGGCCACTGGCCCAGGTGCTCGTGGATGTCGGCGAGGCGGCTGAGGTAGACGTGGTTGGTGGGATAGGCCTCGTGCAGCTCGCGGGTCGGGGGCAGGGCCTCGGCATAGCGACCGGCCCCCACCAGGGCCCGGCTCTTCTCCTGGAGGTCCCGGGAGGCCTGGAGCCCGCCATCCTGGGCGCTGCCCTCCTGCGCGGGGGCCTCGCTCAGCACCCATCCACAGATGGCGAGCACGAGGAGGGCGGCGACGAAGCGCCGGAGGTGCGGAGGCATGTCAGGGCTGCCCGGAGGCGGCGGTGGCGGGGGCGGGGGCTTCGATCAGCTCCAGCCAGGTCCGCAGGTGGTGGATGGCGAAACCCCCGAAGGCCCTCTTCTTGGCGAAGGCCTGTTCGGTGGCGGCCATCTCGCGGGTCAGCGCGGCCGCACCCCGGTTCCGGAAGGTCACTTTCGGGGGCTGGGCCTCGCCGGTTTCGAGCCCCAGGAGCACGACCTTCCCAAGCGCCGTGCCATAGGCGATCTCCTCGCGGGCATGGGCGATGATCCCGTCGGGACCTTCCGCCCGGTTCCGGTAATCCATGACCGCCACGTAGTCGTAGAGGTCCTGCAGGTGGGCGTTCAGGGGCTTGGTCACGCCCTCCCACGCCACGGTGAACCCGTCGTACCAGAAGGGGATCGCCGCGCCCACGAGGAAGTCCCCCCCTGCCTGGCGGGCCATGGCCACCCATTCCCGGGACCGGGCGAGGAACATCCGCGACAGGGCGACGCGCGTCCCGTCATTCCAGGAATCCAGGGCATGGGGCTCGATGTCCAGGTGGACGCCGTCGAAGCGCTCCTGCGCCCCGGCGGTGGCGTTGTAGTCGAGGATGTGCTGCATCATGGCGCGGGCCGCCGGATCGCGCTCGGGCAGCACGTACTCCCAGGTCTTCATGGGGTACGAACCCAGCAGCGCCTCGACCCGGAAGCCCGCCGCATGGAGGCGGGCGAGAAGACCACGGTAGGCCGCCCGCTCATTGAGGATGGGATTGCGACCCCGGTAGTCGTCGGCATACAGGAACAGCGTGCGGAAGCCGTGAGTCCGGAGCAGGCCCGCCACGCGGGTTTCGTAGGCCCGGTCATCCAGGAGGCGCAGGGTCTCGGTCTCCCACACCCAGATGGCCTTCGGAGCCGCCGGAAGGACGGCGCAGGCCAGGAGCAGGAACAGGGCGCGCAAACGCATCCCTCACCAGGCCAGCAGGCGGTCCAGTTCCGAGCGCACGCGCTCGACGCTGGGCAGGGCCGCAGC
Organism: Geothrix sp.; assembly: GCF_030219325.1. NCBI lineage: Bacteria > Pseudomonadati > Acidobacteriota > Holophagae > Holophagales > Holophagaceae > Geothrix > Geothrix sp. The sequence continues at coordinate 3,145,122 of NZ_CP126625.1, read as the reverse complement.
TTCCAGCGGGGGGCTGGCCGGTGTGGGCGTGTCCGCGGCGCCCACCCGCAGCACCGGCGCATCGAGCCAGGGGAAGCAGGTCTCGCCGATGCGGGCCGCCAGCTCCGCGCCGGGGCCGTAGGTGCGGCTGGCCTCCGTGAGCACCAGCACGCGGTGGGTGCGCCTGGCCAGGGCCGTGATGGTCTCGTCATCCAGGGGCCAGAGGGTGCGCAGGTCCAGCACGGCCACGTCGAGATCGGCCACGGCCGCCAGGGCCACCTGCTGGGCCGCGCCGTAGGTGATGATGCAGGCCGCAGCGCCGTCCTTGCGCAGGGCCGCCTCGCCGAGCCGGGCCGTGGGGGGCTCGTCCCACTGGTCCCTCAGCCGGCGATAGAGGTGCTTGTGCTCGAAGACCATCACCGGGTCCGGGTCCTCGATGGCCGCCCGCAGCAGGGCGTAGGCATCGCGCACCGTGCCCGGCGCGATGACCTTCAGGCCTGGGCTGCCCAGGAAATGCCCCTCGGGGTTCTGGCTGTGGAAGGGCCCGCCACCATTGCCGCCGCCGGAGGGCCCCCGGAAGACCGCGGGCACCGTGGGGCCCCAGCGCCAGTGGGCCTTGGCCGCGAAGTTCACCATGAGATCCGCGGCCAGCAGCGCGAAGTCCATGAACTGGAACTCCGCCACGGGCCGCTGGCCCATGAGGGCGAGACCGATGGCCGAACCGGCGATGGCCTGTTCGGCGATGGGCGTGTCGATCACCCGCTCCGGGCCGAAGCGCGCCAGCAGGCCCTCCGTGGCCCGGAAGGCACCTCCGTAGGCGCCGATGTCTTCGCCCAGGCAGCAGACGCGGGGATCGGCCTCCATGGCGTCATGAAGGGCCTGGCGGATGGCCTCGACGTAGGTGCCGGAAAAGGCGGTCATTCCTTCTCCAGCAGTCCGCGTTCCGCCAGCCAGGCGTCGTTGAAGATGCTGCTGAGGTAGCGGCCGGCGCCATCGGGGAAGACGGTCACGATGCGAGCCGGACGGTCCATGGGGGGAAGGTTCTTCGCCACCTGCAGAACGGCCCAGAGCGCCGCGCCGCTGGAGCCGCCGCCCAGGATGCCCTCCTCCTTCACGAGGCGCCGCGCCTGATGGAAGGCCTGGCGGTCGGTGACCTGGAGCATGTCGTCGAGCTGGTCGAACTCCATGGTGTGGATGAGGAACTCGTCGCCCAGACCCTCGAGCTTGTAGGGACCGGCCTTGGGTTCCTTCTCGCCATGGAAGTGCGGCGAGAATACGGACCCCACAGGATCCACGGCGATGACCTTGATGTTCGGGTCCCTCTCCTTCAGGTAGCGGCCCACGCCGCTCACGGTGCCGCCGGTGCCCGCGCCGGCGATGAGGTAGTCGATGCGGCCCTCCATCTGCTCCCAGATCTCGGGACCCGTGCCCGCGTAGTGCGCGGCGTTGTTCTCCCGGTTGCCATGCTGGTCGGGGAAGTAGCAGTTGGGCGTCTCCCGGGCCAGGCGGGGCGTGATGTTGTTGTAGCTGTCGGGGTGCTCCGGGGGCAGGCTGGTGTCCACCTTGTGGACCAGGGCGCCCAGGGCCAGCAGCTGATTGAGCTTCTCCTGGGAGATGGTGTCGCGCACCACGACCTTGAGGCGGTAGCCCTTCTGGATGGCCATGAGGGCCAGGCCCATGGCCGTGTTGCCCGAGGAGTTCTCGATGATGGTGTCGCCGGGCTTCAGGCGGCCGTCCCGCTCGGCGGCTTCGATCATGTACTTCGAGATGCGGTCCTTGCTGCTGCCCATGGGGTTCAGGAACTCGAGCTTGGCGAAGGCCTCCACCGGCAGGTCCGCGACGACGCGGCGCAGCCGGACCAGGGGCGTGTTGCCGATGGCCTCCAGGACGCTGCCGCAGGGCTTCCGGTACGACATGGCATTTCCTCCATCAGCCAGTATGCCCGGGGCGGGGCCGCCTTCCGTTACCCTGAAGCCATGCTCGTGTCGCTCCGCATTCAGAACCTGGCCCTTGTGGAAGACCTGTCCCTGGACTGGGGGCCGGGCTTCACGGTGCTCACGGGCGAGACGGGCGCGGGCAAGTCCCTGCTGGTGGATGCGCTCTCGCTGCTGGTGGGTGCCCGCGGCGATGCCGAGCTGATCCGCCACGGGGCCGAGCGGGCCACGGTGGAGGCCGTGGTGGAGGGCCGCTTCGAAGCCTGGCGGGCCTTCCTCGCCGAGCGGGGCCTGCCCGAGGAACAGCCTGTGGTGCTGCGCCGCGAGATCGGGTCGGGCCGCAGCCGTGCCTGGATCAACGGGGCCAGCTGTGCCCTGGCCGATTTCCGCGAGGCCGGCCGCCTCTGGATGCGGCTCACCAGCCAGCACGACCACCAGTCGCTGCTGGGCGAGGACCGCCATCTGGCGCTCATCGACGAGGTGCTGGGTCTCGATCCCTGCCTGGAAGCCGAAGCCGCGGCCGTGCGGGAGGCCGAAGGCGCCCTCAAGGCCCGGCGCCGGAGCCAGGCGGACCGGGAGCAGCGCCTGGAGCAGCTGGCCGAGGCCCTCGCGGACCTCGACAAGCTGGCGCCGAAGCCGGGGGAGTGGGCCCAGCTCAAGGCCGACCGGGAGCCTCTCCGCCACGCTGTGCACCTGGAAGCAGCCTTCCGGGAGGCTGCCGAGGCCCTGAACGAGGGGCTGCCCAAGGTCGAGCTGGCCCACAAGGCGCTGATGCGGGCCGTGGCCCACTGGCCGGATGCCGTGGCCGAGCAGGACCGGCTCCGCTCCGCGGTCCTGGAGCTGGAGGATCTGCTCGCCCTGGCACAGGATCAGGCCCTTCGCTGGGCCGGCGCCGGCGCCAATCGCATCGAGGCCATGGAGGCGCGCCTGGCGTTGTACGAGCGTTTGGCCCGCCGCCACCGCTGCGAGCCAGAGGAACTCCCGGACCGCCTGCTGACCCTGAAGGCCGAACAGCGCTCCCTCCTGGCAGGAGACGCACCCATCAAGGAACTGGAAGCGGCCCTGGCCCGTGCCGTGGAGACCTACCGTCGTGGGGCTGAGGCCCTGCATGGCAAGCGCACGGCGACCCTGCCCAAGCTGGAGTCCGAGGTTCAGAAGCGTCTGGGCCACCTGGGGATGAAGGGGGCGCGGATCCAGCTGCGCCTGGCCCTGGCGGAAGACCCTGGCAGTCCAGTCGAACAGAGCGGCCGGTCCGTGCGCGTGGCCGCCACGGGCTTCTCGGCCCTGGCCATCTGGATCGAACCCAATCCCGGCGAGGGCTTCCGCCCCCTGGCCAAGATCGCCTCCGGCGGCGAACTGAGCCGTCTCATGCTGGCCCTGGTGGGTGCGGGACTGGCCCTGGGCGCGGGCGTCCGCGAGGGCCTCACCCTGGTGCTGGATGAAGTGGACGCGGGGCTTGGGGGCGAGACGGCCCTGGCCGTGGGACAGGCGGTGGCCGAGCTGGGTCGGGCCCACCAGGTCCTGGCGGTGACCCACCTGGCCCAGGTGGCGGCCCGGGCGGACCGGCACGGATGCCTGCACAAGGAGACTGAAGGCGGCCGCACGCGCAGCGCCCTCAGCTGGGTCGCGGGGGTAGCCCGCACCCGGGAGCTGGCGCGGCTTCTGTCGGGCCAGCCCGATCGCGCGGAGGCCATCGAGCACGCCAAGGTGCTGCTGGAGCGCTGACCGGCCCTACCGTGCCTCGATGACCAGGCCGCGTCCCCGCTGGGTGTGCAGCAGGGGGCGATCGAAAGGGCCGTCCACCTTCGCCCGGAGGCGCCGGATCTGGGCATCCAGGGCATTGGGGCTCCGCAGGTCAGGCCGGTGATTCTCGCCGCCCCAGAGGGCCAGGGCCATCTCGTCCCGGCTGACCACCTGGCCGGGCCGCTCCAGCAGGAGGGCCAGCAGGGTGTACTCCTTCGGCGTGAGGTCGAGGCGACGCTCCCCCCGGTGCACCCGACGCAGATCCGGCTCCCAGATCAGGTCGGCCACGCCCACCCGGCGGAGCCGGGAGGGCATCCGGCTCCGCCGGATGAGGGCCCGCAGCCTGGCCGCCAGCTCCGGCATGGTGAAGGGCTTGCAGAGGTAGTCATCGGCGCCGGCTTCGAGCCCACGCACGCGGTGTTCCGGGGTGCAGAGCGTCGTCACGAAGATCAGGGGGGTGGTGATCCCGGATTCCCTCAAACGCCCGACGAGATCCATGCCCGAGATGCCCGGCAGGGCGATCTCCGCAACCAGGGCCTCGCAGGCGGAGGCCCGGGCCAGGGCGTCGTGCCCGGTTTTCACCCACTCCCAGAGGAAGCCCTCCGAGGCCAGGCCCTCGATCATGCGCCGGGCCTCGACTTCGTCTGGTTCTGCGATCAGGACCGCCATGGGGGCAGTCTAACGAAAAACAGGGCCGCTCGCGCGGCCCTGTCTGGGGAGGTGGTGCCTCAGCGGGTGAGGGCGAGGTTGTAGGGGGTGGTGGTGCTGGAGCCGGCGTAGGCGATCACCTTGATGTAGAACACGGTGGCCGTGGCCGAGGTGTTGCTGTAGGTGATGCTCTCGGTGGCGGTGCTGCCCAGGCTGCTCTTCAGCGTGGTGCCGCTGCTGTTGAGGAAGTAGAGGTCGTAGTCGACGCCGGAGGGGCCGGTCATGTTGACGGTGATGCTCTTGCCGGGCTGGACGTTGACCTTGAAGTAGTCGATGTCGGTGGTGGAGCTCATGTAGCCGACGATCTTGTTGACGGTATCGCCGACCACGTTGGCAGTGGCTCGGGTGTTGTTGCTCTCCACCTCGTTGAAGGTGGTGCCGGTGGTGGTGTTGCTGGTGCTGAAGCTGACGGCGGAGGAGGAACCGACGTTGCCGGCGGCGTCATAGGCCTTGGCGACGAGGCTGTGGGTGCCGTTGGCCAGGTTGGCGGAGTTGTAGGTGACGCTGTAGGGCGAGGTGGTGCTGGTGCCGACGAGGGCGCCGTCGATGTAGAACTCGACCTTGGTGACGCCGACGTTGTCGGTGGCGGTGGCAGAGAGGGTGATGGTGCCCGTGGTGCCGGACTCGGAGGCCGTGGAGGTGGGGGCGGTGGTGTCGCCGCCGGTGGATGTCCAGGCGGCGCCCACGTTGATGCCGTGGAAGGCGTTCCACACGGCCTGTTCCTGCGCGCTGCCGGCGCCGTAGAGATCCTTGGCGGCGCTGATGGAGGCGGTGCGGGCCGCGGCGTAGTTCGAGCTGGCCGTCAGGTAGGTCGAGAGGGCTCGGAACCAGATCCTCGCGGCGGCGTCATTGCCGACGCCGGTCATGCCGGAGGGCAGGTAGGTGGTGCTGGTGTTGCCGGTGGTGGTGGCGCCCTGGCTCAGGAAGTAGAAGCAGCGGTTCATGGGGCCGCTGGAGTAGTGCACGTCGAGGCTGCCGACGGAGGATGACCAGGCATCCGGAGAGGCGCCGTCCAGGCTGGGCTTGTACATGTAGCGCAGGGGGGTGGAGGCGAGCTGCTCGCCGATGGTCCAGTTGCCGCCGGTGCTGCCGATGGTGGAGCCGGAGCCTCCGCGGGAATAGAACTCGATCATGGTGCCGAAGATGTCGGAGTTGGACTCGTTCAGGCCGCCCGACTCGCCGGAGTAGGTGAGGTTGGCCGTGCGGGCGCAGACCCCGTGGCTCATCTCGTGGCCGGCCACGTCGATCGCGGTCAGGGTGGTGAAGCTGCTGCCGTCGCCGTAGGTCATGCAGAAGCAGGTGTCGGACCAGAAGGCGTTGTCGTAGCTGTTGCTGACGTGGACCCGGCTGTAGGTGGCGGTGCCGGAACCGTCGATGCCGTTGCGGCCGAACACGTTCAGATAGAAGTCCCAGGACTTCGCCATGCCGAACATGGCGTCCACGGCGGCGGTCTGGCCATTGGCGGCGGTGGTCGAGCTGCCTTCCACGTAGTTGGCGCCGTCACCCCAGGTGTTCGTGGTGTTGGTGTAGATGGAGCCGGTGGCCGTGGAGGTGGTGGAGGCGTGGTTGGAGTTCGTCACCACGTTGTTGCCGAAGGTGCCGCCCGAGCCGCGGGTCATGTCGCGCATCTCGAAGCCCGACGTGGTGCTGTTGGTGTTGAGGGACACCACGCCGTTGTACTGGCTGTTGCCCGTGCCGACGGCGGCGGAGGTGTGCAGGGTGTTCCACTGCTTCAGGATGGCGCCGGTGTGGGCGTCCACCATGTAGTCCGTGTGCTTGATGCCGTCGAGGTCATTCTCGAGTTCGGTGTGGACGTGGTAGGCCAGGACGAAGCGGACCACCTGCCGGGTGACCTCGGTGGCACTGAGTTCCTGGTCCAGCGAAAGGCGGCCGGCCCGGCGGACGGGGACGTCGACTTCCTGGGGGAAGACCACGAGTTCCGTGGTGGGGACGTAGGAGAAGGCGCCCTTGGGGGACAGGTCCGACTGGACCACGGCCAGGGCCTCGCCCGAGGCCAGGGAGGGCGTCACGTTCAGGAGGATGTTCTTGTGCAGGGCGTTGGTCAGCGGCAGGTCGGCGCCGTTGCGGTCAGTGTGGGTGATGGCGTCGCCGCCCCAGACCCGCACGCCCTTGTAGAGCTGGGTGAAGTGGCCATGGGTCTGGCCGAGGTCATCCGAGTGCGAGGTGCGCAGGCTGAACGCGTGGTCGGCATCCAGGCCCAGCTGGGCCCGGCTCGCGTGGAGGCGTTCAGCGGCACTGTTCACGCGCAGGGTCTCCTGCGGTGAGCTGGCGAAAAGGGAACCGGCAGCCAGGGCTGCGGTGACGAAGGACAGGGCCAAGCGGCCTTTGGTAGTCGCCATGGGCAACTCCTCACGGGGGAAGGGGGGGGGTTCACAGCCACCCAGGTTCTTCCGGCCTGGGTGGCTCCTGGCAGCTGCGGTTTGATCCGTGGCGGCCTGGGGTGACGTGTGGAAAGAACGGGAGCGTGGGAGTCAGCTTCCGGGCAGACCCACAGTCGTCTCAAGTTAAGGCTTGTTAATTTTCTTGAGAATCAATTCTATTTAATATTTTTACGAATAAATATATGTATATTAATACTTAATAATCAATTCTAAGATCCACTTTGCAGGAAATGATCAAGGAATTCGCAAGACCATCTTGCCGTCCTTCATGACGAACCGGACCCGTTCAAGGGTGCTGATGTCGGTCAGCGGGTCTCCATCCACGGCGATCACGTCGGCGATGTGGCCGGGCTCCAGGGAGCCGATCTCGCCGCCCATGCGCAGCAGTTCGGCCGCAACGAGGGTGGCGCTCTGAAGGGCCTGGAGCGGAGTCATGCCATAGCTCACCAGGTAGCGGAAGTCCGCGGCCACCTGGCCGTGTTCGAAGACGCCGATGTCCGTGCCGTAGGCGATGGGAATGCCGGCATCCAGCGCGACCCTGAAGCCCGCTTTCCGGAGGGGCAGGATGGCCCGGGCCTTCGCCAGGGAGCCTTCGGGGACCTTGTAGGGATTGCCGGGGAGCAGGATGGACTCCAGCGCGTAGAGGGTCGGGACGAGGAAGGTTCCGCGGGCCTTCATCTCCTTGGCCGTGGCCGGGCTCAGCAGGCTGCCGTGCTCGATGGAGCGCACCCCGGCCTGGGTCGCTTCCAGGATGCCCGCGTCGCCGTGGGCATGGGCGCACACGTCCAGGCCCCGGCGCCGGGCCTCCTCCACGATGGCCTTGAACTCGGGCGGACTGAAGCTGGGCGCGCCGGGGTCGTCGTGATTGGAGAGCACCCCGCCGGTCGCGTGGAGCTTGATGAGGTCCACGCCGCGCTTGTGCCACTCGCGCACGGCGTGCCGTCCCGCGTCGGGGCTGTCCACGATGTGGTCTTCCCCGACGTGCACATGGGGCGGGAACCCGTTGAGGTCGCCGTGCCCGCCCGTGATGGACAGCGCCGGCCCGGCCACCAGCATGCGGGGGCCGGGGATGTCGCCCCGGGCGATCGCATCGCGCAGGGCCACGTCGCCGAAGCCGGCGGAGGCGCCCACGTCCCGCACGGTGGTGAAGCCGGCCTCGAGCACCTTGCAGGCATTCACCACGCCGTCCAGCACCATGGCCGCCTGGCTGCGCTTGAGGTAGCCCAGCTCTCCCAGGCCGGCAGGGAACAACAGGTGGGTGTGGCAGTCGATGAGGCCCGGCAGCAGGGTCCGGTTGCCGAGATCAATGATTTCGACCCCGGCGGGTGGTGGTCCGGCCTGGATCCGGCCGGCCTTGACCCAGAGCTGCCCCGGGGTCTCCAGCTTCCCGGTGCGGACGTTCAGCAGCCGGGCCGCCTTGAGGATCAGGGGACGCTCCTGTGCGGATAGGCTCATGGCCAGGAGGCAGGCGAAGAGGCAACGCAGGGGCATGGGAACTCCCGGGGAAGGGCCCAGGTTAGCCCAAGCCAGCCACCCTTTTCAGGCAACTTCCCCGAGGGCCTCTAGGACCGCTTGGTGGATTTCTGCCGGACCCGCTTGGGCGGGGCGCCGGGACCCTTCCGCGGCGCCTGCTTGGCGGCGGGCTTCGGGCCCTCCTTCTTCTTGGGCCGGGGGCGGGGCTTGATCTTGTCGGCCTTCTGGGCCTGGAGCGCTTCGTTGCTACGGGAGGGTTTGAGGCCTTCGCCGGGGTCCAGGATGCGGCGCACCACGGCGGTCTCCACCGGCTCGTCCTCGCCCTTCTGCTTCTTCTGGATGCTGAGCCGCAGGGGCACGCCCGCCAGCCCGAACTGCTCCCGCAGGCGGTTCTCCAGATAGCGCACGTAGCTGAAGTGCAGGCCACGGTCGGTGTTGGTCTTGATGACGAAGCTCGGGGGGCGCACGCCCACTTGCGTCATGAAGTAGAGCTTGGGCAGCTTGCCATCGATGGCGTGAGGGCTCATGGCGGAGACCGATTCGCGCAGGAAACGGTTCAGCTCGCTGGTGGGGATCCGGTGCCCGTGAGCCGCGGCCAGCTCGTCGATCATGCCGAACAGCTTGGAGACCCGCTGTCCGGTCAGGGCCGACAGGAAGATCATGGGCGCGTGGTGCAGGAAGCCCAGGCTGCGGCGCAGGTCCTCCTCGGCGCCGTAGATGGTGTGCGTGTCCTTCTCGACGAGATCCCACTTGTTCACCACGAGGATGACGGCGGCGCCGGCTTCCTGGGCGTAGCCGGCGATGACGGCGTCCTGGTGGGTGGCGCCTTCGACGGCATCCAGCAGCAGGAGGCTCACATCGGCCCGGGCCATGGCCTGCTTGGCCTTCAGGATGCTGAGCTTCTCGGCGCCCTCGTGGGTCTTGCCCTTCTTGCGGATGCCGGCCGTGTCGATCATCCGGTAGACCTTGTCCTTCACGGTGAAGACCGTGTCCACCGTGTCCCGGGTGGTACCGGCGACCTCGCTCACCAGACTGCGCTCGTAGCCCAGCAGGCGGTTCGTCAGCGAGGACTTGCCCACATTGGGCCGGCCGATGAGGGCGAAGCGCAGCTCGTCCGACAGGGAGTGGATCTCGGCCTCTTCGGGAGTGCGGTGGAAGGGGAGGCGGGAGCGGATCGCCTCGATCAGCTCGGGCACGCCGGCCCCGTGGGCCGCCGAGATGGCCAGGACCTGGTCGAAACCCAGGCCGTAGAAGCCGCCGTCCGGCGCGCCACCCTTCATGCCGTCGAGCTTGTTGATGACCAGCAGCAGGGGTTTGCCCTGGCGGCGGAGGCGAGTGGCGATCTCCTCGTCGCCGGCGGTGAGGCCGTCGTGGCCGTCCACCAGCAGGATGGCCACGTGGGCCTCCTCGAGGGCGGCCTGGGCCATGCGGGTGATGCCCTGGGTGATGACGTCGTCGCCCTCGAAGTCGAGGCCGCCCGTGTCCACCAGCTCGAAGACCTCCTCGGCCTCGCCCTCCTCACTCAGGCAGGTGACGCGGCCGTAGCTGCGGTCCCGGGTCATGCCCGGCAGGTCGTGGACCAGGGCCGCCCGGCTGCGGGTGAGCCGGTTGAAGAGGGTGGACTTGCCCACATTGGGGCGTCCGCAGAGGGCGACGAGGGGCAGTTTCATATGAGTTCCAAGCCTTTCAGTCTATCGGGCATAGGTCGAAAGGGCACGGACGGATTTCCATGGGGCGGCTAGAGTGAGGCTCTCGTTCCAACGGAGTGTCCATGATCCGACCGCTGTCCTGCCTGCTGATGCCCGCGCTGCTGCTGGCTGCGCCCACCCCCAAGAACCTCAGCCCGGCGGGCACGGTGGAGCGGCAGATCGAGCTGTTCAACGCCCACGACCTGGAGGGTTTCCTGGCCCTCTTCGCGGACGACGTCGAAGTCTCCGAGATCCCCGGCACCTCCGCGCCCACGGGAAAAGCCCGATTGCGGGAACTCTATGCCGAGCGGTTCAGGGCGAACCCGGACCTGCACGCCTCGGCCAAGGCCCAGATGCTCTCCGGCACCTTCGTGATCCAGAAGGAGGTCATCAAGGGGCGGGCGGGGAAGAGTGACCCCCTGGAAGCCCTGGTGATCTACCAGGTGAAGGCGGGGAAGATCGTGAAGATGTGGGGGCTGCGGGACTAGGGTCTGTTTTCAAAACAGACCCTAGCCGCGCTCGACGAAGGCCTTGAGCCGACCCAGCGCGTCGTCCCACTGCCGGGACAGGCGCTCCAGGTAGGCATGGGCGTCGCCCAGGCGCCTGGGCTCGAGTTCCCAGATGCGCTCCCGGCCCTGCCGGCTGCTCCGGACCAGACCAGAGGCAGCCAGCACATCCAGGTGCTTGGTGAGGGCCTGCCGGGACACGGCGAACCGGCTGCCGAGACGGGTGACCGAGAGGGGGCCGCTGGAGCAGAGGGTGACCAGGAGGCCCAGCCGCGTCGCGTCTCCCAGGGCCGCGAAGAGGGGTGCGGCGTCCTTCACCCGGGCAGGCGAGAGGGCCTCAGCCCGCGACATGGCGTTCGATGTTGACCAGCTGCTGGGCCCAGCCGCCATCGTTCATGCGGAAGGCCTCCTCGCGACGGCCCGCGGGCAGCAGGTCGAAGCCGGATTCGACCACCCGGAGCAGGGTGTCCCCACCGGAGGGTTCCAGGCGGAATTCGACGAGGGTGCTGGGCTCGCCCGAATAGTCCACCTTCGGATCGATGGCGTAGGGGTGCCAGCGGAAGGAGAACAGGGTCTCCGCCTCCATGCGTTCCACCAGGACTTCCATGGTGATGTGCTCGTAGCCGGGCCAGGTGATCTTCCCTCGGTTCCACTGGCCGGGGACGAAGGGGCCATCGAGCTTCACGCGGAACCAGGTGCCGAATTCCCCGGCGTCGGTGAGCGCCCGCCAGACCCGGGACTGCGGGGCGCGGAGCAGGATCTGCTTCTCAATGCGGTCGGTGGTCAGTGTGCTCATGGGCAACCTCCGGGTTACAGGTTGGGGCGTCTTTGGAATCGCGCAACCCATGGGTTGCATAATTTTTCAGGCCCCTTCTGGGGCCGGGCTGGATGGAGGATGCTCCGCCCGGGTCTCCGAAGGAGAGAGCGGCCGACCTGTTGACGATGTTCAGCCCCGGCAGCCCCGTCTCCACGCGCCAAGGGGCCGGGGGGCTCGACCATTCGACTGCAGCGAAGCGAAAGGAGAATAGGACGGCATGACTGCAGGTCATGGCCGCCCGGAGGGCGAGGGCGGAGCCCGAGTCAGCGCGGCTCCGTCGCCCTTCGGGCTTGCATCCCCGGTCTCGTTCGGCGCCACAGAGGCTCCGGCTCCGCGAGCTAGCGAGCGGGAGCGCCCTCCGGGGGAGGGCGCGTCAGATGGAGAGTGGCGCCTCGGCGAGCCCACTCGACGCTGGATCCCGGCCAAGCATTGCGTGGCTGGGACGGGTTCGCGCCCCGGCAGCCCCGCCGTTCTCCGCCACTCGTGTCGACCCATACCATCGAGGGCTCGAACGGGTCTGCCGCGCCCTTCGGGCTTGCATCCCCCGGTCTGGCCACACCTGTTCCGGCCCTCCACCGGAGGGCCTCCACGACGGTGTGACCAGCCCACTCGACCATAGATCCCGGCGACGCATGCGTCGCCGGGGCGGGTTCGAGCCCCTGCAGCCCCGCCGTTCCCCGCCACTCGTGCCGACCCATACCATCGAGGGCTCGAACGGGTCTGCTGCGCCCTTCGGGCTTGCATCCCCCGGTCTCGTTCGGCGCCACATTTAGTGGCGCCTCGGCGAGCCCACTCGCGGGTTCGAGCCCTGCTTTTATTCCGCCAACAAAAAGGCCCCCGGGTGGGGGCCTTTTTGTTGGCGGGGCTGACGGGGCTCGAACCCGCGACTTCCAGCGTGACAGGCTGGCACTCTAACCGACTGAGCTACAACCCCTTGCGTTTACTGCTTTTCACCAGGTGTCTGGTGGGCGATGACGGGCTCGAACCGCCGACATGCTGCGTGTAAGGCAGCTGCTCTACCGACTGAGCTAATCGCCCGAATCGCCGAACCGAAATCCTCCCACAGGGGCCCGGAAGGGTCAAGGACAAAGCTCCGGATTGAGGGAATGAGACCAATCTGGTAGGGTTTTAGGACTCCCGTGCCAGAGGTTCCCGCGGACCATCAGCTGGTGTCGGTGTGACCCTGGCTGAACTGTCGGCCGTGGCCTTGGGATGTTTCTGGAGGGTGGCCTGTGGCGCTGCTGGAACTGGCGAATCTGACGCTCCGATCACCGCAAGGGGGTGGCCCGGTCGCGCGCATCCTGGCCCAGATGCCGGATCCCATGCGCCCGGACCTGCCGGCCCTGCTCTTCGTGATCGTCCTGCTCGTGGTGCTCTACTTCTACCTCCGCGTGGTGTTCTTCCAGCCCATCACGAAGGTGATGGAGGACCGCGACCGGGATCTGAATGCCGGCGGCGACGCCAAGGCCCAGGCTGCCGCCGCTCTGGAGGCTCGCCAGAAGGACTACCAGTCCCGCCTGAAGGAACTCCGGGCCAAGGCGTTCGAGCGGCGCAAGGCGCTGTCAGACGCGGCCGGCAAGGAGAAGCAGCGCCTCCTGGACGAGGCCCGTACCAAGGCCCAGGCCGAGCGGCAGGCGGCGGTGGAGTCCCTCAAGGCCCAGCAGGCCACGGCCAGGCAGAACCTCCTGGCCCAGGTGGACGCCCTGGCCGAGTCCATGGCCCAGACCCTTCTGAAGCAGGCCTGAGCATGCACAAGCTGACCCGACTCTCCCTGGCAGTCCTGCTGTCCCTCAGCCCTGTGGCGCTGGTGGCGCAGGCCCATGATGCCCATCCGGCCCCGGCTGCCGAGAAGCACGAAGCCCCCGCGGCCGGCCATGAGGCCCAACCCGCAGGCCACGAGGCCCAAGCGGGCGAGGCCCACGCCGCTCCCGGTGAAGCCCACGGCACCGAAGCCCATGGCGGCGCCCACCACGGCCCGGCCATGAAGCTCTTCGGCAAGGAGTACGGCAACGGCGGTGCCTTCCTCGTCCAGCTGCTGAACTTCGCCATCTACGGCGCGGGTCTCTTCTTCATCCTGAAGGGTGCCCTGTCCGCCATGTTCAAGTCCCGCAAGGAAGAGCTGGAGACCATGCTCGCCCAGGCGGAGCGTGACAAGGCCGAGGGCGAAGCCCAGATGAAGGACATGGAAGCCAAGATGGCCGGGCTCGAAGGTGAGCTGGCGGGCATCCTGGCCAAGGCCGAGACCGATGCCGAAGCCGAGAAGCAGCGCGTGCTGGAGGCCGCCAAGGCCGAAGCCGCCGTGATCCTCGCCCAGGCCCAGGCCGAGATCGGCTACCAGAAGCGCCAGGCCGAGCAGGAACTGCGGGCCCTGGTCGCCGAACTGGCGGTGGAAGGCGCCGCCAAGCGCCTGGAAGCCAAGCTGCAGGGGCCCGAGGCCGCCAAGGCCGTGGACCGTGCCATTCAGCAGATCGGAGGCGCCCAGTGAGCAGCCGCCTGACCGCCCGGCGCTACGCCAAGGCCCTCCTCCAGATCGCCGACAAGCAGGGGAACGTGCCCCAGCTTCAGCAGGAACTGGAAACCGTGGCCGCCACCGTGGCCGCCAATGCCGACCTCTCCCGCCTGGTGGCCTCGCCCCTGGTGCTGCCCACCAAGAAGGCCCAGGTCTTCGAGACCATCCTCGCGGCCGCCAAGGTGAGCGAGTCCATGCGGCACTTCTTCAAGGTGGTGGCCGAAGCGGGCCGTCTGAACCTGCTGCCCGACATCCGCCGCACCTTCGCCGACCAGGTGGATGAGCGGGCCGGCATCGTGGAGGCCAAGGTGACCAGCGCCCAGCCCCTCTCGGACGCCCAGGCCAAGGCCCTCATCGCCTCCCTCGGCACCCGCACCGGCAAGACCATCCGCCTCAGCTGGCACCAGGACGCCACCCTCCTGGGCGGCGTGAAGGTCCAGGTGGGCTCCACGGTCCTGGATGCCTCGCTCCAGGGCCAGCTCCGCCAGCTCAAGACGCAGCTTCTCACCGCCTAATTCATTCGCTTTCAACTCGCAGGTTTGGAGGACTTCATGGACATCCGCGCGGAAGAGATCTCCCGCATCATCCGCAGCCAGATCGAGGGCTTCGATGCCCAGGTCGACGTGGCCGAAGTCGGCACCGTCATCAGCGTCGGTGACGGCATCGCCCGCGCCTACGGCCTGGAGAAGGCCATGTCCGGCGAACTGCTGGAACTGCCCCACGGTGTCATGGGCCTGGCCTTCAACCTGGAAGAGGACAACGTCGGCATCATCCTGCTGGGCGACGCCGCCGCCATCAAGGAAGGCGACACCGTCAAGCGCACCGGCAAGATCATGTCCGTGCCCGTGGGTCCCGCCTTCGTGGGCCGCGTGGTGGACGCCCTGGGCAACCCCATCGACGGCAAGGGCCCCATCCAGGCCGCCAAGACCAACCCCATCGAGCAGATCGCCCCCGGCATCGTGGATCGCAAGAGCGTGCACGAGCCCATGCAGACGGGCCTCAAGGCCATCGACAGCCTGATCCCCATCGGCCGTGGCCAGCGCGAGCTGATCATCGGCGACCGCCAGACCGGCAAGACCGCGGTGGCCGTCGACACGATCATCAACCAGCGCGAGACCGGCGTGATCTGCATCTACGTCGCCATCGGCCAGAAGCGCTCCACCATCGCCCAGGTGGTGAAGACGCTCGAAGAGTACGACGCCATGAAGCACACCATCGTGGTGGCCGCCTCCGCCTCCGAAGCCGCCCCGCTGCTGTTCCTGGCCCCCATGACCGGTGCCGCCCTCGGCGAGTACTTCATGTGGCACGGCAAAGACGGCCAGCCCGCCGGCAAGGACAACCCGGGCGGCCACGTCCTCTGCATCTACGACGATCTCTCCAAGCAGGCCGCGGCCTACCGCGAAATCTCCCTGCTGGTGCGTCGTCCTCCCGGACGTGAGGCCTACCCTGGCGACGTGTTCTACCTCCACTCCCGCCTGCTGGAACGCGCCTGCAAGCTCAGCGATGAGCGGGGCGCGGGTTCGCT
The DNA here is from genome assembly GCF_030219325.1 of Geothrix sp. Lineage (NCBI taxonomy): Bacteria > Pseudomonadati > Acidobacteriota > Holophagae > Holophagales > Holophagaceae > Geothrix > Geothrix sp. Next base: position 3,129,838 of record NZ_CP126625.1, on the reverse strand, counting down.
GACGGCCCTGCCCGTCATCGAGACCCAGGCCGGTGACGTGTCCGCCTACATCCCCACCAACGTCATCTCCATCACCGACGGCCAGATCTTCCTGGAGAGCGACCTCTTCAACGCGGGCGTCCGCCCGGCCGTGAACGTGGGCATCTCCGTGAGCCGCGTGGGCGGTTCCGCCCAGGTGAAGGCCATGAAGTCCGTGGCCGGCACCATCAAGCTCGACCTGGCCCAGTACCGCGAGCTGGCGGCCTTCGCCCAGTTCGGCTCCGACCTGGACAAGGCCACCCTGGCCCAGCTGAACCGCGGCCAGCGCCTGGTGGAGATCCTGAAGCAGGGACAGTACTCGCCCATGGCCGTGGAGAAGCAGGTGGTCATCATCTGGGCCGCCACCAACGGCTACGTGGATGACCTGCCGGTCGCCCAGGTCCGCCGCTTCGAGGCCGAGTTCATGGCCTACCTCGACGTGAACGCCCCCGAGGTGCTGCGCGGCATCCGCGACACCAAGGTGCTGAGCGACGACGCCAAGGCCCAGCTCAAGACCCAGGTCATCTCCTTCAAGGAGACCTTCACGGCCTCCCTGAACCAGACCACGGGAGCCTAGTCCGATGGCCGGTCTCCAGGACATTCGCCGCCGCATCCGGTCGGTGAAGAACACCCAGCAGGTCACCAAGGCCATGAAGATGATCTCCGCGGTCAAGCTGCGGAAGTCTCAGGAACGCCTGGTGGCCCTGCGCCCCTACGCCACCAAGATGATGGAAGTCGTCCGCCGGGTCGTGGGCCGCATCAAGGGTGATTCCGAGATCCAGCCGGGACCCGCCGCCCAGGCCTTCCTGTCCCCCCGCGAGGAGAAGCGCATCCGCGTGGTCCTCGTGGCCTCGGACAAGGGGCTCTGCGGCGGCTTCAACGCCAACGTGCTCAAGGCCGCCACGGTCTTCGTCTCCGAGTGCCAGGCCGAGATCGTCCATGTGGACGTGGTCGGCAAGCGGGCCGCCGAGTGGGCGAAGAAGCGCAAGCTGGCTCCGGCCGGGGAGTACCTCAACGTGCCCCTGACGGGCCTCCAGCAGGTCGTGACGGAGATCTCGAAGAGCGCCTCGGAGCAGTACCACGCCGGCGAGATCGACGCCCTCTACGTGATCTACAACTACTTCAACAGCGCCGTGGCCCAGACGCCCACGGTGTTCCGGGTCTTCCCGATGGAACTGGATCGCCGCGCCGAAGGGCGGGACGCCGTCGAGGTCTCCCACCTGCTCGAGCCCGATCCCAACGCGGTGCTGGAGACCCTGCTGCCCCGGTTCGTGGAGACGGAGCTGCTGCGCAACCTCCTAGAGAGCAGCGCCTCCGAGCACGGCGCCCGCATGGCGGCCATGGACAAGGCGAGCAACAACGCGGGCGAGATGATTGCCAAGCTGACGCTCACCATGAACAAGATCCGCCAGGCCAGCATCACCAACCAGATCATCGAGATCGTCAGCGGCGCAAATGCTTGAAACCGCGAATTTCGCGAATGTTCGCGAATGGAACGGCCCAATGAACCACCGGCATTGCTTTTAAGTTCTTCTTCGCGCCCATTAGCGTCATTCGCGGTTACTTCTTTTCCGAGGTCCCCATGTCCAACACCCTTCAAGGCCGCGTGATCGCCGTCGTCGGTCCCGCCGTGGACGTCGAGTTCGACAGCCACCTCCCCTCGATCATGAACGCGCTGCACACCGACATCGGCGGCGCGCTGGTGACGCTGGAGGTGCAGCAGCACCTCGGCGAGAACCGCGTGCGCTGCGTGTCCATGCAGCCCACCGAGGGCATGGTGCGCGGCCAGATCGTGACTGACACCGGCAAGGCCATCAACGTGCCCGTGGGCCCCGAGACCCTGGGCCGCATCATCAACGTGGTGGGCGATCCCGTGGACGAGCGCGGCCCCATCGGCCACAAGATGACCCTCCCCATCCACCGCGAGGCCCCCAAGTACGAGGACCTGAACACCTCCTCCGAGATGTTCGAGACGGGCATCAAGGTCATCGACCTGCTGGAACCCTACGCGAAGGGCGGCAAGACGGGCCTCTTCGGCGGCGCCGGCGTGGGCAAGACCGTGCTGATCATGGAACTCATCAACAACATCGCCAAGGGCCACGGCGGCTATTCCGTGTTCGCTGGCGTGGGCGAGCGCACCCGCGAGGGCAACGACCTCTGGCACGAGATGATGGACAGCGGCGTCATCGACAAAAACGACCTCTCCAAGAGCAAGGTGGCGCTCATTTATGGCCAGATGACCGAGCCCCCCGGAGCCCGTGCCCGCGTGGCGCTCACCGGCCTCACCGTCGCCGAGTACTTCCGCGACGTGGAAGGCAAGGACGTGCTGCTCTTCGTGGACAACATCTTCCGCTTCACCCAGGCCGGCGCCGAAGTGTCCGCGCTGCTGGGCCGCATGCCCTCCGCCGTGGGCTACCAGCCCACGCTGGCTACGGAAATGGGCGAGCTGCAGGAGCGCATCACCTCCACGAAGAAGGGCTCCATCACCTCCGTGCAGGCCGTCTACGTGCCGGCGGACGACTACACGGATCCCGCGCCCGCCACCACCTTCGCCCACCTGGACGCCACCACCAACCTCTCCCGTGAGATCGCGGCCCTCGGCATCTACCCCGCCGTGGATCCCCTGGCCTCCACCAGCCGCCTGCTGGATCCCCGCATCCTCGGCGAGCACCACTACAACACCGCCATGCGCGTGAAGGCGATCCTCCAGAAGTACAAAGAGCTGCAGGACATCATCGCCATCCTGGGCATGGACGAACTGTCCGACGACGACAAGCTCATCGTGGCCCGCGCCCGCAAGATCCAGCGCTTCCTCAGCCAGCCCTTCTTCGTGGCCGAGCAGTTCACGGGCATGTCCGGCAAGTACGTGAAGCTCGAGGACAGCATCAAGGGCTTCAGCGAGATCTGCGACGGCAAGTGGGATCACCTGCCCGAGCAGGCCTTCTACCTCGTCGGCACCATCGAGGAAGCCGTCGAGAAGGCTGAGAAGCTGGCGGCAGTCTAGGTTTGCAGTTCCCCGGCTCGGAATCCGCGAAGCGGATTCCGAGTATTCCAGAGAGATTGTCATGTCCCAAACCATCAAGCTGGAAGTCGTCACCCCGGAGCGGCCGGTCTTTTCCGCCGAGGTGGCCGAGGTGCAGTTCCCCACGGCCTCCCGCGGCTACTACGGCATCCTGCCGGGCCACACGCCCGTCATGACCGAGGTGGGCGACGGCCTGCTCTACTACATCCAGGAGGGCCAGAAGCACTGGATCACGGTGTTCGGTGGTTTCGCGGAGATCGGACCGGACCACGTGACCATCCTGGCCCGGGAGAGCGAGACCATGGACATGCTCGACCTGGAGCGGGCCGAGGCCTCCCGGCAGCGGGCCCTCAAGCTCCTCAAGGATGCCCAGACCGAACACGACCTGGCTGCGGCCCAGGCCAAGCTCAACGCCAGCCTGATCCGGCTCCAGGCCGCAGGACATCCCGCCGGCCACGGATTCTGATCCGGACTCATCGCGCCCTCCGGCCCGCCTGTGGGCGGGAACCATCCTCGAAGCCGCTTACCCATCCGGAGCGCGCGTTGAACGACCTGCCGGTCCTCGATCTCCAGCCCTTGCGCGATCTCCTTGATCTGGGGGCGTCACCGGCGCTGGTTCACGAGCTGATCACGCTCTTCCAGGAGGATGTGCCGGCGCGGCTGGCCCTGCTGCAGAGCGCGCTGTGCGCCCGGGATGCCCAGCAGACCATGATGGAAGCGCACCAGCTGAAGGGGGCCCTGAGCAACCTGGGCCTGGTGCGGTTCGCGGAGCTGGCCTCCTGCATCGAGGCGCAGGCGCGGCAGGGTCATCTGGATGACCTGCCCGTCCTGGCGGATACCCTGCCAGGCGCCTACGCGGAGGCCCTGGCGGCCCTGCATTCGGCGTTTCCCGAGGGCTGATCCCTACCAGGTGATGCGCTCGTCCTGGCCGAGCAGGCTCACCCTGGGGTCCCCGAGGGCCTGGAGCTGCGGCAGCATGGTCGCCTTGTCCCCGGGAGTCAGGTGATAGATCCTCACCGGCACGTCGCGATGCAGCTTCTTCAGCTCGGCGCCCAGCTTCGAGGGCGTGAGGTGCTTGGAGGCTTCCGCCAGGCGGGCCTGTTCATTGGGGAAGCTGGCTTCCGTGATGACGAGCCGCAGGTTCGGCGTGGCGTTGGCGAACTCCCAGATGCGATCGGTCTCCGCGGTGTCGCTGGTGAAGAGGAAGGCATCCTTCCCGTCATCGACCTTGTACCCCACGCAGGGCACCAGGTGGTTCACGCGGATCGGCGTGATGTGCAGGCCGCAGACGTCGTAGGTGTGCTCCGGCTCGAGCTCCAGGTAGCGGATGGTGGGATCGTTCGGGCTCGGAATCACGCTGAAGTCGGGCCAGAGCTCGTCGTTGAAGAGGTGGCGCCTCAGCACGTCCAGGGTCTCGGGCAGGGCGTGGATCTCCACGGCCTCGTGGGTGCGGCCGAAGATGTTCTTGGTGAAGAAGGGCAGGGTGCAGATGTGGTCCAGGTGCGAGTGGCTGAGGAACACGTGCTGGATCCCGACCTGCTCCTCCACGGTCAGGGCCGCGGTGATGGAGCCGGCGTCGATGGCCACGCAGCCGTTCACGAGCAGCCCCGTCAGGCGCTCGCCATCAGCCTCCCCGCCACTGCAGCCCAGGATCCGGAGTTCCATCGTCCCTCGGTGAAAGTGCCCTTATGATACGGAAAAGGGGCGCCTTGGGGCGCCCCTTTCAATTGGATCGGCCAGCTTTAGAACCGGATGCCGCCATAGATGCCGACCTGCACCTGGGGCGCCATGGCGTCAGTGAGGTCCTTGGCCGTGCTGGTGGAGTCCTTCTTGGAGAGAGGCGCGGCCACTTCGAGGAGGAAGAACGGGCTCACGACAGGGGTGGGAATGCTGAAGCCCACGTTGACCCGGGCCCAGGGACGACCGAGGGTGCTGTCGGTGCTGGCGCCCGTGAGGGGCCGAAAGGTCAGCTTCTCCGAGCGGTACTCCACGCCGGCGCCCACGTTGACCAGGAGCTTCCAGTTCACCATGGCACCCGCGGCCCAGTACTGGTTCTCCAACTCGCCGAAGTTGGTTCCGCCATACGTCAGATCACCCTTGGTCTTGTTGTGCCAGGTGGCGTTCAGCTGCAGGGCGGCGATCTTCAGGTCCAGGACGTCAAAGCCGCCCCTGATGCCAAATCCCGTGGGACTCACGGCGTCGTACTTCTGGCTGGAGCCGAAAGTGGCCACCTGAGCCTTCCCGGCCTGCTTATCGACCAGCAGGCCCACCTCCCCGGCCGAAGCCGGCAGGACGGCCAGCAAAGACACGAGCAACAACCCCCTGCGCATGGTAACCCCCGATCATCTGGATACTGCATGATCAGCCCTGGTCCTGTGCCGGTCAACCTCCTTTGGATCTAGAAACTTGCTAATCTCAGTTTTATGCGGGCCCACCTGCGTTTCCTGATCCTGGACGACTTCGACCCCGACACGGGGGAGCTCGCCCTGCGGGTGGCCTTCCAGCCGGGACCGGAACCTGGACTGGAGCTGCTCAGGCTGCGGCTGCACCTGGGACGGGCGGGGAACCCTCTCGATCCCCTCACGCGGGAACTGCGCACCCACGTCCAGATGCCCCTGCCGCCCCTCTGGGAGCACGGCCTGAAGACCATCATCCATGCCATCGAGGAGGAACTGGGGGGCCCGGACGGGCGCAACGCCCTGCGCTACCTGTGGGTCCGCACCCAACTGTTGCACCCTGCAGAATCGGCACGGTCCACCCCGAACCACCCCGTGCCCCGCCAGGTGGAGATCCTGCGGGACTGGTCCCACCGCTTGGACCAGGAGGGACAGGCCCTGAGGGCCGCGGAGATCCTGGACCGCCTGCTCCTCCTGGCACCCCGAGACGTCACCGCCCTCGCCTATCTGACGGGGTTCTTCCGGTCCCAGGGCATGGCCGAGGAGATGGCGGCGGTGGCCGAGCGCTGGCTGAAGGCGGAACCGGGGCGGGTGGAGGCGAAGCTGCGCCATGGCGAGGCCCTCGTGCGCCTGGGCCGGGTCCAGGAGGCCAGGGCCGCCTTCGAGGCCGTGCTGAAGGTCCATCCCGTCCACCTGCTGGCGCACCTCGGCATGGCCCAGGCGCTGGCCCTTCTGGGCGGTAACCCCTTCCCCCACCTGGATGCCGCCCAGGAGCTGGACCCCGGGGCCACCGCCTCCGTGCTCCGGGAGACCTTCGACTATCGGCTCCTGGCCGCGCCGGCGGGGGACCGCACCTATGACCTGGAGGGGCTCCCGGCGCTCCTGGGCGTCTCGGGCGCCGAGGTGCAGGACTACCTCCAGTTCCTCGGCCTGCCCCTGGCCAGCGCCGATGGTTCCGTGCGCGAGTCCGAGCTGGCCCGCTGGGTGGGCGTGATGAACCGGTACGCGCTGCTGCCCGGCGGGCTGAACTGGTCGGCGCCCACGCCCAGGCGGCTTCCAGAACTAGGCTAGGCTGCGGGCGGATCTGCGATGATGGTCCTTTTCCATTTTGGGGGCCCCATGTCCGTCCTGCTCAGCACCGATCTCCCGTTTCCGGTCTTCCGCCGGGGCAAGGTGCGGGATGTCTACGACCTGGGCAAGCAGCTGCTCATCGTGGCCTCCGATCGCATCAGCGCCTTCGACTGCGTGATGCCCGAGGGCATCCCGGACAAGGGGCGGATCCTCACTGCGGTGGCCTCCTACTGGATGGCGGCCACCGAGGACCTGGTGCCCAACCACTTCCGCGGCAACCAGGCCTGGCCCGAGGCGGTGGCCCCCTACCGCGAGTCCCTGGCCGGCCGGGCGGTCGTCGTGGAGAAGACGCGCCCCCTGCCCATCGAGTGCGTGGTGCGCGGCTACCTGGCGGGCAGCGGCTGGAAGGAGTACCAGGCCAACGGGATGGTCTGCGGCGTGCCCCTTCCCGCGGGCCTGAGGCTCGCGGATCGGCTGCCCGAGCCCATCTTCACGCCCGCCACCAAGGCCGAGGAGGGCCATGACGAGAACATCTCCTTCGAGCGCATGGCCGACATCGTGGGCCGGGGCCTGGCGGAGAAGCTGCGGGACCTGAGCCTAGCCCTCTACCGCCGCGGCGCGGAGCTGGCCGGCCAGCGCGGCATTCTGCTGGCCGACACCAAGTTCGAATTCGGCTTGAGCGACACGGACGAGGTGATCCTGATCGACGAGGCCCTCACGCCGGACAGCAGCCGCTACTGGCTGGCGGACAGCTGGGCGCCCGGCGGGAATCCGCCGAGCCTGGACAAGCAGTTCCTGCGGGACTACCTGGAGACCCTGGAGGGCTGGAACAAGCAACCGCCGGCGCCGCACCTGCCTGCTCCCGTCGTGGATGGCATCAGAGCCCGGTACCTCGATCTGGCTTCGCGGTTTGGCGTGGAGGTATAGCGCCCTTCCCTAGCGGAGCCTGCGCTGGGATCCGGCAGTCGCGAGATCACCCGGTCCCGCCGGGACTCCGCTGATGCCGCGGCGGGTCTCGCCGGACCCGAGCCAGGTCCGGAGCGCGGCGTTCAGCTGGTCCAGTTCCAGGGCCTTCATGCGGTCGCGGGTCGCACCCCGGCCCAAGACCTGGGCCGCGGCTGCGTCCAGCTGGGCCTCCGCGTCCAGGGAATCCAGGCTGCGGGCTGCCGCCCAGGCGGACCGGGCCTTCTCCAGATCGGAGGCGCTGAACCCCCGGAGGCGAAGGGCGTCCAGGCGGCCCTGGAGCAGGGCCCAGGCCTGTGCGGGGGTGGCCTCCGGCCCGGCATCGAGGGTGGCGACCAGGCAGTCCTGGCGGCAGACGATCGAGACGGGGAAGAGGGTGGGCTCCCCCGTGATCAGCAGGGCGATCAGGGTGGTCGGCTCTGCCGCGAGGCCCGCGGGTCGGGGCAGGACAGCCTGCACCCGCAACCCCGCTCCGGGTGCGGGAATGCGCAGCGGGTTGGCCACCGGGCCCAGGGCCCTGCCTGGGGGCGCCGGGACGGAGGGCTCCAGCGGCTGGGGTGGGTCCCCGGCGGTCCATGAACCCAGGCTCAGCAGCACCAGCCGCTTGGCCTGCTCCAAGCCCACATCGCCATGGATCAGGAGCAGGGCCCGGTCCGGCCGGAACACCTTCGCCCGGAAGGCCAGGAGGTCCTCCAGGGTGATGGCGCCCAGGCTGATGGGGGTGGGGCGCGCGTCGGGGGCCTGGAGCAGGGCGGCCTCGAGCCGCTGGAAGGGGGTCGCGTCCAGTTGTTCCACCTGGCGCCAGCAGGCCAGCCGCTGGGTCTCCAGGACCATGGGATCGAAGACCGTCCGGAGCAGCCGATCTGCCAGCAGACTCAGGGCCCGGTCCTGGTCCCGGCTGCGGGCTGCCAGCCGCCACTCTAGGGCCCCGGGCTCTGTGCTGGAACGGAGCTGGATGCCGGAGTCCTCCAGCAGACGGTCGAACGCCTCCGCCTTCAGATCGGCGGCATCGGAGTGGAGGAACATCCGCATCGCCAGCAGGGGCAGCCCCTGGCGGCCCGGGGGTGTGTCGCCAGGTTCGAGGCCGAGGTGGAGCCGCACCCGGACCACGGGATGCTCATGGTCCTCCAGGTGGATCACCCGTAGCCCGTTGGGCAGGGTGAAACGCTGAGGGCTGGGTTGGGCCTGGAGGGCGAGCGCAGTCGCCAGGCTGGCCAGCAGGACCCGCCTCATCGTCTCTCCGGGGTGAGCTGGGCTTCGAGCAGCTTCAGGGTGCGCTGGCGCTCCTCGGGGTTCAACATCCGCAGCTGCCGGAGGCCTTCGGACACGAGCCGCTCCCGCTGGGCCGGGTCCTGGATGCGGTGGGCCGCCAGGGCGTTGAGCACCCGGCTCATCTCTGTCTCGAGCGGATTCAGGGGGCCGTCGGGCGTGGGTTCCAGCATCACGGTGGTCCGGTGGGTCGGCTTCAGCCAATCGCGGACGGCGGCCTGGACGGACTCCGGGGTCAGGGTGCGGAGGCGCTGGGCGTCCGATTCCAGCAGCCGCCAGTCTCCCCCTTCTGCCCAGGCCTGGCCGAGGGCGCGTGCCAGGGCGGCCGGTTCGTCCAACATCCGGACATGGTCCGCCTCCAACTGGGCGATGGCCCGCAGCCACTCGTCCTGGGGGATCGGATCCTGGTGGAGGCGGAGGATCTCGCTATGCAGGGCGCCCTCCACTTCTGCCAGGCTGTGGCCATCGGCGGGCTTCAAGCCGATCATCAGCAGACCCGGAAGCCGGCCGCCGGGCAGATCCATGCGCAGGTCCACCTGCTGGGCCATGGCCTTCTGGCGCACCAGGCGGCTTTCGAGGCGGGCGGTGCGCCCGCCTCCAAGCAGCTGTGCCGCCAGACGCAAGGGCAGGTGGTCCGGATGCCGGCGGGCGGGGAGGCGCCAGCCGCACAGCAGGCTGGGCGACCCACCCAGGGTGGCCTGCACGCGCCGGTCCCCGAGATCGGCGGGAATCTCCGGCAGCAGCGCGTCCTCGCCCTCGGGGGGCGCGGGCAGGCTGCCCAGGTGGCGTTCCAGGGTGGGCAGGGCGCTGTCCAGGCTCAGGCCGCCGATGATGATGACCATCAGATGGTCCGGCCGCAGGGTGCGCCGGGCCAGGGCCCGCAGATCCGACCAGCGGAGGGCCTCCAGCGAGGGCAGGTGGTCCGCCAGATCGCGGCCGTAGGGATGGCCGGGCAGGGCCGCGCCGCGCAGCAGGGCCACGCCCTGGGCTCCCTGGGCGCGGAGCTCGGTGACGAGGGCCGTGCGGGCCTGCGAGAACCGGCTGAGCTGGATCGACCGGAGGCGCTGGGCCTCGGTGCGGCACCAGAACTCGAAGGCCTCCTGGGGCAATTCCGTGTGGGCCTGGAGGGCATCGGCCGTGGCCTCGGCCGTCTGGCGTCCACCCCGCGCGGTGTACAGGTCGGCCAGGGGGGAAAGCGAGAACAGCGCCCTCAGGCGGCCCTGGACCGACTCCAGGTGGCTCTCCAGGGCGGGCAGGGCTGACGCGTTGGCTGGATCCTGGCGCTGGCGCTGGCGGAGGCGTTCGAGGCGGAGGGCCTCCAGCAGACCCTCCTCCTGTTTGAGCAGGGCTTCCAGGCCGGGCTGGGTCTTCGCGGGGTCCACGTCCTCGGGCCAGGTGGTCCCGTAGAGGGCCCGGGCCAGCAGATCCATGCCGCCGGCGGCCGGGGCGGGCTCCTCGGCCCAGCCCCCCCGGAAGACCAGGGTGGCGTGGAAGGCGGCCAGACCGCGCCGTTCCACCAGCAGCAGGCGGACCCCATTGGCCAGCCGCCGCTCCTGCACGTCGGCCAGGCGGGGCGTCTGGGCGTGAAGGGTGAGGAACGAGATGAGGACGGAAACCAGCAGGCGCATGGTTCCCAGAGTACTACCTCACAGTCCTACTTGACCCGGATGCTGCCGTTGGTGGTTTCGAGGCGGATCGTCTGGGTGCGGCCGGGCACCTTCACGTGGGCGCTGTGCTTGGTCTGTTCGATCACCTGGGCGCCGCTGACCTTGACCTCCAGTGAACCGTTGCTGTTCTCGGCGTGCAGGTCCCCCGCGGCCTTGCCCAGTTCCACCTCGATGCTGCCGTTGGTGGATTCCAGGTGGATGCCCTCGCCCCAGCCGTCGAGGTTGCGGGCGCGGATGCTGCCGTTGGTGGTCTCCAGGCGGATGCCGCCGTCCACGTCCTCGAGGATGATCCGTCCGTTGGTGGTGCTGCCCTTGAGGCGCGCGGCCAGGCCCCGGGCCTCGATGGGGCCGTTGGTGGTGTCCACGTGGACCTCGCCCCGGATGTGCGAGACGACGATGCTGCCGTTGGTGGCCTCGCAGCGGGCGTAGCCATCCAGGTTCTCGGCCGATACCGTGCCGTTGGTGGTCCGGAAGTGGCCCTGCAGCTTGCGGGGCACCATGAGGGTCATCTCGCAGCGGGGGCTGATGTAGACGCCGAAGCTCCAGGAGGGCTGCTGGAAGACGGCTTCGATGTCGAGGTCGGAACCCTTCCGCTGGAGCACCAGGTCCACCTTCCGCTTGGCGCTGTCCCGGATCTGGGCCGTGAGGGCGACCTCGTCCTTGTCCCAGCCGGTGACCCGGATGCCGCCATTGCGGTTCTTCACCCAGAGCTTGGAGCCCATGGCCAGTTTCTCAGTCCGCTGCTCGGTACGGGAGCCCGAGGGGATGTCCACGCCGATCATGGGCGCCGGTGGTTCGGGCGGAGCCGGCGGTGGGGGCGGCGGTGGGGGCGCCTGGGCCAGCAGGGCGCTCCCGACCAGGAACAGGGGGATCCAGCGGCGAAGGGCGATCATGGTGGCTCCCGTGGGAGAAGAAAGATCCAGGGCGGGCCTGGTGTGCAGTTCACGAACCCGGGGTGGGAAGGTTTAGTCACGATACCCTGGAACTTCCTAGGAGTGCCCCATGTCCGTGTACATCCTCTCCGCCACCCGCACGGCCGTCGGAACCTTCGGTGGCGCCCTCAAGCCGCTGAATGCGGTGCAGCTGGGCGCCCTGGCCATCACCGAGGCCCTGGCCCGGGCAGAGGTTGCCGCCGAGCAGGTGGGCGACGTGGTGCTGGGCAATGTGCTGCAGGCCGGCAGCGGCCAGAACGTCGCGCGCCTGGCGGCCCTGAAGGCCGGCCTGTCCTATGCCACCCCCGCCCACACGCCCAACCAGGTTTGCGGCTCGGGCCTCAAGGCCGTCTCGCTGGGCGCCCAGTCCATCGCCATGGGCGACGCCGACCTGGTGGTGGCCGGGGGCACCGAGAGCATGTCCAACGCCCCCTACCTGCTGCCCGCCGCCCGCTGGGGTGCCCGCATGGGCGACGCCAAGCTCATCGACAGCATGATCCAGGACGGCCTCTGGTGCGGCCACGGCGACACCCACATGGGCATCACCGCCGAGAACGTCGCCGCCAGGCACGGGATCACCCGCGAGGCCCAGGATGCCTTCGCCCTCGCCAGCCAGTCGAAGGCCGCGGCGGCACAGATCGCCGGCGCCTTCGACCGCGAAGTCTTCGCCGTGACGCTGGTCGGGAAGAAGGGCGACACGCTCTTCAACCGGGACGAGTACATCAAGACCGACGCCACCGCCGAGGGGCTGGCCAAGCTGCGCCCGGCCTTCAAGAAGGACGGCACCGTGACCGCGGGCAACGCCAGCGGCATCAACGATGGCGCCGCGGCCCTGGTGCTGGCCTCCGAGGCCGCCGCCCAGGCCCGCAAGCCCATCGCCCGCATCCTCGGCTTCGCCCAGGCCGGCGTGGACCCGGCCACCATGGGGCTGGGTCCCGTGCCCGCCATCCAGAAGCTGCTGGCCAAGACCGGCGTGAAGCTCCAGGACATCGACCTCTTCGAACTGAACGAGGCCTTCGCCGCCCAGAGTCTGGGCGTGCTGGCGGAGCTGTCCGACCTCGACCCCGCCAAGGTCAACCTGCGCGGCGGCGCCATCGCCATCGGCCACCCCATCGGCGCCAGCGGCACCCGCATCCTGGTGACGCTCCTGCATCTGCTTCAGGACGAGAACAAGAAACTCGGGCTCGCGGCCCTCTGCGTGGGCGGCGGCCAGGGCGTGGCCATGCTGGTGGAGCGGCTCTAGGGCTGGGATCGTCCTACTCGAACACCACGGTCTTGTTCCCGTAGGTGAGCACCCGGTGCTGGAGGTGCAGCCGCACGGCGCGGGAGAGGGCGAGGCGCTCCATGTCCTTGCCCTTGCGCACCAGATCCTCCACGGTGTCGCGGTGGCTCACGCGGACCACGTCCTGGTCGATGATCGGCCCGGAATCGAGATCCGGCGTGACGTAGTGGGCCGTGGCGCCGATGAGCTTCACGCCCCGGGCGTGGGCCTGGTGGTAGGGCTGGGCCCCGGCGAAGGCGGGCAGGAAGCTGTGGTGGATGTTGATGACCGAGGGGAAGGCCCCCAGAAAATCCGGGCTGAGCACCTGCATGTACTTCGCGAGGATGACCAGGTCCACCCGCTCGGAACGAAGCAGGGCCAGCTCCTGCGCCTCGGCCCCGGCCTTGGTGTCCCGGGTGATGGGCACCACGTGGAAGGGGATGCCCAGGGGTTCGACATGGCGGCCCAGGGTGGGGTGGTTGCTGAGCACGAAGGCGATCTCGGCCCCCAGCTCACCGGCCTGGTGCCGCCACAGCAGGTCCAGGAGGCAGTGCTCCTGTTTGCTGCACCAGAGGGCGATCCTGGGGACCACGTCCGAGAAGTGCAGCTCCCAGTGGCCACCCATGGGGTCGGCGATGGCCGCCAGGCCCGCCCGGAGTCCCGCGCGGTCCAGGTCCAGGCCCGCGACCTCCACCTCGATGCGGCCCAGGAAGCGCCCGGCCTGCAGATCCGAGTGGTGGTCCGAGTCGACGATGTTGCCGCCGTGCTGGTACATGAAGCCGGTCAGGCGGGCCACGATGCCCTTCTGGTCCGGGCAGGAGATGAGGAAGATGGCCGTCGGGTTGGACATGATCCATTTCACCCTGGGCCGCCCTGAACCACAATCCATGGGGCTGGCAAGGCGTTGCAGGGGGTCCCCGAGGACGCCGGTGGAGCGGGTTCCCATCCAATCTGCGGCCATCTGCGCCATCTGCGGTTTAATACTCCTAGCCATGATCACGCTCACCCACGTCGGCAAGCAGTACGACCGCATCCACACCGCCCTGGCGGATGTGAGCTTCAGCATCGACGCCGGCGAGTTCGTGTTCCTCACGGGGCCCAGCGGCGCGGGGAAGTCCACCCTGCTGAAGCTGCTCTTCCGCGAGCAGATTCCCAGCAGCGGCGAGATCCAGATGGCGGGGCACCGGCTGGCCTCCATGGCCGAGACGGAGATTCCCCTGCTGCGTCGCAAGCTGGGCGTGGTCTTCCAGGACTTCAAGCTCATCCGCAGCCGCACCATCTTCGAGAACGTGTCCTTCGTGCTGAAGGTGCTGGGCGTCAGCGCCGCCGAGCAGAAGCAGCGCACTTTCCGCGCCCTGAAGATGGTGGGACTGCAGCACAAGCTCAGCAGCTACCCCCTGCAGCTGTCCGGCGGCGAGCAGCAGCGCGTGGCCATCGCCCGCGCCCTGGTGAACGATCCCCTGGTGCTGCTGGCGGACGAGCCCACGGGCAACCTGGATCCCGATCTGGCCCACGAGATCATGGCCCTCTTCGAGCGCATCAACGGCCAGGGCACCACGGTGGTCGTGGCCACCCACGATCGCAGCCTCATCCAGCGTATGCGCAAGCGCGTCATCGGCCTGGACCACGGCCGCATCGCCTTCGACCAGCCCGCGCCGACGAGCCTCGTGACAGTGTGAGGAGCCGTTGGCTGTAGCCTGAAGTCAGCAGATTGGATCCCCATGGCCCAGCCCCTCACCGATGCCCGCTTCGTCACCTCCGCCGCCGACGCCCGGAAGCTGGGGATCTGCCACGCGGAAGTGGCCTTCGTGGGCCGCAGCAACGTGGGGAAGTCCTCGCTGTTGAACGCCCTCGCCAACCAGAAGCAGCTGGCCCGCGTGTCCAAGACGCCCGGCCGCACGCGGCTCATCAATGTGTTCCTCACGGGGCCGGATCGCTGGATCGTGGACCTGCCGGGCTACGGCTTCGCCACGGGTCCCGCCGCTGAGCGGGCCACCTGGCAGGCCATGGTGGAGGGCTACCTCACGAGCCGGCCCACGCTGCGCATGGTCTTCGTGCTGGTGGACGCGGAAGTGGGCCCCACCAAGCTGGATCACCAGATGATCGAGTGGCTGCGCGTCGAGGGCCTGCCCCACCGCATCGTGGCCACCAAGAGCGACCAGGTGAAACCCAGCAAGGCGCTGAAACAGCGCAAGGACGTGGCCGCCGACTTGCATTTGCAGGCACCGGACATCGCTTGGGTGAGCGCCGCGAAGGGCCTCGGCATTCCCGAGCTGCGCCGCGAGGTGGCGGACCTGCTGGACCTTTAGAGCGCCTCCACCTTCCCGCCGCGCCACACCATGAACCGCCCCTCGTGGGCCCAGGGCAGGGCGATGCCGTTGGCCTCGACCTCGTGGGTATGGAAGTGGCCGGTGAGGAAGGTCGTGCCCGGGTGGGACTCGGCGGCGGCGCGGAAGGCCCGCCTCGGGAAGGCCAGCTTGTAGGTGCTGTTGGTGGTGCGGAGCTTCCGTTCCATCCAGGCGGATACCCGGCGGGCGGTGCCGCTGGGCATCAGGCGGAACAGCAGCCAGAGGAGGCCGGAGCGCGAGACCAGGTTCCACAGCCGGTACTGCCGGTCGGCGGTGTTGACGAGGTCGCCGTGCTCCCAAGTCAGGGGCTCGCCTTCGAGCCTGCCGCCGATGCCTTCGCCCATGAGGTCGAAGCCGGCGGCATGCCGCTCGA
The DNA here is from genome assembly GCF_030219325.1 of Geothrix sp. NCBI lineage: Bacteria > Pseudomonadati > Acidobacteriota > Holophagae > Holophagales > Holophagaceae > Geothrix > Geothrix sp. Next base: position 3,114,518 of record NZ_CP126625.1, on the reverse strand, counting down.
GGAAATACTCGCGGTTGCCCAGCCACAGCCCCACCCAGCGGCCTGCGGTCCTGCGGACGCGAACCCACTCAAGGAAGGCCCGCTGGGCTTCGGTCTCCATGCCGGGCATCCCGACCCACACGTCGAACACATCGCCGAGGAAGAGCCAGTCGGCTTCCGGGAAGCGCGCGGTGCCTTCCTCGAGACCCGTGAGCTCCGCCGCCCAGTGGGGGTCGGCCACCAGGATCAGGTCCCGGCCCGGATCGGAACGCCGGGTCGTGCCGCGCCACCAGGACAGCGCCGCCAAGTGGCGAGTGAACAGGAGGTGGAGGTTCCCGGCCAGAAGCCCCAATCCCCCCCCGAAGGCATCGGCGACCCAGTCGCCGAACTCGCAGGACCGACCGGGCACGAAGCTCTGGTGCCACTCGTCCGTGGCGCCGAACACGGCCACCATCCCGAAGACCAGCAGATGCCTCCGGTACATGGGCAAGTCCGGCCGACTGCGCCGGATCGCCAAGTCCAGGGCCCAGGCGAGGCCCCCGAACACGCAGGCGTGGGCGACCTTGTCCAGAGGCGGCGGCAGCTGGATGCCGCCCGGATAATGGGACTGGGCGCTCAGCCAGACGATGGTTGCGGCCACTGCCAGGGGAAAGAGCCAGAGCCAACGCGTGCGCATGCCCCATCCAAACACAGGCCGGGCCCGGAAGCGAACAGGACGGATGCGGGAGGGCAGAAAAGACCCACTCGTGGCCTTCTCAAGCCGCTTCTTAACATCAATTAACTTGTGAACCGATCAGTCGACTGACTAGATGGATCCAGAGGTTTCCATGCAGTTGACGTCCCACGACCGTTGCGTGCTCCACCTGGCATCCCGGGATGCCGAAGGGCGCCTCGGCTTCTACCTCGATGAAGAAGGCGTGGTCACGCTGCTGGGCAAGGGCGAGACCCAGGCCGTGCCCGCCGGGGAATCGCTGCCGAAGCTGGAGGAGGGCGGGCTGCTGAGCCTGGACCTCAGCCACTCCTACGTGCTCACGCCGAAGGGGTGGGAAGCGGTGCGGGCGCTGGTGGCGCTGGCCTCCTGATCCGGCGCGCTCACGGCGGGAACGGCACCGGTGAGAAGGCCGGCCACTGCTGACTTCGACTCTCATTGGGACATGAAGAAGGCCCGGCTTGCGCCGGGCCGTTGCTGGTAGTCCCAAGGGGAATCCCTCCTCGTCACCTCTGCGGCTGCGCCTCCGAGGTGACGCTCCGGCCGCACGCCAGCATGCGCACGGGCCTCCGCCTGCGGCGGACCGGCTCGAACAGCCCCCCAGGCTGTCCGAGCCTGGCCCTACCTGCGCGCTGGCTGGGATTTCGATTCCCCTTGGGACATGAAGAAGGCCCGGCTTGCGCCGGGCCGTTGTTGGTAGTCCCAAGGGGAATCGAACCCCTGTTCCCGCCGTGAGAGGGCGGTGTACTAACCGCTATACGATGGGACCACTGAACAAGTTGTGAATGGTTGGGGAGGAAGGATTTGAACCCTCACCTGACGGTACCAGAAACCGTTGTCCTACCATTAGACCACTCCCCAACGAGTGGAATAACCAATGTACCAGGAGCGGGACAAAAGGCAAGAGCAGGTTCCGCCGATGGGGATGTAGCCTTCCCGGCAGAGGTGTCTTCATGGCAGATCCCATCAAGCTCGCGTACTTCATGGCCGTCAAGGAGGGCGCCAGCTACCTCGGCGGCCTCCTGGTCACGGACACCTCCGGGATCCCGCTGGACTTCCGCTACACCGAGCCCATCACGCCCACGCGCCTGCAGAGCATCCTCTACGGCAAGTCGCTGGAGCCGCACCTCAAGGAGGAGGTCATCCAGAAGACGCTGCTGAAGGAGCTCAAGGCGCCGCCCGACCTGTTCATCCTCAGCGCCACGGAACTGGCGGGCGGCTGGTCCGGCGACGTGAAGTACCCGGTCCTGGCGGTGCAGAAGAGCCAGGAGTCCCCCCTCTCCAAGGTGGGGGACACCTTCCGGGCCGGGCCGCGGGAGTTGCTCATCCAGCTGGCCGAAGGCGCCGCCCCGCTGCGGGTGATGTTCGCCGCCGCGGTGGAACCGGCGGCTCAGGAGCAGGCCGTGGGGAAGCTGCTGGAGGCGGGCTACCACATGGATCTGGCCGAGCCCCTGGAGCGCGTCACGGCGGCCCTTCAGAGCCTGGTCGTCAAGGAGTCCTGATGTTCGGCCGGGTGAAGGATGCGATGGCGGACGCGGCTGAAACGCTGCGGCAGGCCTTCGCCGGACTCCGGGTGGTGGAGGTGGCCGCCGAGCCCTTCCTGCCGCAGGCCCGTGGCTCCGCGCCCCTGGGGGCCGAGGTCCGGGCCGGCCTGGAGCCCCCCGTCACGGCCTGCCGCGAGATGCAGCGGCTCAGCGGGGCCACCGAGGCGAAGGCCCTGGAGCCCTTTCAGGCCAGGCTCTGCGCTGAGTCTGGCTGGGCCCGGTGGGGTGCCGAGGCCGAGGTCATCCGCATGACGCCGCTGGCGGGCGGGCAGGCCGCGCGGGTGGCCGTGCCCCCGCTGCCGCGCAAGGCGCAGACCCTGGGTCGGCTGGAACCGCTCGTCCGCCCCGCCCCGCGCCGCCTGTCGGCACAGCTGCCCCCGCCCGGCGCCCGGCGCCTGGACCCCACGCTGGAGGGAGGGACAGCCGAAGCCGGCCTGGAGCTCATGCTGTCGCTGGCGGTGCCCATCCGGGCCGAGGCCATCCACCTGCTGCCCAAGGGCCTGTGGATGCGCTACAGCCTGCAGCTGGTGCGGGGCACCGGGGAGAACGTCCGGAACCTCGAGGTCCTCGGCCTGTTCCGCCTCCCCAGCAAGGGCGTGGCGGACCTGCGCCACGATCCGGGGCAGGGCCGGATCCTCGTCCGCCTGGAGGCCTCGGCGGTCCGGGCGCCCCGTGCACCATTCATCCTGGCCCGGCGAAAGGACGATGGAAGCCTGGTGAGTTGCT